>CAZTTS010000001.1:0-95662 GCA_964616165.1 uncultured Lachnospiraceae bacterium
AAATATTCCTGTTTTCTTCATATTATTTAATCTCCTTTCCATTTATTTTTCTTAACACGAGAAAGACCATTGTACCGATTGCACTAATTACTGTTAGCATTAATAGTGCATATGCAACCTTCTTTCCTGTATTTAAACCTAAAATTAATTCTAAGCCTATGTAGTCATCTTCCTCTAAATTTTTATTATTTGGTGTAGAATCTCTATCTACTAGGCCAAGGCTGTTTTTAGCTTCCGCTATTTCTATTCCCAATGTAGATAAGCCTAAATTTTCATTACTAAAATCTTTTACTAATATTAGGTTTATTTCTTCTACATCTCCCGGATTAAGGTTTCTTGCTGATAGACTAGTTGTAAATACATTGCCTTCTTTATCTGTTTCCCATAATGGGTTAAGATTTTCAGCAAGTTTCATTCCTTCAGGAATATATGCATTAAGCTTTAGTACATTACCCTCAAGTTCTCCTTCATTAATAGCTTTAATATTATATTTGACAAACACTTTCGTATTATCTAAGTTTTTACGGTCTAATTCAATTTTGATTGTTTGTCTGTCTTTAAAATTATATGTTTCTGAACTTTGATCCGATTTTTGAACTATTATTTCCGATATTTCTCCATTTAATTTTAAATCAAAATTAGATTTTTCAACCAATCCTAAGTCTATATTTTTCACACTAGCAAAGTTCACTTGTATTCCATCTGTTACAGCTATGTTCTTTGTTCCTTGACTTTCTAAATTAACTTTTACACCTTTTGAGTTGTCTTCTAATTCTCCTTGTACATTAAATGCAGTTGGAACATATTTATTATCATTATATTTAAATACCGCCGAATAATTTCCATTCACAATATTATCAAATTGATATTTTCCATTTTCATCTGACATAGTTTTAGCAACAACTTTTTTCGTATCATTATCTACTAATTCTACTACTACTTTGCTTGCTGGTTGATTTGTTGAAGCATAAACACCTGTTTGACTATTATCAATCCATGTTGTTCCTAAAACAGAATTGTTTCCTGTACTAGCTCCACCCGTCCCTATTCCATATTTTTTCTTATCTGCGGGAGATAAGTTTATTTTTCCTTTATCATACATTCCTTTAACTATATTTTGAATTGCACCTTTTTTTACATTAAAACTTATTGTATGTAATGATCCTTCCATTCCAATTTTACATGTTAATGTTTTTAAGCTTGCCTCACCAATCCCTTCTATATATGCCTGTACATAAAGATCTGTCTTTTTATTTGCTTGTATATAGAAAGGATATGTATAAGTATGGTTGCCTGTAGCATCATATCCTGTTGTTAATGCTGCAACATTGTTTTTATCTGTTGTATATTTATAAATTGCTTTTACCTTAACTCCTGCTGGTGCCACAAACATAAAGTTCCCACTTGAAATTGAGTATGTAGGTTTTAAAGAATATTTGATAAATATATCTTGGTATTCTTGCACTTCTTTTAATGGTTTTTTATTATAATTTTCTACATCATATATTTCTACACTAGAATTTAGTTTTCTTTCAGCTATATAATTAGTAATAACATTTGATGTAGAAGAAACATTTGTGTTTCCTATTTTAGTAGTAGCATTTAATGATAGATTCACCGTTTTATTGTATGATGCGGGTAAAGTATCCTTTAATTTAAGCGATAAATTAAATTGTACTTTTTCTCCTGCTTCCATTTGATCTGCGATTAATTCTATTTTTAAAAGATTTGTTACTCTATTATATTCTGTAACTCTATATAAAGAACTTCCTTCTGCTACATATTCCATAGTATTTGGCAATTGCAGGCTTAAATTTACCTTCCCAAAAATTTCACTATATGTAACTATTTCGTCTTTTTCATTATATGAAAATCCTGTAGTGTTCATAACTGAAACACCATAGTTTTTGATTGTTTTAGGATAAATGTTTAATTTTTCTAAGCCTTCATCTAAATCTTCTATAAACACCATTAGTTTTTCTCTTTCAATAGTACTAGCTAAAGCTTTTTTAGACTTTACAATTTCAAAATTTTCAGCAGCTACATTTACAGCCAATTCTATATTTTGATCAATCGCAACTTCTTTAGCTGTAAACACTAGATCTTTGGTAATTGAATCTCCAACAGCTATGTCTCCTAATGTTAAATACACTCCCTTTTTGTCATTTGACAATTTTAATTTTGTTTGTGTACCATCATCTCTTATACCTTTGAAATTTAAGTTTTCTGGAATTTTAAAATATGATTCTACATTTTTAGCTTCCGTTTTTACTGCTTCATTCTTTATTTCTAATGAATAAACAATATCTTCAGCTTCTGTTATTTTTTCTTTATTAGCTTTAATATCTATGTTTAGTTGTACTCCCTCTCCTGTAGAAAGACCTATAGGACTAGCCATTTGGTAATATCTAATATTCCCATTAGATGTATTAGCCCCATACTCTACCAAGCTATATGTTTGTATTGTTTGATTATGTTCTAAATTAGCTGGAATTTCTAAGGCGTAATTAAATCTCATTAGTTTTGTATTTGCTAATTTGTCACTTAAAACAATTAAATATGATTTAGCTTCATTAAGATTTAATGTTTCAGTCCAAGCATTATTTACATTTTTCAGATCATTTGTTGCATTCGGATTTGATGAATAGTATATTTTAACATTGCCATCTACCGATTCAATTCCTTTTATTAATTTCATATCAAAAGTTGAACCCAACGATTCATTTGTAAACATATTTTTGTTTTCTTTACTTGGTATTCTTCCTAATACCGTAGGACTAGTTACTTCTGTACCTCTATTATTTAACAAATAAATAGATGCATTAATAATTCTTTTTCCTGATAAAACATCTAATTTACCTTCTTTATATCCTTGATTAATAGATATTACTGAGTCATTCTTTTTATTATATTTTTCAAATTCATTAATTAATACTAATCCTTGTGGAGCAACATATTTTAACTTACCTTCAACTAAGCCGTTTCCAAATTTTTCAAAGTTAACAAAAGTTGAACTCATGCCCCATTGTACTTTGTTTTTATAATTAGTAGCTAGAACATTCGAGTATCTCAATTGATATGAAACATCTTTACTAGTTGTCCATTGATCCAAAGTTATGTCTGTATTAATTATAATATTTGTACCATTCATTAAATGTCCTGAGCTTAATCCATCTTGATTACCAGTTAAAACAATTTGTAATAAATGTTGTGTTCCTTGTTTAACAGTTTTAGCGCTTGCTATCTTTAATTCATTCCCATGAATTAAATTTGTGTCTTTTACTTTTAAATCTTTTATTCCTTGTGGTAATACTATTTCTAAAACAGTTTGACCATAAACATCTGATACTAGATTATCATTATTTAAAGCTATAATAAATTCTACATTTTCATTAGTTTTTATTGTTGAAAGTTCCATTTTGTTTGTAGTCACTATAACATTTGAGCTAGCATCGACTAAGTCTATTGTATGACTAATGTCATTTAATAATGTGTGTTTATTATTAAAAACCACATATGCTTTTTTGTTTATGTTTAGAGATTTTAATTCTCTTATTGCATTCATACTTTGTGATGATTTTTCTAAGTTTCTTGTAATTTCTATAAAAACTTCACCCTCTTTAATTGGCTTTGAAGTTTCTATATTAATTTTTGAAGTTGGGACCTTAAACTCAAAAACATATTTATTATTAACTTGAATTGTTTTATTATCAATTCTTCCTAGTAATTTTCCATCAGAATATATGTCAACATATCCTTCTCCAAAAACTGTATCAAATTCTGTTTTGTTTATTTCTATTGTTTTATATATTAAGTTTTTCTCGCTGCTTTTATTATTATATTGAGGTTCATTTTCAACAATATGTATTGAATCCATTATATCAATATTAGATATATCTAGTTTCATTCTAGACTTCACAAGATTTGCTTTCATTTCACTGGCTATAGAGTTTACATAAAGAATACCTTTGGCTAATTTATTTATTTCCGTTAATTCTGAAACATCAATCATTTCACCAATTTCTTTGTCCAGTTTTAAATTAGTTTGTAAGCTTTTCTGTATTTCAATTAACTTTTCACTTCCTGTTAACACAAATTGTTTTACAAGAGTATTCATATCTCCTTCATATTTTGTAAAGTCATTTTCAATTTCATAGAAAGAAGTTACAAGAATCTCCAGGTCTCCATTACCTGATGAATATGTTTCATCTTCATTTTTAACATTTTCTAACTGAATTTGAAGCAGATTTTTATCTTTGTTCCAAGTATAAAGTTCTTTTCCTAAAAGAATCTTACCCTCATTATTAAACAATTCTGCCTTTTGGATAGCAACATTAACTGTTTTCGGATACTTATCTTCTAGTTTTAAAAGATTTATATCAATATCCATTTTTTGAGTTGGAAGAGAAATTTCAGAATTTTTGTTTTTAACAACAATTAAGTTTTGTAAGATGATTTCTTTTCCACTAGTTGTTTCATGTTTAATAAATTTTTGTACTTGGTTGTTAATTTCTATTTCTTTTTTATCAATCCAATTTAAGCTTAATGCTACTCTTTTAAATACATCATATCTACGGCCTTGTGCATTCACATATTCACCCGTTAACTCAATTTCATTTTTATTTAACAATAATTTTGAATCAACATTATCAATTCCATTATATTTAATTGGAATTTCTAAATATGTTTCAGACATACCCTTGACTTGATTTAATTTAACCATATAGTTTTCCACAGATTGAATTAAATCCGACTTTTCTTCAGGTTCTACAAATTCATATGTAAGATTTTCTGGATTTCTTATTTCAATTTGTCCTCCCTGAAAATAACCTTCGTCTTTTATATTTAAAAAGATCCTTAGCTTTAAACTTTTATCATTTACATCAGCTACAATATAGTCTAAAGTTTCTTCTCCTCGCATAAAAGCTAGGCTTGCATCTACAAATCTAGTAGATGTTCTTAGATTTTCTTGAATTGCTACTACCTCTTCAGCAACAGCATATGCTGTAGTACCAAAAACTGGCAATATAAATACCAGTAATAAAACTACTGCAATTATTTTTGATAATATTGTCTTTTGCATTTGAACCTCCATTCAATTTTCTTTAATGTAATCTTAATTTTTGCACAATCAATTATATATATCAAACATCTTTTTACTATATATATATCAAAATTTAGGAAATTAGTTTTTATAAGATTAAAATCCCTTTAAATATAAACGTTCTTAGTGTCAGCACCGTTTTGTGTAACAATTTAGCTACATTCTATTTAGTATTTAAAAGTTTTTTAACTTTAAATCTAATTTATTTATTTTATTTTTAAAATATAGGTAATGTTTTTATTTATTTTTTTTAAATTTAAAACTTTTGAGTTTTTTGCTATTTTTTTTATTATATTTTTATTATATTTTATTTATTTTTAATTTTTATAATTTTCTTTATTTTGAAAGTGAAAAATTTCTTTAAAGATAAAAAAACAAAGAACAAGTTTTTATTTTCAAAAAACATTGTCTTTTAGTCCTAATAAAACAACATTTAGTTAAAATTTTTCATTTGTTCTTTATTTTTTAATTTTTTCTTTTGTTTATTCAAAAATATTTATAACAAAAATTTTTTCAAATTTTATAGTTTTCCTTTTTTAAGTTTAAAAAAAACAAAAAATTATGTTTTTCAAAAAACTTCCTTTATTTCGTTTTCTCTTATTTAACAAATCTTTTAAATTTCTTTATATTAATATTATAGCACAAATCTCTATTCCATGCTAGTTTTACAATATATATGAGCCTTCTTTTTGAACAGTCATTTTTTCTGTTATATGAACTGCATTCATTCCAATATATTCTTTAAGAATTTCTCTTGCTACAATAGCTGCTTCTCCGCCACTTTGCCCATTCTCTATTACTACCGCTATAGCTATTTCAGGGTTTTCATATGGAGCAAAACAAACAAAGGTTCCATGAACAAAGTTTCCAGCTTCAGCTGTTCCTGTTTTCCCAGCTATAGTAATCGGTAAAGTTGTAAATAACCATGCTGCTGTTCCACCACCAGAAGTAACTTCTCTCATTCCTCTGTGCACAGCATTTATATCACTTTTGCTAAATTTTATATTTTCAGGTTCTTCATATGTATATCCCAATTCTTTTTGTACTGATTTATTAATTTCTTCCTTTGATATTGCAGATCCAGTTGAACTAATAACAGATTTGACAATGGTAGGTTTTACTACTTTTCCATCATTTGCAACCATTGCCACATATTTGGCTAATTGCAAAGGAGTAAAAGAATTATAGCTTTGTCCAATAGCTGCAGATAAAGTTCCTCCTTCTGTCCAGGTTTCTCCTTTTTCTTCTGCAACCTTCTTGCCTGCAGCATAACCAGCAGTTTCACCTTTTAATTCTACTCCTGTTTTTTCTCCTAATCCAAAATACCTTGTATACTTTTCTAATTTATCTATACCTAATCTATAACCCATTTCATAAAAAAACACATTACAAGAATTTGATAATGCTCCTGAAACATTAAGAGAGCCATGCCCTCCTCCTGAATATGCATAGGTCCAACATCTAGGCTTATGGGCTCTATTATATATTCCAGAACAATATACTCTATCATATATAGATATTTTCTTTTCATTTAATGCTGCTAAAGCTGGAATCATTTTAAAAGAAGAACCCGGAGAATAAGTTCCTTGTATAGTTCTATTCATTAAAGGATGTGTACTTGCATTATATTTTTTCCAATTTTCTTCCGAGATACCTCCCAAAAAAGCTGAAGGAGAAAAAGTTGGATATGAAGCCATTGCTAGTATTTCTCCCGAATGAATATTTAATACAACTGCTCCACCGCCATCTATTCTATATCCTTGTCTTCTTAGAGATGCTATTCTGCTTGTTAAAGATTTTTCCGTAATCTTTTGAACACTATTATCTATAGTTAATATAACATCAGCTCCATCTGTAGCCTCCTTTATTGTATATTCACCTATAACATTTCCTTCAATTGTCATTTCAATTTGTTTTAAGCCATCTTTGCCTTTTAAAAACTCTTCGAATGTTCTTTCAATTCCTGTTTTACCTATAACATCATTCATTTGATATCCTTGATCTGAACGTTCTTCATATTCAATTTCATCTATTCTTCCAATATATCCAATAACATGAGCTGCCAAAGTATCAACATTATATTTTCTAGTTGGCTTGCTAACTACATTAACTCCCGAAAGTCTATTTGAATCAGCCGTTATTTCTAATGCTGATTTTCTAGAAATGTTTTCAGCTATTTCCAGTCCAGAAACTTGCCCATAGCCATGTTCTTCTATTAATTCTCTAATATTTAATATTTTTTCTATTTCTACGATATCTTCGGTTTTTATATTATATTTATCTCTTAATAAGTAAAAAGCTTCTTTTGCAGATGCTTCTTGATGAATATTTTTTCTTTCTTTCCAATTTGTTATTTCTTCTTCGTCTTTAATTATAAAAGAAAATGGATCTGTTTTTATAATTAAACCTTTATTATATTTTTCTTTGTTTCTTTCTAATATATTAACTAATCTTAATGACAAATCATTTAATTTTTCATCATCTGTTTGAGTTTTATATAATTCTAAACCATATGATAGCTCTGTTGTTCCTAAAGGTTTTCCTGTTCTATCTAATATATTTCCCCTTTTAGCTTTAATTAATGTTTCTCTTATTAATCTATCATTTGATTCTTCTCTATATTGTAAGCCATCTAAAATCTGCACTTTAAAAAGTGCTATAGCTAATACTATCCCAGCTAAATAAACAAGCACCAACATAAAGTTATATCTAATATTGTTTTTAATTAATTCTTTGTTTTGTTTGTTTTTCATTTATTTTTAAAAATACCTCGTCAAAATATTTTTTTTGTTTAATATTTCGTTTACAAGCTCTCCACCATATTTAAATATAGGATAAACAACCATTATTATTAACATATTATATATTGCTTGTATACTAACAATTTTAAAAAACTCTAAAAGTTCCAAATCAAAAGTTAAAATAATAACTCTAATCATATATTTTGCAAATTCAAATACTATTGTTAATATAAAAACTTTTATCATAGTAGCAAGCCTACTATTTACATATAGCAAAGAATTTAGCCTAACAGTAAATTCTATAATTAAAATCAAAGCAAAGATTGTGCCACCAACTGGGTTTGCATACCTTATGTCAACTAAAAAACCATATATAATTGCAATTATATACGAATATATTTTATTACTATAGGTTGCTAAAAATATAAAAAAAATAATAACAATATTTGCAAGAACATTAAACATTGTGTATTTAGCAAAAACTGTAAATTGCAAAAGATAAGTTATAAATAATATTAATAATAAAATAAATATTGTTAAAACTTTTTTCATATACTCCTATCCTTATTTAATAATAACTAAAACATTTGATACTTTATCAAAGTCTACTGCCGAATCTATAATCGCATAAGTTTCAGAAACATTTTTTAAAATAGCCATTTCTTTAACTTTCCCAACATAAATTCCTGGAGGGAAATCATTTCCCAATTTAGCTGTTCTAATAATTTCACCTTTTAAAAGTTGGTAATCTATGGGTAAAAAATTTAAAGTTAATCTTTTATTTGGATTTAAACTGCCTTTACAAATTAAATCTTCTGATCTCTCACTAACTTTTACAGCAAATTTTGAAGCAGGATCAATAATTAATTCTACTTTTGAGCTAACTTCAGTAACAGATAAAATTTTGCCATATAGTCCATTTTCTGTAACAACCGCCATTCCTTCTTCTACACCATCTTTAGAACCAACATCAATTATACTATGATTTGAATAATTTGAATTTTCTTTAGCAATAACGCTTGCCGGTACAGAGTTAAATGTGCTATATCTTTGTTTTAAATTTAATTTTTCATTTAAATTTTTATTTTCTTCTAGGAGAACTTCATAATTCCTTTGAGTTTCATTTAAAGCTTTATTTTCTTCTTTTAAGCTTGAGTTTTCCTCTTGTAATGCTATTAAGTCATAATATTGTGTTTTGTCTTTACTCTGTTTCATAAAAAACATTTGGACTTTTTTAAACGGCAAAGTAATTTTCGCTGTTATTGCTTCAGCATATGAGTACTTAGATAAATCTAAATTCGTAAAAAATATTATTAAAAGTAATATAACTATAGATAAAATTATACCTATCATTTGGGATTGTTTTCTTTTTTTCATTTACTACCTTCTTTAACGCGTTTTTTTATTTTTATATTTTTTGTTAAATATTAATTTCTGTCATATATGCTACTACTGATTTATATATACCATCACCAATTATAATGTGATCCATAACGTCAATATTAAGCTCTTTTCCAATTTTCTGCATAGATTTAGTAAAATTTATGTCTTCAATACTGGGCGTTGGATCACCAGAAGGATGGTTATGTATAAGTATTATTCTCGGAATATCTTGCTTTATTGCTTCTTTAAAAATATCTTTTGATTCAACATTTATTCCGTTAACTCCACCTTGCTGTACACTAATAATATTCTTTAAATTGCCTTTAATATCAATAAGAGCTACTTGTATTTCTTCTTTTGTTTCATATCTAAGAGTTGACATAACATGTTCTGCAATATCTCTGGGAGATTTAATTTTTAAATTATACTCCAAGGTTGGAGATGAAGCTCTTTTAATAATTTCTGATAAAGCTTTTAATTGAATAGCCTTTATTTTTCCAATACCTTCATATTGTTTTAATTCATCAATAGATATAGTATGTAAAAATCTAAAACCTTCTTTTTTATATGAATTATGTGTCAATAATTTTTGGGTAATTTGTACTACATTTTTATCTTTAGTACCTGTTTTAATTATTATTGCCAATAATTCAGCATTTGAGAGGATATTCGCACCTCTCTTTTCTAATTTTTCATATGGTCGTTCTAAAAGTGGCAGTTCTTGTATTTTAATATTGTACTCTTTTCTACCCAAACATTTACTCAATTATCTAAATGTATTTTAGTAAATTATATCACTTTAGGAAATAAATAACAATATTTTTTTATATCAAACAAATTTAAAAGCTTGTTTTCTCAGGCTTTTATAGAATTATTATTTAAATAAAAATTTTTCAAAAAATTTTAAGCTTTTTCAAAAAATTTTCAAAAAATTTTAAATTAACAATATTTCAAAATTTAAAAAAATCATTTTTCAAATATTTTAATTTTTATTTTCTTGTCTTTAAAGCTGATATTATCGTATCTTGAGCTTAAAACAACTGTTTTTATTTTTACTTAACTTAAGGCATTTTAATTTATCCATGTATTATTGTCAAGCAATAGAATTGACAAAAGATTTATTAATTATATACTTTTTATAGGAGAATATATGTTTAAAAACGAAACTGCTCACGAAGCAATTGAAAAGTTTAAAGAATATAATTTAAAAATTATTCAAAACAATAAATATTTTAAATTTGGCATTGATAGCATTGTATTAGCAAAATTTGCAGCACTAGATAGTAGCAATCATGTCATTGTTGATTTGTGCTCTGGTTCTGGAGTAGTTGGTCTTCTATATTCGAGATTAATAGATAAAAAACTTCAATCAAATTTGTCTTATAGAAGTATTAAAAAAATGTACTTTATAGAAAAACAAGCATATTTTGCAGACTTAAACCAAAGAAACATTGAATTGAACAATTTAGAAGGATATGAAGTTTTAAATTTTGATATAAAAGATGATCAAATATTAGAAATAATAAATCCTAATTCTATAGATATTATCTTAAGTAATCCTCCATACTATATAAACACAAGCTCTATACCGTCTGAGTCAAAAGAAATGTTAGAGGCAAAATTTGAAGATGAAGACTTTTTAGATAAGTTTTTCTATCTTGCAAGCAAATTATTAAAAGATAAAGGGGTTCTTTTTATGATAAATAAACCTGAAAGATTAGTAGATTTATTTGTTACTTCGCGAAGATATAATATTGAACCAAAAATATTGCGTAATGTTTTATCAAGTTCAAAGAAAAAACCTAGTTTAATTTTGATTAAATTTGTAAAGAACGCAAATAGTTTCCTTAAAATAGAAGATCCTTATATTATAAATAAAGATTAAACTTTATTATACACTTTAAAGTTTTCACAAATAAAATTAAATATTTTATATTAAATTTATTTTTTTTAGTTTTATAAATTGCGAAAACTAAAATTTTTTTATTTTTTATATTAATATAATAATTTTTGGTATCTTTCATTTATTTTAATAAGCTAAAACATTCTCTTAAGGACCTTTCTTAAAATCTCAAGTTTTTTATCAATATAATTGAATTTGTGTTATAATAATTAATATAAAGTAAAAATTTTTATTTTGAAGCAATAAAGTACCCTTCAAAAAAGTGGTAGACATAATTCTTAAAATATTGCTTTAATATAAGCTTTAAAAAAGTTGATGTAAGAGAGGTAAGTGTGATAAACAAAGACTTTGGTACACTTTATATAGTACCAACACCTATTGGTAATCTATCTGATATCAGTAAGAGAACTTTAGAAATTTTAAGTAAAGTTGATATAATTCTTTGTGAAGATACAAGAAAAACTTTAAAGCTTCTGTCTGCCTTTAATATTAAAACCAAGCTTGTTTCTTACTATACACACAAAGAAGAAAGTGAATCTGAAAAAACTATTAGCTTACTATTGCATAAAAAGAATATTGCTTTAGTTTCAGATTCTGGTTCACCTTTAATTTCTGATCCTGGAAATATCCTTATACAAAAGTGTATTACAAATAAGGTTAACATAATTTCTGTTCCTGGTCCTACAGCTTTTGTTTCTGCTCTCGTTGCTTCAGGATTTGATTTATCTCAATTTGTATTTTATGGATTTCTAAAAGACTATAAAAAAGAATTAAATTCAATTATGCTCTCTTCCTTTGTTTCTGCCATATACGAGTCTCCACACAGACTATTTAAAACACTTGAATTAATTAATGAATTTATGCCTGATCGTAATTTATGTGTTGCTAAAGAAATATCTAAAATAAACGAATCATACTATAGGGGTACAGCAAATAAAATTCTTCAAATGAATATAATACCCAAAGGTGAGTTTGTAATAATAATTGATAAATCAGATAAAGATATTTATACAAGTGATTTTGATATTTCTTTACCAAAACACTTGGAATATTATGTCAACCAAGGGCTTACAAAAAAAGAGGCTCTTAAAAAAGTAGCAAGAGATTTAAATTTGCCCAAAAACGATATTTATAAGTTTTTTTCCAACGATTAATATAAATTAAGTTAAATTTTTTTATTATTTAAATATTTTTTATAAACTAAAAAAACATTCTCTTTCTGTAAAAATTTTTAAGTTTTTTATTAAAAATTGTTTTTTAAATATAAGAAATAATTCTTTTTTTATTTATTTTTTTTTACACTTTTAACAAAATTCTTTATCCTAAACCAAATCTTAACAGCGCTTAAACCATTAAATAAATTATTTTTTAAAATAAAAAAAGCTTGTAAGAATTTATTACAAGCCAACTACTTAGTTGTTTTTTTATTTGTCTTTAATAACTAATGCTTCACTATGACCATCATGTCTTAAAACTTTAATGTTCGCTTTTTCTTTTATATCTTTGTTAAGATTTATTCTGTTTTCAAACATTTGTGAAACTATTTCAAAATTATTATTACTTCTGCTAATATGGGCTAGAGCGATGTGTTTTAAGCCTTTATCAACTAAGTCTGCAACCAAGTTTAATGATTCTGAATTAGGCAAATGACCTTCTGAACTTACAATTCTATTTATTAATTCCAACGGATATTCTGAATATCTAATTAGTTCTTCATCATAATTTGCTTCTAACACCAGTAAGTCTGACCCAACAACATTGTCATAAACTTCATCTGTTATTTTCCCTAAATCTGTAACCACTGTTGCTTTATTATCATTTTTATCAAAAAAAGAAAAACCCACTGGATCAATAGCATCATGCAAAACACTAAAAGGTTTTATTTTTATATTATTATGTTTAAACTCTTCGTTTGTAAATAATTTAATATTATTTTCTTGAAAAATTTCTATCTTTGAACTTATTTGATTAAATGTCTTTTTATTTATATATATTGGAATATTATATTTTTTATTAATTAGAGATAAAGCTCTTACATGATCAATATGCTCATGTGTTATAAAAATAGCATCAATATTGCTAATTTTTTCTCCAATTTTTTTCAATTCTTGAACAATTTTACTATGTGCAACGCCCACATCAACTAAATATTTGTTTTCATCAATTTGTAGAAAGTATGAGTTTCCAGAACTTCCACTAAAAAGGCTAATAAACTTTATCATTCTGAAGTCCTTTTAATTTTAGCACCTAGTTTTCTGAATTTTTCTTCTATTCTTTCATATCCTCTATCAATATGACTTATATTTCTTAATTCAGTTTGCCCATCTGCAATAATTCCTGCAATAAGAAGAGCTGCTCCTGCCCTTAAGTCTGTGGCTGTTACAGCTGTGCCTTTTAATTTTTTAACACCAGTAAAAATAGCTCTTTTACCTTCTACACTAATATTAGCTCCCATATTGTTTAATTCTGCAGTATAGCTAAATCTTGAATCCCATATATTTTCTTCAATTATACTAATACCTTCTGATATAGCCAGAGACACTCCCATTTGAGATTGTAAATCTGTCGGAAATCCGGGATATGGTTGCGTTTTTATATTAACTTTTTTTGGTCTTTTGTCACAAGAAACCCTAATATAATCTCCACCCAGTTCAACTTCTGCTCCCATTTCTAAAAGTTTTGCAGTCAAAGATTCCATATGTTTAGGAATACAATTTTTAATTAATATATTTCCTTGTGATGCTACTGCAGCTACCATAAAAGTTCCTGTTTCAATTTGATCTGGAACTACAGAATATGTAGCATTACCTTTTAACTCTTTCACTCCTCTAATCCTAATAGTATCTGTTCCTGCACCCATAATGTCTGCACCCATTGTATTTAAAAAGTTTGCAACATCAACAATGTGTGGTTCTTTTGCAGCATTTTCTATCACTGTTACTCCATTTGCAAGAGTTGCTGCTAACATTATATTTATAGTTGCACCAACTGAAACTATATCTAAATATATTGAATTTCCTTCTAGTTCTCCGTTGTGTGTTCTAGCTGAAACTATATCCTTATTAATATCTACCCTAGCACCTAAGGCCTCAAATCCTTTAATGTGTTGATCTATAGGTCTTTCTCCAATATTACAACCACCTGGTAAACCAATAGTTGCTTTTTTTTGTCTTCCTAAAAGCGCTCCAATTAAGTAATATGATGCTCTAAACTTTTTAACTTTATCAGAAAAAGCAGCACTGGTTTTAATTTTAGTAGCATCTATTTCTACACTATTTTCATCAATCCAAGTTACCTTCACTCCAAGTTCTTTTAATATTTCACAAAATAATTTAACATCAATTATATTTGGTAAATTTTCAATTCTGCTAACTCCATTTACTAATAATGTAGCCGGTATTATTGCTACTGCAGCATTCTTTGCTCCACTTATTGTTACTTCACCTTCTAGCTTGGTATTACCTTCAATTATAAACTTTTCCAATTTACACCCCTTTAATAAGTATATAAAAAATATACTACATTTCAATTCACTTTTCAAGTTAAAAAAACTTTGTAAGCTAAATGTAGTATATTCTTATAATTTGTTATATTAAACAAAAAAATAAATCACCTTACATTATAGTGATTTAACAAATAATTTTCATTGAATATCTCAAGCTTGCTTTCTTCTTATCAATGGATATTTCAGCAAGGTCTACTCTTACTTCTTCATCCAGTAAACCATGTTTCGATAAAAACCATTTCATCGTTCGAACAATTTTTCTTTTTCTTAAGTATTCTTCTTTTTCTTCTTTAAAAAGAAATTCTTTATATTTAGTAATACGTATTGGTATGAAGACGATTTCATTTGTTTTAACGTCTCTAAAAATAAGTTCAACTATGGATTCATCTGTAGCAAAATCTTCAGCTAATATTTGATACTCGCGATTAGAGAGAAATTTTTTAGTAAAAGATTTTGCAACACTTTTTATCGGCATTGCTTGGCCCTCCTTTCGTTTTTCTTAATATAACACAATAATCGAATTATGTCAACCTTAATTGTTATTCTTCGCTTGTTTAGCGAGTCTTTATTAAAATTTTTTATGGAAATAAATAAGATCTATAATAGATTTAGAATATAAGATTTTTGGCGGAGAGTGAGGGATTTGAACCCTCGCGGCATCTACAAGACACCCTACAGGTTTAGCAAACCCGCCCCTTCAGCCTCTTGGGTAACTCTCCAGTTTTGGCGGAGAGGGTGGGATTCGAACCCACGACAGCTTTCACTGTTCCAATTTTCAAGACTGGTGCCTTCAACCACTCGACCACCTCTCCAGGTTTCAATACAAATATTTTAGCAATTAAGAAGCCTTTTGTCAAATTTATACTATATTTAAACAGCTATCAAAACTCTATTTATTAATTAATATTCATTACTTAAAAGACTTTTTATAAAAGTGTCTCAAAAGATCTTCTTTTCTGTTCTAACACAAAAACTTTTGGTTGTTTTAGTATTTAGCTTTTTTTATCATGTCTTTAAGAGCATATTTCCCTAGCTTCTTTTAAATATTAAGTATATATTTTTCTTTATCTTTTTATTTATAACTTTTAAGCTTTTTTGCTATATTTTTCATCTTTCGGTGTTTTTGAAGGTATTTAGATTTCTCAAAAACAGGTTTTTCTTAAAGTTTAATGTTCAAAACTTTTTTATGCTTTTTGAAACACTTTTTAATAATCTCAAATCTTCTTCTTATTTTCAAAAACTCTCTTTTCTTAACTCAAATTTTTAATAGTTCTACAACCCTTAATAACAGAGCCTTTTCCTCTTTCCTTAGTTTTTTTCTAATTTTACTCTTTCCCTTCCACTTTAGACATATTTTTTAATTCCTGCCGTATTTTCCTTTTTCGTTCAATCTTATTAAACACTTACAAATACAGCACCACAGAGTTTTAAAATATTTGAGTCTTTTTCAAAAATTTTTACGCCTCTTTTTTCATCAAGTTTTCTCTATTAGTAAACAAATGATTTTTATTATTATTAAAAACAGTTATTTAAATATAATTACAATTTTAAAAAAAGCCAGAGGTCTTATTTCCTCTAGCTTTACTTTATATTTATAGCTAATTTATACATATATTTTTGATTTGCAAAATTTTTATTTTTCTGTTTTTATTTTAATAAATCGATAATTCTTTCGAGATCGTCATTTGAAGTATAATGAATAATAATTTTGCCTTTATCTGTTTTTCCTGCTTGAATTTGTACTTTAGTGCCAAAGTATTCTGAAAAACGATTTTCTAAAGCCTTGTATTCTCGAAGTTCCTCAATTTGTTTTGCAGGTTTCTCTTTTTTCCCTCTAACTTTTAACCTGTTTTTTGCTTCTTTTGCTGTTAAGCCATCTTCTATTATATATAAAGCCAATTCATGTTGGATATCTTTTCCTTTTTGTTCTAATATTATTTTTGCTGTAGATTCTGCTAATTTGCCTTCTTCAAGAAACTTTATAACTCTATCATCTAAATTTAATAATTCAATATTTTCTTTTATTCTTGTAGAATTTAATCCAAGTGCTCTTGCTAAGTCAGCACTTGTTAAGTCGTGACTTTCAATTAAAGATTTAAAACCTTTAGCTCTTTCTATTGGGTTAAGATTTTCTCTTTGCATATTTTCTATTAAAGAAATTTTAGCATTATCTCTATCATTATCCTCTTTAATAATAACTGGTATTTCTTTTAGGCCAGCTATTATAGCAGCTCTCCATCTTCTTTCTCCGGCAACTATTTCAAAAAAATGTTCTTTTTTTGTTACAATAATTGGCTGTAATACACCATATCGCTTAATAGATTCTGCTAATTCGTTTAGTTTAACTTCATCAAATGTTTTTCTTGCTTGAGTTTTGTTTGGTTCTATTTCTGTTAACTTTAAAGTTTTTACCAAAGCTTTTTCATTATCATGGTCATATTCTTCCATTTCATTATCAGAAAATAATGCTCCTATTCCTCTTCCTAGTCCCGTTTTTTTAGACATTTTTTATTCCTTTCTACAAAAACTTACATTTGTAAATGGACAATTGTCCACGCTATACTCTTACATATTATTAAGCTATATCGGTTTTTGTATCTTATTCCCAAAAGTTATCTTTACTTTTTTCTAGTATATCTTTTAACCTTTTTTACTTCTGTTGTTTTTTTATCTTCTTTGTTTATTGCTTTTGCATTTATAATTTCTTTGTCTTTTGGTTTTTCTGCTTTTTTTACTTCTGTTGTTTTCTTCTCATGCAAAGAAAGGATTTTTAATATTTCTTTTGCTAAATTTAAATATGCTTCTGCTCCTTTTGATTTATCATCATACTCTATAATAGACATACCATAGCTTGGCGCTTCACTCAACCTAACATTTCTAGGAATAACAGTTTTAAACACATGGTTTTTAAAAAACTTTCTAACTTCACGAACAACTTCATTTGATAAATTCGTTCTAGCGTCATACATAGTTAATATCGCTCCTAAAACTACTATTTCTTTATTTAAATGTTTCTTTACTAATTTCACTGTATTTAATAATTGTGTTAAGCCTTCTAAAGCATAATATTCACATTGAACAGGAACTAAAATATAGTTTGATGCAGTTAATGCATTAATTGTTAGTAAGCCCAAAGATGGTGGACAATCAATTAAAACATAATCATAATTATTTTTTACAACATCCAACTTTTCTTTTAATCTTTTTTCTCTTGAAAACATTGATACCAATTCAACTTCTGCGCCAGCCAAATCAATATTACAAGGACAAATGTCTAAGTTTTTAATTTTTGTTTTTAAGATGCATTCCTCAGCTGAAACATCATTAATTAACATATCATATAAAGATTTTTCTAGTTTTTTACTAACTCCTAACCCACTTGTTGCATTTCCCTGTGGATCAGCATCAATAAGCAAAACTTTCTTGCCTTTTTTAGCAAATATTGATGATAAGTTTACTGTTGTAGTTGTTTTACCAACTCCCCCTTTTTGATTAGCTATTGAAATTACTTTGCTCAAAACTTCCTCTCTTTCTGTATTGTATATAATATATTTTTTTTATATATTAGTCAAATTATTTTTTATCAATTTAATTCCTTTATAATAAAAAAATAACTCGTTTTTTAACGAGTTTTCTTTTAAAATTACATTTGTAAATGGACAATTGTCCACGCTATACTCTTACATATTAATAAGCTACATCGATTTTCGTTTCTTATTCCCAAAAGTTATCTCTTATTGTTACAAGAAAGCTTGGCTTTATCCACCTTTTTTATTTAGCGCTTTAATATTAGTAAATTTCTTTTATATTTGACGTTTTGTTTCTTGTCAATAATTGAATATTCTATTAACTGTTCTATTTTTTTATTTTTTTGAATTAGACTTCGCTCTTCCAAATCAAGCATACCTCTCATGCCAAGACCTATTCCTGTAGAATTCAAATATGGCATAGAATAGTCTATTATGTTTTTTATGTTTGAGACTGCTCTGGTAACAACATAATCAAATTGATTTTGAAAATTATAATCTTCTTTTATTTTTTCAGCTCTACCATGCATAAAGCTCGCTCTTTTTAATTCATTGTTAAAAACAAATTCTTCAATAATTTTTAGTTTTTTATTCTTAGAGTCTAAAAACACAACTTCTATTTTGTCTAAAGCTATTAATAGTGGAAACCCTGGAAAGCCAGCTCCAGTTCCTATATCAATTAATCTTCCTTTTGAAATATATTGAGTTAAATACAATGAGTCAATATAGTGTTTATAAATAAACTCATGTTCGTCTCTTATTGCTGTTAAGTTAATATGTTCATTTTTATTAAGTATAAATTTCATATATTTATATAAAAGAACTATCTTCTCTTTATTTAGATCTAGTTTTATATTATTAATTTTTAAACCTTTCGTTAAGGCTTCTTTAAATTCATTTAAGTCCATCTTTCTCCTTAAAATTACATTTGTAAATGGACAATTGTCCACGCTATGCTCTTACATATTTTTGGGCTCTGTCGATTTCTGTTTCTTATTCCCAAAAGTTATCTGCTAATTTTTTAAGTTTTTATTTTCGCTTTAACTATTGTTTTTCTTTTCATTTTTATAATATGTATCAATATATAATAATAGTACCGAAATATCTGATGGGGAAATTCCTGAAATTCTAGAGGCTTGTCCTATAGAGTCAGGTTTAAATTTTATTAGCTTTTCTTTAGCCTCAAGGCGAATACCTTTAAGATTCAAATAATCAAAATCTTCAGGTATTATTTTGTCTTCTAAAGTCTTAAACTTTTCTACCTGTTTTTTTTGCAAAGCAATATAACCCTCATATTTTATAGTAGTATTTACTTCGTCTTGAATAATTTTAGGAAGTTTCGGCCTATCTATGTCTGTCTCTTTTAAAATATCGTAACTTAGCTCTGTTCTCTTAATTAGTTCTGCTAATTTTGTTCCAGTTTTAATTTCAGCTGTATTATACTTAATTAACAAATCATTAATTTTTTTACTAGGTTTTATAATTGTATTTCTTACTCTCTTAATTTCTTCTTCAATCTTTTTCATTTTTGTTTTAAAATCTTTATATCTAGCATCAGAAATTAATCCTATACTATATCCTAGTTCTGTTAGTCTGCTATCTGCGTTGTCTTGTCTTAAAAGTAACCTATACTCTGCTCTTGACGTCATCATGCGATATGGTTCCCATGTGCTTTTTGTAATAATATCATCAATTAAAACACCAATATATGCTTGATCTCTTCTTAAAACAATTGGGTCTAGTCCCCTTATTTTTCTTGCAGCATTAATCCCTGCAATTAAACCTTGTGCAGCTGCTTCTTCATAACCTGAAGTTCCATTTATTTGTCCTGCTCCATATAGGCCATTTACTTTTTTTAATTCTAAAGATGATTTTAATTCATATGGTTTAAAACAATCATATTCAATTGCATATGCTGGCCTAGTAAACTCTACATTTTCTAACCCTTTCATCGTTTTATAAAATTCTAATTGTACGTCTTCAGGCAGAGAAGAACTCATTCCTTGAACATAAATTTCATTTGTGTTTAACCCCATTGGTTCAATAAAAGCTTGATGTCTTTCTTTGTCAGCAAATCTATGAATTTTATCTTCAATAGAAGGACAATATCTGGCCCCTACTCCTGTAATATTACCACTAAACATAGCTGACTTTTTTATATTTTTTTGTATTATTTTATGTGTTTTATCATTAGTATATGTTAAATAACAATATACTTGATTTTTTATAGGTTTTTTTGTTTCAAAAGAAAACGGCATAATATCATCATTGTTTTCTTGCTTTTCCATTTGGCTAAAATCTATTGAATTTTTGTTGACTCTAGCAGGAGTTCCGGTTTTAAATCTTTGCATATCTAAGCCAAGCCTTTGAAATGCATCTGCTAATTTATTTGCAGCTGCTACTCCGTCAGGCCCAGAATCTTTAACATAGTCTCCTATAAATATTTGTCCTTTTAAATATGTCCCAGTTGCCAATATAACAGCATCAACATCATATTTAGCTCCAACATCTGTAATCACTGCTTTAACATCGTTTCCTTCAACAATAATGTCTACTATTTCTGCCTGCTTTAGAAAAATATTTGGTTCATTTTCTAGTTTTTGTTTTACAATCTCTTGATATTTTAATCTATCAATTTGAGCTCTTAAAGAATGAACTGCTGGTCCTTTTGACATATTTAACATTTTTATAGAGATTGCTGCTTCATCTGCAATCTTTGCCATCTCTCCACCCAGAGCATCTATTTCTCTTACTAAATGTCCCTTTGATGTTCCACCAATACTAGGATTACAAGGCATATTACCAACACATTCTAGGCTTATAGAAAAAACTAGTGTTTTCATTCCTAGTCTTGCTGCTGCAAAAGCTGCTTCAGCTCCTGCATGCCCTGCTCCAATTACTGCAATATCATATTTGCCTGCGTCAAACATTTTTCACCTTATTTGCCTAAACAAAACTTGCCAAAAATATCATTTATCATGTCTTCTTTGACATTGTCTCCGGTTATTTCAGCTAAATTGTTTAGTATTTCTTCAATAGATGTTGATAACATATCTGCTGGTATTATGTTAACCTCTTTGATAGATTTTTCTATTAAACCAATTGTTTCTAAAATTATTTTTTTCTGTCTTTCGTGTATAATAATCAGTGAAGAATCTTTTTTAAAATCTAAATAAGTCTTATTAATAAGACTTTCTAGCTCATTAATAACTTTGTCTACATTAATTTTATCTATAATTGATATTTCAATTACTTTCTTATGCTTATTCTTAAAATCTTTAATATTAATTTTGTTTTTTAAGTCTATTTTGTTCAAAAGAATAATTGTATTTTTATTTTCAATTAGTTTTAATATCTTTTTATCGTCTGAATTTAAGTTTTGTGAAACATCAAAAATAGATAAAATAATATCACTTTCATTAGCAATTTTTATGGATCTTTCAATTCCTATTTTCTCTATTTTTTCATTTGTGTCGCGAATACCTGCTGTATCAATAAGCCTAACCGGCATACCTGCAACAACAATATTGGCTTCTATTGAATCTCTGGTAGTTCCTGCAATATCTGTTACAATTGCTCTTTCTTCATTTAAAATATAATTAAGCAAAGAAGATTTGCCTGAATTTGGTGAGCCAATTATAGCAACAGAAATACCCTCCCTTATCTTGTCTCCTATGTTGAAATTTTTTGCTAATTCATTAAATTCTTGTAAAACAACCTTCAAGTTATTTAATATTTGCTTATTATCTATAGCTGGTAATTCATACTCAGGATAGTCAATATTAACTTGCATTATTGACAAAACTTCAAGAATTTTTTCTTTAGCAAAGTCTATTTTAAATTGTAATTTTCCTTCTAGCAAAAGATTAGATGCTTTTAGTTCTTCATCTGAGTTAGCTCCTATTATACTTGCAACAGCTTCTACCTGTGTCAAATCTATTCTACCATTTATAAAGGCTCTTTTAGTAAATTCACCTGGATCCGCCAATCTTGCTCCATTTTTTATGCATACTTCAAGTATTTTTCTAACTACAATTATTCCTCCATGTGAGTTAATTTCAACAACATCTTCTTTTGTATATGAGTGTGGACCTCTAAAAAACGAAACCATAACTTCATCTATTATATTGTCTCCTTCATAAATATGACCGTATATAATAGTGTTTTTTTGAATGTCTTTTGTTTCTTTAATTTTTTTAGATTGGAACATTTTCAACAAAATATCAAATGAGTTTTTACCACTCATCCTAATTATACCTATTCCACCAAGTCCTGGTGCCGTTGAAATTGCTACTATTGTATCCATAAACTTCCTTTTAAATAAAAATAGTCCAAAGAAAACTTTGGACTAAAAATTTGTATTATTTATTTTAATGAAACTACTATTTTTCTGTTTGGTTCTTCACCAACGCTTTCTGATTTTAAGTTTTCTTCTTTCGAAATATAATTATGTATTATCTTTCTTTCATAAGAACTCATCGGTTCTAATGTTATTTTCTTTTTTGTTGCTTTTACATTTTTAGAAATTTTCTCTGCCAATGCTTCAAGTTGTTGTTTTCTTTCTTCTTTATATTTTCCAACATTTACATATACTCTGGCATATTGTTGAAAATTTGAAGCTAAAATTGCTGTTAATAGTGTTTGTAAGGCATTTAGAGTCTTTCCGCGATAACCTATCCATTTATTGTTTTTATTAACATTAATTAAAACATTAATATGACTCTTGTCTTTTTCTATTGTATAATGAAACTCATCTTTTTTAAATTGTTCTGTAAATTCATCCAGTACTTTTTTTAATAAAACAATATTTTCATCTACATCTTTATATTCTATTTTTTTACCTATATGTGTTGATTTTTTTTCTTTTTTATTTGTTCCTTTATTTTTTGTGCTTTTTACTTGTGCTTCTATTTTTATTTTTTTTCGATCTAATATGCTAAACATTGTTTTCTTAGGCATTTCATCTTCTAAAACTTCTACTATTAAATTTTCTTTAGTAACATTTAAATCTTTACAAGCGGCCCTAATAGCCTCTTCTTTTGTTCTTCCTTCATAAATTTTTTTCATATATATTCACCTATTTCTTTTTCTCTTTTTTGACTTTTGTTGCTATTATTGTATTCTCTGTAACATCTGCCTTCTCATCTTGTTTATTAATAATTAAGTCTACTATTTCTTTTTCTACAAAAGATAATAATGTATTTGTTAACCAGTAAAGCGCTAAACTTAGTGGTGCACTCATTGTTACTGTAAACATTACTATTGGCAAGAAATATAGCATTGTTTTGTTTGCATCTTTCATTGCATCGCCTACATCTGCAGAATTAAGCTTTTCATCATCTTTTTTAATAAGCTCTTTTTTTGTATCATCTTTAACCGTTTCAACTTCTTTAGTTTCTATAACTATAACATTTGGATCTGCTTTTGCTTCTTTTTCTTTTTTTGCTTTTTTATTTGTATATATAAGATTATAAATTGATACTCCCATATATAGAACCGGGATAATTAGGTTAACTAATGCAACATATGTATCTTTATCATTAATTTTAAAACTCTTTAAGCTATTTGTAGGTATTTGTGTTAAGTCTAATCCTAAGAATTTTGTGTTAATGTCAAACACTTCATTTTCATCTCTATATCTAGCAATCATCTCCATTTGTGGTCTTAAAACTCCTGATTTTGCTCTTAGTTCTCTTATTCTTTGCTCTTCAGTTTTCTCCTCACTCTTGTTTTCATCTGTATTTTCTTCTTCTACGCCCTTTGCTTTTTCTTCTCCATTCTCTTTTTTGTTTTCTTCGTTATTTTCTTCTTTTTGAACTTCTTTTTCAGCAATAACTTCTTCATACATTCTTATTTCATACTGCTTATACATCTCAGGGTCGATATTTCTCATATATTTTAATGGCTCACTTACTAAGTAAAACATAGCTAATATTAGAATCATTTGAAGAATAACTGTAATACAAGAAGAACAACCTGCAAGCGGAGAAGTGTTGTTGTCTTTATATATTTTCATTGTTTCTTCTTGAATTTTTTTATCATTACCTTTATATTTTTCTTGTGCTTTTTTTACTTCTTCACTAATAAGTGAAGTTTTTTTCATATTCTTTTGTTGAAAATATGTTAATGGTACTAACAAAAGCTTAGCTAGCAATGTAAATAGGAGAATTGCAACTCCATAATTACCTACTAGCTCATATATAAAATTTAATACATAACCAAATATATTGGATATGCTACCTATCCATGCAAACATTTACACCTCATTTAACTGGATCATAACCACCTTTAGAAAAAGGATTACATCTTAGAATTCTCCATAGACCTCGGAAAAAGCCTTTCAAGCCATTCTTTTTAACAGCTTGAATCATATATTCTGAACATGTAGGATGATACTTGCACTTTGCTATCCCCTTGTTCAAATGCGGCGACACAGCCCTTTGATAAAATCTTATTAAACTAATTGTTATTTGTTTCATCTAAAAGATCCAATTTTCTAAATGTATTTTTCATATCTTCAAAAACCGCATTATATTCTTTGTCTACTTCTTTTACCTTCCACATGATAATTATATCATAGCCTTTTTTTAAAGATATTTGTCTAAAAGATTCTCGCATTAACCTTTTAGCCCTATTTTTTAATGGTATTGTTCCTATGTCTTTGTTAACACAAAGACCTATTCTATTGTTTTTTTTATTATTTTTAATATATATTATCTTTAAAATTTCACCATATTCTGACTTGCCTTTAGAAAATATATATTTAAATTGATAGTTTTTCTTAATACTAAAATTTTTTTTCATAATTACAAGATAAGCCTGTGCTTAAACACAAAGCTTTTTTCTTCCTTTAGCTCTTCTTCTTTTTAAAACATTTCTGCCTTGAGAAGTTTTCATTCTTGATCTAAAGCCATGAACTTTTTTCTTTTGTCTATTTTTCGGTTGAAAAGTTCTTTTCATAACAAACCTCCTTTTTTACTCTATCGTTTATTAATTATACTCTAATTTAGAAATAAAATCAATGATTTTAAAACATTCATCTAAAAAGTTATGTCAACCGATTTTTAAGCTGTTTTTGTGCTATTTTACTTAATTGACTTTTACCTCTTTTTTTTATATTATTTATACAGAAAGATTCGAAAATAAGGAGATTAAATGACTTCAGAAGAACTGCTGTATACGGCCAAAGAGCTATTAAAAGAAGAGATAACAACAATTGCTTATGATACTTGGATTAAAAACATGAAAATAAATAAGCTAACAGATGACACTATTGTATTGATTGCTGAATCAGATATTCATAAAGATTTTATTTGTGGATCATATTTAGATTTAATCTCTAACACTTTTAAATATATAACAAAAAAAGCTTATCGTATTGAAATATTATCTCAAAATGAAATAGATGCAGCAGAAGCTTTTGACAACAAAGATGAGATGGAATCTAATAGTGATTCATATAATATTTCTAATTTAAATCCTAAATATACTTTTGATACTTTTGTTGTAGGTCAAAATAATAATATTGCACAAGCTACGGCTTTAGCAGTTTCAGAAAATCCTTACACTAAATATAATCCACTATTTATATATGGTGGTGTTGGATTAGGTAAAACCCATTTAATGCATGCAATTGGAAACCAAACATTAGAATATAACAAAGATGCTAAAATATTATATGTTACTTCAGAAAGATTCTTAAATGATCTAGTATATTCTATAAAACAAAAATCTAATAAAACAGAATTGTTTAGAAAAAAATACAGAGATGTTGATTTGTTTTTAATGGATGATGTTCAATTTTTATCAGGAAAAGAGGCTGCACAAACTGAGCTTTTCCATACATTTAATGAATTGCATGAAAACAAAAAGCAAATTGTTTTTTCTGCAGACAGGCCACCAAAAGATATTCCTATATTAGAAGAAAGATTGAAGTCTAGATTTAATTGGGGATTAACTGTTGATATTGGTCTTCCCGACTACGAAACAAGACTTGCAATATTGCAAAGAAAATCTGAAGAAGAAAACTTCATTATTGATAATGAAATTTTAAAATTTATTGCTGAAAAAAATATTGCTAATATTAGAGACCTAGAAGGAATATTGAATAATTTAATTGCATATTCTTCATTGCTAAAAAGCGATATAACTAAAGAAATCGCAGAAAAAGTTGTTAATGAAATTAGTATGCAAAACGAAAAAATAATTACACCAGATATAATTTTAAATACTGTTTCAAATTATTTTAATTTAAGTATTGAAGATTTGAAGTCTTCTAAAAGATCTAATGAAATAGCTTTTCCTAGACAAATAGGAATGTATTTGTGTAGAACTTTATTGGGGCTTCCTTATGCTACAATTTCTAAAATTTTTAATAGAAAAGATCATACAACTGTTATGTATGCAGAAAATAAAATAAAAGAAGAGATAAAAACTACAAAAGAAACAAAATTAATTGTGGATAGTTTAACCAAAATATTAAATGACGACAAGGCTTAATTTATCAAATTTTTATGAAATATTTTTTAATCTTTACATAATATTTTTATAAAAAACCCGTGAAAATGCTTTAGTATAAACATTTTTTTAATTCACATAAATTTGGGGAAAAAACAATAATTAGTAGAGAAAACTACAAAAAAATAAATTTTGTGAATAAAAAATAATATAGGCTGTTTTTTCCACTAAGTTATGCACATATGTTTTACTATATTAAATTAATAAAATTTATACTTATCCACCAAATCCACAATACCTATTACTACTACTACTAATATTTATATATAATTAAAGGAGATATATATGCAATTTAAAATTGAAAAAAACTTATTATTAAAAGGAATTACTACTGTATTAAATGCAATTCCTACTAGAACAACAATACCTGTTTTAGAAGGTATTTTAATTGAAGCTAAAGATAAAAAACTTATTCTAACAACTTCTGATTTAGAAATTGGAATAGAATATATTATAAATGAAAATGTTGAAGTAAAGAAAGAAGGAGCAATTGTAGTTCCAGCAATTACTTTTACTGAAATTGTAAGAAGAATGCCAGAATTAGACATAAATATTAATGTTGATAAGGATGGTATTTTAAAATTAGAATGTAAGGGATCAAAATATCAACTATCTACAATGAAAGCAGACGAATACCCTAAACTACCTGAAATAAAAATAGAAAATTCTATAATTTTAGAACAAAGAAATTTAAAAAATTTAATTAAACAAACAAATTTTTCAGTTTCAACAGATGAAAAAAGAAAGCTTTATACAGGTGCATTATTTAATATAGAAAAAGAAATGTTAACAGTTGTAGCATTAGATGGATTTAGATTAGCAATAAGAAATATAAAAAGAGATGTTAAAGGGGATAAGAAAAACGAATTTAAAGTTGTTATTCCAGGAAAATCATTAAATGAAGTATCTAAAATTTTAGATGAATCTTTTGATACAGTATCTATTGGAACAGATAAAGGACAGGCTATTTTTCAATTAGATAATTGTAAAATAATTACAAAAACATTAGATGGTGATTTTTTAAACTATAATTCATTATTAGAAACAAAGCCTGAAACAAAGGTGAAAATTAATAGAGTACTATTTTTAGAATCACTAGAAAGAGTAATGTTAATTTCAACAGCTAAAGAAAAAAGAGAGCCTGTAACTATTAGTATTTCGGTTGGTAAAATGAATTTAAATTGTGTTTCAACAATAGGAAATGCAGAAGAAGAAATAGTGGTAGAAACAGAAGGAAAAGATTGTGTTTTAAGATTTAATCCTAAATTTTTCTTAGATGTTTTAAGAAATATAGAGGATGAAGAAATTAATATTAGTTTTTCAACATCAGTTTCTCCTTGTTTAATTACATCAACTGATGACTCTAAAGATTTTACATATATAATATTACCTTTAAGGACTAATGATTAATGTATATAAAAAAAATTAGATTAAACTCATTTAGAAATTATGAAAACGAAACTATAAATTTTCATGATAAAATAAATATAATATATGGTGATAATGCTGAAGGCAAAACAAATATTATTGAAGCCATATATTATTGTGCTTTTGGTAAAACTTTTAAAAATAATAAAGATCATGAAATAGTTAAGTTTGAATATAATTATTTTAATATAGGCTTAGAGTTTTTAAAAAAAAGCAGAGACAATGAAATAAATGTTTTTTATGATAAAGAAAAAAATAATAAGAAAGTGCTAATAAATGGTGTATTGCAAAAAAAGCTTTCAAATTTATATGGTAAATTAAATCTTGTTATATTTAAACCAGAAGACATAAATATAATAAAGGGAGGACCTGATAAAAGAAGAAAATTTTTAGACAATTTAATTGGTTCTCTAAAACCTAAATATATAGACTCTCTTTCTAGATATCATAAAATTCTTAATCAAAGAAATTCTATTTTAAAACAAATATCCAGCGAATTAGATAAAGGAAAAGACTTTAATGATATTGATATGTCATTAATAGAAGTTTTAAATGAACAGTTAACTGATGAAGCAAAAATAATATTTAAATATAGAGAAGAATATATTGATAAAATAAATAAATTAATTAATTTAATTCATCAAAAGTATATAATATCAAAGATGCAAGAAGAAATTGAAATAAAATATACATCAATATTAAAAAATGAACACAAATTTGTAAAACAATTGAATAATAATTTAAAACGAGATATATTTATAGGGCATACAAGTGTTGGAGTTCATAGAGACGATTTTGAAATACTTTTAAATGATAGAAATATTCAAAAATACGGATCTCAAGGACAACAAAAGTCTACAATTTTATCTTTAAAGCTTGCAGAGCTTGAAGTATTAAAAAATGAAACTAAAGAAAGTCCTATTTTAATTTTAGATGATTTTATGTCAGAATTAGATAGCAAAAGAATAGATAGATTTTTAAAGAATATGGAAAAAACTCAAATTTTTATCACAGCTACAACTAAAATATCTTTAAAAAAATATCTTAAAGAAGAGATAAAAGAAAAAGATTTAAAAACTAAAAAAACAAAAAGCAAGGATAATAAAAAAAGCAAAGAAAAAGAAATTAATATTGTTAAATATATTAAAGTAAAAGATGGGAAAACAACGGAGGAATAATGAGTAAAGTAGAAAACAACTATAGTGCAGAGCAAATACAAGTATTAGAAGGTTTAGAAGCTGTTAGAAAAAGACCTGCAATGTATATAGGTACAGTTTCTTCTAGAGGACTTCATCACTTAGTTTATGAGATAGTAGACAATAGTATCGATGAAGCACTAGCAGGATATTGTACAGAAATTAAAGTTAGTATTGAAAAAGATAATATAATTAAAATTGAAGATAATGGAAGAGGAATTCCTGTTGGAATACAAAAACAAACGGGACTGTCTGCTGTTGAAACAGTATACACAATATTGCATGCTGGAGGAAAGTTTGGAGGAGATAGTGGATACAAGGTTTCAGGAGGTCTTCATGGTGTTGGAGCATCAGTTGTAAATGCATTGTCGGAATGGACAGAAGTTGAGGTAAGGCAAAACGGGGGAAATTATCATATAAGATTTGAAAGAGGAAAAACCATTTCTCCTTTAACAAGAGTAGGTGACGCTGGAGATACAGGAACAAAGGTAAGATTTAAAGCAGATTCTGAAATTTTTCAAACAACTGAATATGAATATGAATTATTAGAAAATAGACTAAGAGAAATGGCTTTTTTAACAAAAGGGCTAAAAATTATCTTAGAAGATTTTAGAAAAGATGACGAACCGAAAAGATCGGAATTTCTATATGAAGGAGGAATTTCATCATTTGTAGAGTTTTTAAACAAAAAGAAAGAATCTCTATTTGAAAAACCAATATATATTAGTAATAATAGCTCATCTAAAACACCTATTGAAATAGCTCTACAATATACAAGTTCATATCATGAAAACATATTATCTTTTACAAATAATATAAATACAATTGAAGGTGGTACGCATTTAGAAGGATTTAAAAGATCTTTAACGAAAGTTATTAATGATTATGCTAGAGAAAAAGGATTTTTGAAAGAAAAAGAAGACAATCTTTTAGGAGATGATATAAGGGAAGGAATTACAGCTGTAATTTCTGTTAAAGTTACAGAACCACAATTTGAAGGACAAACAAAAACAAAATTAGGAAATTCTGAAGTTATGGGAGCGGTTCAATCGCTAGTTAATTCAGAACTAGCAGCATTCTTAGAGGAAAATCCTTCAATTGCTAAAATTATAGTTGATAAATCACTAGCTTCAGCAAGGGCCAGAATTGCAGCTAGAAAAGCAAGGGATAAAACTAGAAGAGCTTCAGTTTTAGAAAGTTTAAGCTTACCAGGTAAATTAGCAGATTGTATTGAAAAAGATGCAGCAAAATGTGAAGTATATATTGTAGAGGGTGATTCTGCAGGTGGTAGTGCAAAACAGGGTAGAGACAGACACTTTCAAGCGATTTTGGCATTATGGGGAAAAATGCTTAATGTAGAGAAAGCTAGAGAAGACAAAGTTTTTGAGAATGAAAAACTTTTACCAATAGTACAATCATTAGGAACAGGACTTGGCAAAGATTTTGATATTACCAAATTAAGATATAATAAAGTAGTAATAATGGCAGATGCTGATGTTGACGGGGCACATATTAGAACATTATTATTAACATTTTTCTTTAGATATATGAAACCTTTATTAGAAGGTGGTCATGTGTATTTAGCTCAACCTCCACTATATAAGGTAGTAAAAAAAGGACAAGAAGAAATATATTGTTATAGTGAAGATGATTTAGATAAAATTAAAGAAGAGATGGGGGACAGCTTTAAAAATGTGACCCTACAAAGATTTAAAGGTCTTGGAGAAATGAATCCTGAACAACTTTGGGAAACAACAATGGATCCGGAAAAAAGAGTTTTTATTCAAGTAACAGTAGATGATGCAGCATATGCAGATGAGATATTTTCAGTATTAATGGGAGATGCTGTTGAACCTAGAAGAGAATTCATTCTAAAAAACACTAATCTAGTAACCAATCTTGATGTATAAAACATTAAAAATTAAAAAAAGAACTAAAAAACAAATAAAAAACAAGAAATAAATAAAAGAAAACAAGTTTAAAATTAAACTTGTTTTTTTATATAAATTATTAATTAAATAAAAAACTTTAAATTAGGAACTTTGATTCTTTATAAATAAAACTAAAGCTTTAATCACCTTTTGTAAATTTTGGAAATCCATTCTGTTTTGAGCATTAATTTCTAATTGCATTACTTGTGAATTAGTAGAGTTATAAACTTTTTGTGTTATGCCACCACCTTTAAATAAAAAATTAGTTTTTATATCTAAAAGATTGTTTTTATTAAAGAAACTAATTAAAGAATTAATAATATCAGCATTTGCTGTTATTCCATCTAAAGTACCAATATCAACATCAAAAGGCCTTTCTTCGTTTGCTCCATGAATATCTATAACAAGTTGAATGTTTTGACTATTAATATATGAGATTAGTTTGTCTGTGTATTCATGTTTTTCTAAACAATTAGGATCTATATCACAAAGCTGATTATTTATAAAAGCATGAGTTTTAATATGTTTGCTTAAATAAAGAGCAATTGCTTTAGTAAAGGGCTCCTTCTTTTTTGTTATTCCACTAAAGTTTTGCTCAATAACATGTGGTGCACTAATTAGAATAGGCAAACTACCTTCTACTATAGTAATGTTGTTTCCAAGCTTCAAATTTTCTAATTCTATTATTTCTTTTTTAAATTCTTCAAGTGATTTGTGGCTAAAAGAAGAAAATTCTCTATCTTTTAAATTCATTTTACCGACTTTCTATAAAACATATTAAAACTTATTCTTAATTAATTATATACTAAAAGAAAAGTAGTTCCAATACAAAAAACTAAAAGTTTTATAAAGTAATGTTGACAAAAATGATATCTGTGATATATTGCCAACAAAAAAAGGAGATTATAATAAATACATTAGACTTTCTAGAGATTGAAAATATAATAGAAGACATATTAATTACAAAAGATAAATATATTAGAGTTCTAAAAATATCTCCCATCAATTATGATCTTAAATCAGACTTCGAAAAACAATCTATAATAAATGCATATAAAACAGTTTTAAAAACCTGTGATTTTGATTTTCAAATTTTAATATTATCTCAAAAAGAAAACATAGAAAAAAACATTAAAATATTAAATGAGCAATTATATAAAAAAACAGAGATGCTTAACAAAGAAAAAATTTTTTCTACAAAAGAAAAAGAAAGTCAAAACCTAGAAAATAAAACAAAAAAAATAAATGAAATTTATTTTAATTATTTAAATTTTATAAAAAAAATAAATAATAATATAAACATTAGTTCCAAGAATTTTTATATTATCCTTTACGAAAACAAAACAAATTTAGAAAAAAAAGGATGGAAAGAGTTATTAATTAAAAAACATAAAAAGAGAGATAAAAACAAGGATTTTATTAAAAAAGAGAGAAAAAAAGAAAGTTTACATAATTTTACAAAAATAGAAGAAAAACTAAGTACAGAAAAACACTTACATTCTTTGGATGACAAGGAAAAGAAGATAAAAGTATCGATTGAAAAATGTGGCAATATTATTAAGAGATTAAGCAAGAAAGAGCTTTATGAACTACTTGTTTTGGAGCAGAAAGGAGGGAGCTATTTTAAAGGGAGTTTTTAGTAAAAAAGATGAAATCGCCCCATCATTTATATCAATATCTAAGCCTAAATATTTAGAAGTAGACAATATGTATTATGCAGGCTTAATTGTTGTTGACTATAATAGGGAAAACTCAGAAATTATTTTTAAAAATATAATTAATGAAAATATTAATATAAGAATGAGTATTTTTTATGAGAAAAAAGATACATATAAAGCAATAAAAGAATTAACATATAATATCGGAAATATGGCTAGTGAAAATAAAGAAACTGAAGAAATAGATTTAATTGCACACACAAAAGATGATGCAAGATATATAAGACGAGAGATGCAAATAAATAACGAAGAATTATACAATTTATATACATACATTGTTGTTTATGCAGAAGAGCTAGACAAATTATTTTTTAATTTAAATAAAATACAAGGAATTTTAGAGTCAAATGGATTGATTACAAAATTAGCAAACTTTAGAGAAGACGAAGTTTTTAAAAGCACTCTACCCATCTTCTATAATCCTGATATCATAAAAAACGCAGCCAGAAGGAATGTATTAACTTCGGGACTAGTTGCTACTTACCCATTTATACTTTCAAATATTTTTGATGAAAAAGGGATTTTTTTAGGTAAAAATATTATTAATAATTCAAACATATTTTTTAATAGATTTGACAATAATAAATATAAAAATAGCAATATGTGCATTTTTGGGACATCAGGATCAGGTAAATCGTTTTTTGTTAAATTACAAATTTTAAGACAGTATTTATTTGGCATTAAACAATTTGTGATAGATCCTGAAAGAGAATACGATATATTGTGCAAGAATTTAGACGGGCAATATATAATTTTAGGCCCAGATTCTGATAGCTATATTAATGTTTTGGAGATTAGAGAAAATTCTATTGAAGATAAACTAGGATATTTGAGTAGTAAATTATTAAAATTAAAATCTTTTTTTTATTTAATTTTTGATGATATGGAAATAGAAGAATATTCAATATTGGAAAAATATATTATTAAAATATATAAAAACAAACAAATAAGCTTTGATGATCAAAGCCTATTTAAAAACACACAAACTAAAAATATACACTTAAATAAAACTTTTAAATCTTCACAAGACATGCCAATTATAGAAGACTTATATAATGAGATAGAAGAAGGAATAAAGACAATTAAAAACATAAAAGAAAAGAATATATTACATGGCTTTAAAAACAAATTAGAAATTTTTGTAAATGGTTCATTGAAATTTTTTAATAAACGAACAAACATAACTATAAATAATGACTTAATAGTTGCTGATATTTATTCAATAGGAGAAGAAAACTATAAATATGCAATGTTTTTGCTCACAGAATTATTTTGGGACACTATTAAAGAAAATAGAAATGAAAAGAAATTAATATATATTGATGAGATTTGGAGAATTATTGGTGCTACTTCAAATAAAGAAACAGCCGCATTTATTTTTAAAATTTTTAAAACAATTAGAAAATATGGTGGTGGAGCTATAGCTATTACACAAGATGTTTCAGATATTTTTGCGCTAGATGAAGGAAGATACGGAAAGAGTATACTTAACAACTCAGAAGTAAAAGCAATATTTAGCTTAGAAGAAGAAAATATAAAAACTTTAGAAAAGAATATAACTTTGTCTGAAAAAGAGAAAATTGAAATAAAAAACTTTAAAAGAGGTGAATGTCTGTTATTTGTTTCTAATACTCATTTGCTTTTAAATATTATAACATCAGAATTTGAAAAAGAACTATTGGAGAAAAAACATGAAAATATTAACAGCATTGAATAGCAGTGCTCTGTATAACAAATTAAATAAATCATTTAAAAGTTCTAAAAATATATTGCTGAATAAAGATATTGTATACAAAGAAGGAATTATTGAGTTTTTAAAAACAAATAATGATATTAACATTTTAGTTCTAAACACAAATATTGAAGGTACAATAGACATATATTCTTTAATTAAAGAAGTTTTAGAAATTAATAAATATATTGAAATTATTGCAATCATTAATAAAGATGACTTAGAATTGAGAAAATTCTTATCTAGCTATAATATAAATAAAGTTTTAATAGAAGGAGAATTCCTTTTAGAAAATTTAATTGGATTAATAACTAACGATCAAAATATAAAACAAAAGTTAATAGAAAAAGAAATAGATGAACTAAGAAAGTTAGTTTTTGAAAAAAATCAAAATACATGGATAAACAAAATAAATACTCAGTTCCAAAACTTTAAAAGATATAACATAAACCAAAGACAAAACAATAAAACAAAGAGTAAAACTGAAAAGGATAATAAAAAAGGAAAAGAAAGTAAAAGAAAAAACAAAAGTAAAAATAATTTTTTAAAAAGAAAAGAAAATTCTTTGAAAATAATCAAAAATAAAAGAATATATTTTACATTAAGTGAAGAGTTACAAAAATATAATATAGATTCTATTGATATTACAATTAATATAAAAAGATAGTTTGGGTAGAAAGGTTATTATGCAAGAAGTATTAGACTTAAGTTTATTAAATGAAAAAACATTAGAAAATGTTTTAACAAAAGAAGTTCCTTTAGAAATACAAGAAGAAGTTTTAAAAGGACAAGAAAATTTTTTAAACACAACTTTAGGGAAAGCAGCTAATTTTGCTCTAGACATTGGATTAAAAGCATTATTACCAGATGTAGTAGAAGACATAGTAATAGACATTAAAGACACTATTTTTAGAGAGGGCTTTAAAGAAGGATTAAAAACTTTGGTAAGTTCTATTAAAGACATAGGCAAATCTTTAACTGGAATTGTTACTGGAAAATTTGAAAATATAAATCAAATTGATGTTGCAACAAAAAATGGAGGTGTAATTAATACTACATCAAAACTATTAAATATTGGAATTGATAAAGCTATTGAAAAAGAGATTATAGATCCATCAGTTGGTAGTATTATACGTTCAGGAAAAACTGCAATACTTTCAGCTTTTTCAAATAAATTAGAAGATAGTATAAAAAATCAATTTAGAACTTTTGAAAAATTAGAAAATCAAATAGAAAAGTGGGAAATAAATTTACAAAACCAAGAATTAGACAAAATGCAAAGAAATATAAACAATATAAATAGTTATAATAAAACTTTAGTGCCATTTGAAAATGTTTTGCTAAAGTCAAGAGAAGTAAACACAATTCATAATTGGATAAAAGAAAACAAATCTTTTGAAGTTCCGGAAGAACTTTATGAATTATTAAAAAACATTTAAAAAATTTCTATAAATTTAAAAAAGATATCAACAAAAACTTGTACATATAAAATTATAACAAAAAAAGTATTTTTAATTATCTTTTAATATGATATATTTAAATTAGAATATGTTTTGGAAGTTAAAATTAATTTAACGAAAAACATATTAAATTAAATTTATTTATGTAATAAGAAAGGGAATAGAAGTATTGTCAGAGATATTTAAGAACCTTATTTTTGTAATGTATAACTTAAGATATTATTTGTTAATATTTTGGTTGGCTTATTTATTAAGGCAATTAGCATATGCAATTAAATATTTTAAATCTGACTATAAAAAAGAAAGTAATATTGGTTTAAGGAGGTTTTTGTATAATTCGAAATATTCTTCTGAAGGTTTACTTTTTATGAGATTAGAAAAAATTAAAAGACATTCAAAAATTTTAACCAATTTACAGGTTCCCACAAAAGAAGGAATAGCAGACATAGATATAATTTATATAAATATTAATGGTTTATTTATGATTACTAGTAAAAATTATAGTGGTTGGATATATGGATCTACAAAAAGTGCAGAATGGACGAGAAAACTATTAGGAATTAAACATAGTTTTTTAAATATTCTTCAACAAAATGAAAAGAAAATTGAGTTTTTAGAAGAAGCATTACCAGAAACAGAAATTCAACAGTTAATTATTTTTAATAAAAAATGTGAATTAAAGAATCTTAAAGTAAACAGAAGAGTGGTTATAAAAGAAAGAGATTTAGAAAGAAGAGTCTTAAAATATAGATTTAGAAGAGCTTTTACAGAAGAAAGAGTTGATGAAATATATAATCAATTAAAACCATATGCTAATCAAGTTGTATTTGAAAAAATAGCACTTATTGACAGAGCAACAGACATATTGGTTAATAAAATAAGAAAACAAGAACAAGTGACTAATGACGAAAATTAGTGATAAAACAAAAAGGTTTTGAATGAAGATAGAAACGGTTAATTTAAACAAAGAAAATTTAATAACAATAAAAGAAATTGATGACAAATTTTATGACAAAGAAAATTTAGATTTAAATTTTTATTTAAAAAGATATAATGCTAATCATAGTGCATATTTTTTAAAAGGTGCAAATAAAGTTGTAGGATATATAGTTTCTGTACCCATAAAAAAAGAATTATATAATGTTTTTAAAAAAGGAATAATTACTAATGATATCTATATTAACAATAAAATGTTTATAGATAATTCAAGATATAATTATATTTCTTCTATTTGTATTTTAGAAGAATATAGGAATAAAGGCTATGGGAAACAACTATTTGAAAGTTTTTTAAAAAATATTGATAAAGGGAAATATATTGCTCTTGCTATTAATGAAAGTGGATACCAAATAGCTAGTAAATATATGAAAGTAATAAAAGAAATTGATAATAATGTAAAAGTATTAGAATATATTAAATAAAAGAAGAAAAACATGTAGTTGATATAATTAAAACTAATAATATAGCAAAGGAGTTTATTATGAATGAAAAAGATTTTTATAACAAAATAAAAGATTGGAATTTTAAGGATATAAAATATTCTGTTGAAAATTTAACAAAATGGGATATGTTTGATGTTATAAATAAATATGCAACTTTTCAAAGCAAAATTTTAGATCTTGGAACAGGTGGAGGAGAAAGAGTTTTAGATTATTTTCCGGATTGTGAAGAAATTTTAGCTACAGATTTTGCAGAAGAAATGATTCAAACAGCCAATATTAATTTGAAAATAAGTGGAAGAAAAAATATTACTTTTAGAGTAATGGATAATTTGCAAATGGATGTAGCAGACGAATATTTTGACATTATCGTTGCAAGACACACTTGTATTGATGCAGAGCAAATTTATAAAGCGTTAAAAAAAGATGGGAAATTAATTGTTAGAGGAGTAGATCAATTAGACTGTTGGAGTTTAAAAAGGATGTTTGGTTCAGGACAAGGTTTTGCAGATCTTAAGGCTATTAGCGTTATAGACTACGAGAATATTTTAGACGCAGGATTTAAACATGTAGAGTTAATTCCAATACATGCTAGAGAATATTATCAGACTAAAGAAGACCTAGCAGCATTACTAATGAAAACGCCAATATTATTAAATTTTTCTGAAACAGAAGAAAATGTTGAAATGTCTAGTGCATTAGACTTAAATACTTTAGACAAATATATTGAAGAAAACTTAACAGATAAAGGTATTTTATTAATCAGAAGATATTATGGTATTGTTGCAAGCAAATAAAGAGATATAGTGTTTTAAAACACAAGGAAACATATAAATTGTAGAATAGGAACATTAAAATGAAAGTATTAATAGTAGGTGGTGCGGGATATATTGGAAGTCACGCAAACTATGAGTTTATAAGAAAAAATCACGATGTTGTTGTAATAGATAATTTATCATCCGGTATTAGGTCAATGGTACACGACAAAGCTACTTTTTATGAAGCTGATATTAGGGATAAAGAAAAAGTGTCTCAAATAATAAAAACAGAACAACAAAAAGAAAAAATTGATATTGTTATACATTTTGCCGGGAAATTATTAGTTGGCGAGAGTTTTATAAAACCATTAGAATATTATCATAATAATGTTGAGGGCTTAAGAGTTTTACTAGAAGTGATGATAGAAGAAAAAATTAAAAATATAGTGTTTTCTTCAACAGCAGCAGTTTATGGGAACCCTATAAAGGAAATTTGCGAAGAAGGTGATCCTACAAATCCTATGAATCCTTATAGTGAAAGTAAATTAGCGTGTGAAAAGTTAATCCAATGGGTATCACAAATTTATAAAATGAATTATTGTATACTTAGATATTTTAATGTTGCTGGTGCAGATAAAACTTTAGAAATAGGGCATGAAAAAGAAAAACACACTCATTTAATACCTATTGTAGTAGAAACACTATTAGGCATTAGAGACGAAGTGCAAGTTTATGGAAATGATTATAATACGAAGGATGGGACATGTATTAGAGACTACATTCATGTAAGTGATTTAGCAATAGCACATGTGTTGGGGGCAGAATATATTTATAATAAAAAGGAATCACTACTTTTAAACTTAGGAACAAACCAAGCCTCTTCAGTGATGGAAATTATAGGAGAGGCTTTTAAATATGGCAAGATAAACTATGTTATTGGTGAGCGAAGGATGGGAGATCCTGATAAATTAGTAGCATCTAACAGTTTGGCTAAACAAAAGTTAGATTGGGAACCGAAGTATGATATAAAAGATATTATTAAATCAGATATTGAATATAGAAAAAAATCATTAAACTAAAAAATAATGGAGGAAAAAATAAACTATAATATAATAATAGTAGGTTGTGGTTTTGCAGGCACCGTAGTAGCTGAAAAGCTTTCTAGCAATCTTAAAAACAATATTTTAATAATTGATCAAAGGTCTCATATTGCAGGCAATACTTATGATTATTGTGAAAACAATATTAATATTCATAAATATGGTCCGCATTTACTACATACTAATAACAAAGCAGTTTACGATTATTTAATGCAATTTGGTGAATGGTATAATTACGAACATAAGGTTTTGGCATATATTGATTACAAATATATTCCATTACCTTTTAATTTTAATTCGCTAGATTTAATATATGATAAAAAAATAGCAGAACATTTAAAAAAACTGTTAATTGAAAAATATGGATTAAATAGCAAAACAAATATTATAGAATTGCAAAATGCAGAGATATTGGAATTAAAAAACTTAAGTGATTTTGTCTATAAAAAAATATACTATTATTATTCTTTGAAACAATGGGGCATGTCTGTTGATAAAATAAATCCTGAAGTTTTAAAGAGAATGCCAATTAATATTTCAGAAGATAATCGATATTTTCAAGATAAATACCAGATTTTACCTAAAAATGGATATATAAAAATTTTTGAAAAGATGTTATCAAAACCTAATATTAATATACAATTAAATACAAGAGCAAAAGACATTTTAAAAATTAAAAAAAACAATATTTTTTATAATGATAAATTATTTAAAGGCCTACTTATATACACAGGTTCAATTGATGAGTTATTAGATTATAAATATGGCATGCTTCCTTATAGATCGCTTAAGTTTGTGCCAAAGAAAAGGGCCGCTAATTTTGTTTTACCAACAGCGGTAGTTAATTATCCTCAAAAGAAACAAAGATTTACAAGAATTGTAGAATACAAACATTTAATGCAAAACTCAAGAAACAACAATAGCACAATTATTATAAAAGAGCTTCCTTGCAAATATTCATTAAATTCAAAAAAAAGGAACATTCCTTATTATCCAATAGAAACACCCCAAAATTTAGCTTTGCATAATAAATATAAAGAAGATTTAGAAAAAATAACAAATTTACATATTATTGGTAGACTTGCAGAATATAAATATTATAATATGGATGAAATTATAGAAAGGGCTTTTGAATTGTATGAAAAGATTATTAAATGAAAAAATTTCAATAATAGTACCTATTTATAATGTTGAAAAATATTTAGAAAAATGTTTTAATTCATTGATTAGTCAATCTTATAAAAACATTGAGATTTTAGCAATAAATGATGGAAGTACAGACAATAGCCAAAAAATAATAGATGAATATGTAAAACACGATAATCGTATTAAAGCAATAATAAAAGAAAATGGTGGTTATGGGTCAGTGTTAGAAATGGCTATAAAGTTAATTGACTCAGAGTATTTCACAATTTGTGATCCAGATGACTACTTAGAAGTAAATGCTATAGAAACATTATATAAAGTAGCTAACAAAACAAAAGCGGATTTAATTTATGGTAAGTTTTATCATATATATTTTGATCAGAAAGAAGAAATAAATTTTAAATCCTTTTTTGAAATAGAACCATTACATATATATACCAAAGAATTAGGGAAATTTGTGTTTATACCTGTTTCTCCTCACGCTAAACTATATAAAACTTTACTTGTAAAAGACTTAAAACTGCCTTACAATACAAGCTTTACAGATGCTTTGTTATATTATTATGCTTTGTCAAAAAGCCGAAGCTTTGTGTTTGTTGATAAGTTTTTAGCCAATTATTTAGTTGAAAGGCCCGGAAATACTACAACTGATATAAACCTAAAAAGTTTTAATGATCATTTAGTTGTAACTAAGAGCATAATAGACAAGATAGATTTATTTGAACACAAATACTTATTACTAGGTTTGTTTTTTTATAATTTGTATATATTGATAACTCTATCAGAGCAAAAAGAAGAAATTATAAAAGAAGCAAAAAAAAATCTATATCAAATGTATGAAAATTTATTTCCCTATAGAGATTGTTTTAATGAAATTCCTGAAATTAGCGACATATTAAAACAAATAATAGATAAAAGTCTTAATAAAAATCAATACAAAGAAATGATAGACTCTATGTTAATAAATACAGAAAAAACTCAAAGAGTTTTTTATGAAGAATTGAGTAAATTAGATCAAAGGTAAAAACAAGTATAAGATACTATTAAATTGACTGATACAGCGTGCTATGGTATTATTATATCAACACTTATAAAGAAAGGAGAGAATTTTTATGGCTTCTATTATTGTTCAAGATTTAACATTTGCGTATCCAAATTCATATGACAATATTTTTGAAAATGTTTCTTTTACCATAGATACTAATTGGAAATTAGGTTTTATTGGTAGAAATGGGCGTGGAAAAACAACATTTCTAAATTTATTAATGGATAAATATAAATATAGTGGCAAGATTATTTCTCAAACTAAATTTGAATATTTTCCATATACTATAAAAAATCCAGAACAAAATTCATATGAAATAGCAGGAGAAGTTAAACCTGAAATTGTTGAAAATTATGAAGAGTGGAAACTAGAGAGAGAAGTATCTCTTCTGGATATGGATGTGGACATCTTAAAGAGACAATTTAACACTCTTAGCAAGGGTGAACAAACAAGAATCATGTTGGCAATATTATTTGCAAATGATACGGATTTCTTATTAATTGATGAACCTACAAATCATCTTGATTCTAAAACTAGAGCTGTTGTCGCTAACTATTTAAACACAAAAAAAGGATTTATTTTAGTTTCACATGATAGGTTGTTTGTTGATACTTGCGTAGACCATATTTTATCTATTAATAAAGCAAATATAGAAATACAAAAAGGAAATTTTTCGTCTTGGCTTGAAAACAAAAGAAGACAAGATAGTTTTGAGTTGCGCGAAAACGAAAGATTATTAGATGACATTAAAAGGTTAGAACAATCAGCAAAACAATCTGCTCGTTTTGCACAACAAAGTGAAGCAGGGAAATTTCGAGACACTTCACAAAGTGATAACAGAGTGGACAAGGGTTTTGTAGGGAAAAGAGCAGCGAAAATAATGAAAAGATCTACACTTGCACAAAGCAGAAAAGAACAAGCAATTCGAGAAAAATCAAAACTTTTAAAAAATATTGAAGTTGCAGAAGACTTGAAAATGAATCCTTTAGAGTATAGAGGAAATAATTTGGTAAGTGCCAATAACTTACAAATTGTTTATGATGACCAAGAAATTTTTGATCCAATGAGCTTTACAATTGAAAAAGGAGATATTATACACTTAAAAGGGGATAATGGTTCTGGGAAATCAAGTATAATAAAGCTAATTTTAGGAAAAGATATAGATTATAAAGGAGATTTACATATAGGGAGCAATCTTAAAATATCATATGTTTCTCAAGACACAACAGGTTTGAAAGGCAACCTTTCCGTTTTTGCACAAGAAAATGGTATAGATGAAACTTTATTTAAGTCAATTTTAAGCAAGCTTGATTTTGATAAAATTCAATTTGAAAAAGATATTGAAACCTTTAGTGAAGGACAGAAAAAGAAAGTTTTAATAGCGAAAAGTTTATGCGAAGAAGCCCATCTTTATTTGTGGGATGAACCTTTAAACTATATTGATATATTATCAAGAGTTCAAATTGAAGATGCAATTTTAGAATATGCTCCAACAATGCTTTTTGTAGAACATGATGAATTGTTTGCTGAAAATGTTGCTACTAAGACTGTAGAAATAGAAAATGAAACAATAAAAACAAAAGAGCAAAGTTCAGAAAAATCAGATGAAAAAGAAAGTGAAATTGATTTAAAAGATATTACACAAGATGAGCCAGAAGAAGACCTTCAAGAATATACTCAAAAAAAAACTCTTAACGAAAGAATAGAAGAAAAAGAGAATGTCTTTAATGAAACTTTTTGGGAAAGTGAAGGAGATGTTTTTGAAAAAAATTTCTTTGAAGAAGAAAAAAAGGATGTAAGCAAACAAAATAAAGATCAAAACGATTTTGAAAGAGAATAAAAAATAATACTTTAATTAATGAAAGGAAAAAACATGAATGCAAAAATAGTAACAATAATACCAGTATTTAATGCTGAACAATTTCTTGAAAGGACACTAGACAGTGTGATTAATCAAACTTTTAAAGAAATTAAAATTATATGTGTTAATGATGCTTCTACTGATAAGACATTACAAATTTTAGAAGAATATGCGAAAAAGGATGAAAGAATTGTTATCATTAATAATTTAGAAAATAAAGGACCAGGAAACTCTAGAAATATAGGCTTAGACTATGTGTACGAAAACTTACCGGAAGTAGAATATATTTCTTTAGTAGATGCAGATGATAGAATTGAACCAAATACATACGAAAGAGCTTATGAAGAAGCGAAAAAAATAAATGCAGATATTTTAAATTTTAACTTTTTGCCAAGCACATATTGGGAGTATAAAACAGAGGCAACAAGCGACTATGTCGACTATATAGATAATCCAGTAGAAGCCATTTTTGACCACAATGAATTTTACACCTTTGTTGTTTGTTGGAGTAAACTTTATAAAAAAGAACTTTTAGAAAATATACGCTTTTCAGGTGTAGGATTCTATGAAGACGGTGGATTTGCATATAAAGTGTACACGACGGCAAAAAGACTTAGAGTTATACCAGACACATTGTATGAATATAATATTGAAAACTCTAATTCAGTAAGTGGAAACACTGATAATGCAAAACGATTAGAATCAATTTTTGTTGTAATAAAAGAAACGAGAGAAGACTGGGAGAAAAAAGGCGTTTTTGAAAAATACAAATATAAGTTCATTGATCATATAATATTGTATACTTCATTAGTTGCACCTGAAGTTTTAGATGGAGATTATTCAAAAGAATTGGAAGAAGCTTTTGATATGAACCTATTAGATGCTGAGATTCAGGAAAATTTAAAAGAAGAAACGAAGGCAATAATTTTAAGAATGACGACTAAAAAATAAGATATTGTTTTTAATAAAAAAATTATCATATTTCTTTTGCTTTTATGCAGCTATGTGTTATACTATAAATGATTTAGTTATTTGCGGTAAAATCCTCCTATAATTTAAATTAATTTTATATAAGGAGGACCCTAAACAATGGATGAAGAACAAACAGAACAAGTAGAAAACACATCAGAATTTGAAGATGAAACTTTAAAATGTCGTGATTGTGGAGACGAATTTGTATTTACTGCAGGCGAACAAGAATTTTATAAACAAATGAAATTTGAAAACAAACCAGTAAGATGCAAAACTTGTAGAGACAAGAAAAAAAACTATAATCGCAGATAATATAATTTTACAAAATTTTACTAAACGGTATAACTAATAATAGTTAGACCGTTTTGTTTTTATATATGCAGAGATAAATAAAAATATAATTACAATGCTATATAAAAATAAAAAGATATGTATAATAATATTAATATGATAGAATGAAATATAATAAAATAGAACAAGAAATACAAAAAATAAATTAAAAAACAATTAAATTATAGTAGTATATCTTAAATAAAGGAGATATTAATGGAAAAATATATAGAAATAGACAATCAAATACTCTCTAATAATGTTAAAAATATTGTAAGCAATACAGAATATGATTACTATATAGGTATAGTAAAAGCTAATGCATATGGTCATGGTTATGACATTGTTAATATTTTAATTGAAGCAGGAGTTAACTATTTAGCTGTAATATCTTTAGAAGAAGCAATTGAAGTTCGCAAAAGAAATAAAAATATTCCAATACTTGTTTTAAGCCCAATTGATTTAGAGGATATTGAGTTAATAAAAGAATATAATGTGACTTTAACTGTAAGCAATATAGATTATTTTAAAGAATTAATTGAACTGGACAATGAAGGAATAAAAGTACATATTAAGATTGATACAGGGCTTAATAGATTAGGTTTTAAAAATAAAGATGAAATAGATTTTGTATATAATTACTTATTAAATAATGATAATTTGATTTTAGAAGGTCTATTTACTCACTTATCTTCTTCATATTATCCTGATCAAAAATATTATGATCAAATAGAAGAATTTAAAGAATTAACTAGAGATATTGATTATAACAATATTCCTATTATCCATATTTTTAAATCAAATCCAGTTTATTATTTAGACAAACTGCCTTTTTGTAATGCTGTAAGACTAGGAATTTTAATGTATGGAGTTATGCCAGAAGCAGAGAAAGTATTAAATGAAACAGAAGAAAATTTTAATACAAATAGAATAGATGTAGAAACAGCTTTTAAGTTAATTAGCAAAGTAGTAGAAGTTAAAAAAGTAACAAAAGACTCATATGTTGGATATAATAACAAATATCAATTAGAAGAAGATGCATATATTGCGGTCGTTCCTGTAGGTTATAGTGATGGACTACATTTAACAAATGATGGAAACTATGTTTTAATTAATGATAAAAAAGATAGAACTGTTGGCGGAGTTAATATGAATGCTATAACAATATTAGTTGACGAAACAGTTCATGTTGGAGATAAAGTTGTAATTATTGATAATATCTATGATTATATGAAACATAATAATATTGCACCTCAAATGGTATATGGTATGCTAGACAATAGTATTCCTAAAAAATATATAAACATTTAACTTATTTAAAAGAGAAAGAGAGAAAGAATGAACAAAAAAATAGTAATAGCTTTAGGTGGGAATGCCTTAGGGAATAACCCTATAGAGCAATTGGAGCTTGTAAAACAAACTTCGAAAAGTTTAGCTGATCTTGTTGAATTAGGCAATGAAATTATTATTGCTCATGGAAATGGTCCTCAAGTAGGAATGATTAATATGGCATTTGAATATGCAAATGAAAATATAGATATACCGAGTATGCCTTTCCCAGAATGTGGAGCAATGAGTCAAGGATATATTGGATATCATCTACAACAAGCAATAGCTAATGAACTTATGCAAAGAAAAATAAACAAAAACTGTGTTACACTAGTGACTCAAGTTATTGTTGAAGAAGAAGACCAAGCTTTTTTAAATCCCACAAAACCAATAGGATCTTTTTATACAAAAGACGAAGCCGAACAAAAAGAAAAAGAAACAGGATATAAATATGTGGAAGATTCAGGAAGGGGATATAGACGAGTAGTAGCTTCACCAAAACCTATGGGAATTGTAGAAATTGAAAGTGTAAAACAATTAAGTAAGGATTCTGTAGTTATAACAATAGGTGGTGGAGGAATACCAGTAATTAAAACTGAAAAAGGTTATGAAGGAATACCTGCTGTTATTGATAAAGACAAGACAAGTTCTAAGCTAGCTATTGATTTAGATGCTGATATTTTATTAATTTTAACAGCAGTTCCTAAGGTTTATTTAAATTATGGAACTGATAAAGAAAAGGCATTAGACACCATTACTTTAGATGAAGCAAATAAATATATTGAAGACAAAGAGTTTGGAGAAGGAAGTATGTTACCTAAAATAGAAGCATGTGTTGAATTTGTAGAAAAAACAAATGGAGTTGCTATTATAACATCATTAGATGCTGCAAAAGAAGCGTTAGAAGGTATATCAGGAACTAAAATAGTTGAGTCTTTATAATTTAAAATGTAAAAACATAAATAAACAATAAAGAAAATTAAACAAAAAAAGAATAAAAAATAATAAAAATAATAAAAAATAATAAAAAAGCAAAAAAACAAAAAAAGAAGATCAGAGTTTCCTGATCTTTTTTGGTGGTACAAATGAAGTATTTAAAGAATATTTTTTAAATAGTCTACAACTTTATTAACTTCATTTAAATTATTAATTAATTTATATTCTGAATGCTCATCTTTTTGTAAGACAATATTGTTTTCTCCTTGGTTTTTTAATAAAACTCCCTTATATACTATTCTCTTAAATGTGATGTTTTTTTCCTTATCATAATTACTGTCTTGATGTAATATTTCTTTTACTTTAATGTCTAAATTTACTTCTTCTTTTGTTTCTCTAATTGCTGCTTCTTCAGGAGTTTCTATTTCTTCAACCATACCTCCAGGTATATCCCAATATTCTGGAAACATATTAGGCTTTCCTCTTTTTATGGCAGTTCTTTTTATAACAAGATATTTATTATTAATTTTTATTAAAGCATGAGCAATATATTTTATATTTGTATCCATTATTATCTCCTAGCCTTGTTTTATATCATAAATAAAGATTTTGCAAGAATTATTGTAGTTGAAAGTAACGAAAAATTGTTATAATATTAAACTATAAAGGAGATCAAAATGCTAGTTTTAAGTTTAGTTTTTATATTAATTTCACCTATTTTTGCTTCTTGGTTATCTAGCGACAAAAAGAAATTAAACATAAAAAAAATAGTTAAAAATGCAGCAATAATATTTGGTGCAATCACTGTTTTTATTAATATAATGATTTTGCAATTTGGGGGGATATCTAATTATCAGTTTAATGCTGATTTTTTAGTAAAATATGCAATATTAAGCCTTATAACATCAATTATAGTGGCATTTATTCCAAAGTTTGTAAAAAAACACATAATTGTTGAAAAGAGAAAAGAGAAGAAGAAAAGTAAAATATACAAGACATTAATAATATCATCAATTCTTTTATACCTTCTTTTTGCAATTTTCATAATTCTTAACATAAAACTTAATAAAATAAATAGGAATATTTATTCTTTTAAGCTTTTCTTTTTAAATTTAAAGAATATTTCTAATGAATATTATTGGATCCTTTTATTCCAATGGATATTAGGAATTACAGCTTTTAGCACAATCTTTTTAACTAAAAGTTTTTCTAAATATGAAGTTAAATTTAAAACAAAAAGGAAACATTATGATATAGAAAAGGGAATTGTTAAAATAGCTCGAATTTTACCTGTAATATTATTTTTAGCATTATCACTAGCTTTAGGGATAAACACATTTTTATATAAGCAGACTGTAGAAGATCAAGTAATTGTATTAGAAGAGCCCAATAAAGCAATTAATTTTAAAATACATACTCTAGGACTAATGCTTCCTAATAAGAAGAGTGAAGGTAAACTTCCGGTTATTATATCAATACAGTCGAAATCTAAAATAGCTACAGTGTTTGGACAAATAGCTGTACAAGGTACTGGAAGCGAGAGATATCCTAAGAAAAATTGGTCGTTATATTTTTATGAAGATTTTGAAATGACAAAACCTTTAAAATTAAAAATTGGAGATTCTATTGCAAGTAATAAGTGGGTTGCTAAAGCAGAATGGATTGATGTAACATTATTAAGAGATCCTTTATCATATAATTTATGGGGAGAAATAGTTGAAAGCAGAGATGAAGAACCAAAAAACGAAATACAAAAAGCTTTAAAAGAGGATGAAATAAATGAAGAAGCTAGAGGTTATCCTTTAACTCATCCTATAAGGATTGATATTGATGGTCAATTTTATGGAGTTTCTATTTTAACTCTAAGCCATGATCCAAATAATTATAATGTAAATAAAGAAAATGATAAACATCTGTACTTTGAATTCGATGCACGCTACAATGAAGAAAATGTAGGGTCTTGGAAAAGTTTTACTAGTAGACTTATAGGATCATGCTTAGACTTTAATGTTCCTGATGAAGAAGATGTTTGTGACTTAGCTAAAGAACAAATAGATTTAGTAGGAGAATTAATAAACAGTCCTTTAGCTGACTTTAAAAAGAATTTTGATAAATATTTAGATAGAAGCAATATTATTGATATGTTTCTATTTTATGAAATGATTTTTGATCACGATGCAATGTCATATGACACAATTGTAGTAACATATGATTTAGACAAGTGGTTCTTTTTACCTTGGGATAAAGACTCTACTTTTGGAATGAGATTTGATGATGGATTATATGAAAATTCAGAAAACAGAATTTTATTTGATGCAGTAAAAGAAGAAAGAAATCAAATTCTTTGGCATAAAACATATAATGCCTTTAAAAGCGAAATAGAAAATAGATATAAAGATTTAAGAGATAAAGGAGTTTTTACAGTAGACAATATTGATAAACAAATAGATATAATTTACTCTAAAATTCCTAAATTTTTATTAAAAAGAGAAGAAATAAAATGGTCTGGCAGAGCATCAATAGGTCAAACAGACAGATATCAAATTATAGATTGGTTTGGTAAAAAACTTCAGACTTTAGACGAATACTTTAATTATAAGAAATAGCAAATAAAACAATTAAAATAAAAAAAACAGATAATTTAAATAAAAAATCTTGGAGAAAACTTGATGTTTAAAAACATATATGTGAATAAAAAAAGAACAAAAAAAGATTATATTATTTATACTACTATAGCTATATCAATTATAGTTATAGTATTTTCTATGGTTTTTAGCATTATATTATTACAAAAGCATACTATTAATATGCGAGCCATAAGAGAACGAGAAGAACATTTGAAAAAAATGGCTGAATTAAAATATTTAGAAGAAGAAAGACAAAGGAAAGAGAAAGAAGAAAAGATAGCAAGAGAGTTAGAAGAGGATGCTAAACTGCAACTACTAAGTACAGCACAAAAAGAAAGAGGAGATTTTAAATATAATACTAATGTACAAGAAGAGCTTGATAAAATATTTTATTCAGACCAGAAAGAAGTATATTTAACTTTTGATGATGGTCCTTCTAAACATACAAATAAATTATTAGATGTTTTGAAAGCAGCAGATGTTAAAGCTACATTCTTTATTCTTGGTACTAATATTAAAGGAAGAGAAGCAGAAGTAAGAAGAATATATAATGAAGGACACACTATAGCAAATCATAGTTTTTCACATAAATATGCTAGTATATATAAAAATCCGGAAGCAACTTTTAAAGAATATAATAAAACAGAAAAGGAATTAAAGAAGATTTTAGGTGAAGATTTTAATAGTAATCTTTTTAGATTTCCAGGTGGCTCTGTTGGCGGAGAATATGAAAAACAAAAAAAACAAAGCAGAGAATATTTTAAAAAACAAAAAGTTGCTTTTATTGATTGGAATGCATTAACTGATGACTCAGTAGGAGCAGAAACAAATAAAAAACAGTTAGAAGTATTTAACAAAACAAGAAAGGGTAAGAATGCTTTAGTTGTTTTACAACATGATTCATATACTAGTGATAAAACTGCAGGAACAGTAAAATTAATTATAGAACAATTAAAAAAAGAAAAATATGTGTTTAAAAACTTTAATGATATTTTAGTAAAAGAAGAAATAAAAAAAGAAGTAGAAGAAATAAAAAATAATACAACAATGCAAGAAACTTAATTATAAAGCATAGGAGCTAATAATTATGAAAAAAGAAAACTTTAATCAAAAAAGAGCAGCCTCAGAGTTTAGGAACAGATGGAAAGATAGAGGTTATGAAAAAGGAGAAGCTCAACCTTTTTGGTTGGACTTATTACAAAATGTGCTGGAAGTAGAAAATCCAGTAGACTTTATCAAGTTTGAAGATCAAGTTCTTATGGATAGCTCAACAGGTTTTATGGATGGATATATTTCTTCAACTAAAGTTTTAGTAGAACAAAAAGGTGTTAATGTAGATTTAAGAAAGAATATTAGACAATCAGATGGGAGCTTTAAAACTCCATTTCAACAAGCTAAAAATTATATAGCTAATCTACCGTACTATAAACATCCGAGATGGGTAGTTACTTGTAATTTTAAATCTTTTCTAATATACGACATGAATAAGCCACATGAAGAACCAAAAGAAATTCTTTTAGAAAACTTAGACAAAGAATACTATAGATTACAATTTATAGTAGATGAAACGAATGAAAATATAAAACCAGAAGTAGAAGTTTCTATTCAAGCAGGAGAATTAGTTGGAGTATTATATGATTTGTTTTATGAACAATATGTTGATAAAACGGATCCTGATAGTTTAAAAAGTTTAAATAAATTATGTGTAAGACTAGTTTTTTGTTTATATGCAGAAGATGCAGACTTATTTGGTAAAAAAGGAGCTTTTCATGATTACTTAACAAAATTTGATGTAACAACAATGAGAAGAGCTTTAATAGATTTGTTTAAAGTATTAAATACTGAAGAAGATAAAAGAGATCCATACCTAGATGAAGATTTAGCTCAATTTCCATATGTAAATGGTGGATTATTTGAAGATGATGATATTGAAATTCCTAACTTTACTGAAGAAATAAGAGAAACACTTCTGAAAAGAGCATCAGACAATTTTAATTGGTCAGAAATTAGCCCAACTATTTTTGGAGCAGTTTTTGAATCAACATTAAATCCAGAAACGAGAAGGTCAGGAGGAATGCACTATACCTCTGTTGAAAATATTCACAAGGTAATTTATCCATTGTTTTTGAATGATTTAAACGATGAATTTGAAGAAATAAAAAAATTAAAGCAGAAGAAAACTAGAAATGAAAGATTAGAAGAATTTCAAACTAAATTAGGAAAACTTACTTTTTTAGAAATGACATTTGCTTAATTGATACAATAAAACTATTTAAGAATGCCATGAAATCAAAGGAATTTAAAGGTGGATAAATTTAAGAGCTATTAAAATAATAGTAAATAGACCTCAAAACTGAGATGAGGGTCTTTTTTATTTTATAGGGGTGTGTAGTTTTTAAGGTAGGGTGTCAAGAAATTTTAAGGGGGTATCTATTTGATGAAGTAGACTAACAATGATATTATGGAGTATAGTTAAGAGGTTAATTAAATAAATAGAATAAATACCTATAAAAAATATAAATATTTAAATTAAGTAAAAAAGAATAATAATAAATAATAAAGGAGGCAATATAGAATGAATGTAATTAGTTTATTTTCAGGGGCTGGTGGATTAGACTTAGGATTTAAAAAAGCAGGATTTAATATAATTCTTGCAAATGAATTTGATAAAACAATTTGGAAAACATATGAGAAAAATCATAATGTTAAGTTAGTAAGAGATGATATTCGTGATATACCATCTAATAAGTTTCCAGATTGTGATGGAATAATTGGAGGTCCACCTTGTCAATCATGGAGTGAAGCGGGTTCTTTAAAAGGGATAAATGATCCACGTGGGCAACTTTTTTATGAATATATACGTGTATTAAAAGACAAAAAGCCAAAGTTTTTTGTTGCAGAGAATGTAAAAGGAATGCTATCTAAAAGGCATACAAGTGCAGTAGAAAACATTATTTTACAATTTCAAGAAGCTGGATATGATGTTTTTATTCATTTATTAAATGCAAGTGATTATGGTATCCCACAAGATAGACAAAGAGTTTTTTATGTAGGTTTTAGAAAAGATTTAAAAATTAAATTTGATACACCACCTAGACCTTATGATTTTAAATTAACATTTAAAGATGCAATTTATGATTTAAAAGATTCTGCAATACCAGCAAAAGAAAAAAACAAAACTAATGGAAAAGAATGTATAGTTTCTAATCATGAATATTTTATTGGGGATTTTTCTCCTATGTTTATGAGCAGGAATAGAGTTAGAACTTGGGAAGAACAAGCATTTACGGTTCAAGCTTCAGGGAGGCAGTGTCAATTACATCCTCAAGCACCAAAAATGCCAAAAGTTGGAAAAAACAAACATATTTTTAAACCAGGGGAAGAAAAATCATATAGAAGACTAACAGTTAGAGAATGTGCTAGAATTCAAGGATTTCCAGATGATTTTGAATTTTATTACGAGAATTTAAATGATGCATATAAGATGATTGGAAACGCTGTTCCTGTAAATTTAGCATATGAAATAGCAAAAAACATAAAAAAACTTTTAGAAAATAAATAATAATTATTAGGGGGAGTTATGAGTAGTAAAAGTAATAATCAAGGGAGAGCTTATGAGTTTGCATTTTTAAACATTTTATACAAAAAAATATCAGAAGTAAGGTGTGCAGAAATAGAAAAAAATAGTAGTTATTTTGCCGCAGAAAAAGCTTGGGAAACGTTAACAAAATTGGATAAAGAAACATATAAGATTAGTGCTTTATCAGGAATCGAGACCATATTTGAATTAGAGCCTTTGATTTTGGATGATTGCAATGATAGTGTTTTGTTAAAAATTCAGGCTGATGACAAAGGAAAGGATGGTGATGTAAGGGATATTTTAATTATTAGAGAAAATATTCAGTGGGAGATAGGTCTTAGTATAAAACACAATCATTTTGCCGTGAAACATAGCAGGTTATCTAAAAATTTAGATTTTGGTGAAAAATGGTATGGTATAAAATGCTCTGTTCAATATTGGAAAGATGTTAAACCAATTTTCAATTATTTAGAAAATAAAAAACAGGCAGGTGTCTATTGGCGAGAAATAATTAACAAAGCCGATAAAGTTTACGTGCCTTTATTGAATGCATTTAAAAATGAAATAATCAGACAAAACGAATCATATAAAAATAAAATACCAGAATTAATTGTAGAGTATTTATTAGGCAAGTTTGATTTTTATAAAGTAATTGGAATTGATAGAGAAAGAAATACTCAAATTCAAAGTTATAATTTAAGAGGCACATTAAATAAACAGGGAAAAGTTGTAAAAAGAAGAATGGAAATACCAATATCAAAGCTTCCTACAAGAATTATATATTTAGATTTTAAACCTAATAGTAAGAATACTTTAGAGTTATATTTAGATAATGGATGGCAGTTTAGTTTCAGAATACATAATGCATCAAGTAAGGTAGAGCCAAGCTTAAAGTTTGATATACAGCTTATAGGAATGCCTGCAACTATAATAACTATAGATTGTAAATGGGATCAGATTATTTATAATTAATAAGTAGAGATAATTTGAAATATATTTAAGATAAGAAAGAAAAGAATGAATTTAAAAGAATTTTATAATAATAGTATAACAAAAAAAGAATATCATTATAGATTTTATGAATTAATAAACTTTGACTATGGTCTTTATATAGATGATGATAGTTTATTTGAAATATATGATGAAGAAGAGGCAATAAAAAAATTTAAGGCATTATGCCAACCAGATGTGCATTTTAACTTTGAAAATAAGAGTTGGTTTTATTTGATAACTTACTATTTAGATAAAAAAGGGTATATATTAAAAGAATTTCCTAGAATATTAGCTAGACCACCAGAAGATCCATTGGAATTTGTATATCATGAAATAAGAAATTATATTATATCTATAGGTAAAGATGATGATGGAATAGTAAGATATGCTGCAAGGCGAATATTTGTTTCAAACTTTACCTTTAAAAAAACGAGTAGCTATCTAAATATAAAAGGTACACTAAAAGAAAAATTCATAGAAATTTCAACAAGAAAAGCTACATTTAATAATATGAGTATAGATGAAAAATTATCAGAAATAACAAATTTAATAGAAAATTTATTAAAAACTGGTAAGAGATTTAAAGAACTGAATTATTCAAAGCTATGTTTTGAGTATATAACAAATGAAAAAGTAAAAAAATACAGGCAGCAAATGCAATGTTTTAGACATGCTTCAAAAGAAGCGATAGAAGAAAGAAAATTATATTCTAAAAGTCAGAAGGAATTTTTAATAGATTATGGAATAATAATAATAAATTCAATTGATTTATTGTTAAAAGAGGAATTTAAATAAAATACAAATAATTTATTAGTATAAGCTAATCGTTTATTTGTTCTACACAATAATTTAATTGTATTAAATAGGAGAAGTTATTGATGATATTTATACAACAGGTGCTACATTATTTGAAATAAGGAAACAGATATTAAAAAAATATAATTCAAGAGTAGATGCATTTGTTTTATCTAAAACACTTAGCTTTAGAAGAACAAATATTTCTTTAATAAATAAAAAGAGTAAATACTACTATATTGGAATGTTAAAGAAAAAAGAAAGTATAAATAGACTTATAGAAAGGTATAGATGAATTAAAAAAATAAATAAAAATATGTAAAAAACGGATAAAATAAAGACAATAATAAATTGATTTTAATTATATAATTTTACTTATTTGTCATGTTTTATTTAGTGTGATATTATTGTAACAATTATAAAAGTATGAGAGGTAGAAGTAATGAAGGAAAGTACTAAGATTTTTTTGAGTTTTATGCCGAATTATTTTAGACCGATATTATATGGAATGAAGAAATATGAGTATAGAAAAAGATTTAAAAATGAACCTGTGAAAGCATTTTTATATCTATCATCACCTGTTCAAGAAGTTGTAGGTATTTTAGAATTAGAAAAACCCTTGTTAAACAGTGATTTACTAAAAAAACTAGACAAGAATATACCAGCATATCAAAGAATAAATAAAAACATTCTAGATGGTGAAAAATACTCTATACCGATTAAGAGCTTGCAATTATATAAAACACCAATATCCTTAAAGGAATTAAAAGAAGTTTCTAGTGAGTTTTTTATCCCACATTCATATCTGAATATTGAAAATCATCCCAAGATATTAGAGATTCTTGAAAATCGTCCTTTATATGAAAAAGAATTTATACATAATCATAGCGATTTGTATTTAGAAAATTTAGGTATGAGTTGCAAAGAAATGGAGAGTACAAAAGATTTTTTTGATTTAGATGAAAAATATACCAAAGACAAAAAATATAATATTATTAAAGCGAGTTATCTGCTTAAATAGGAGGAAATATGAAAAATGTATATTATCCATTAGCTGGCAGGTAAATTCATATCCACATATTGGAACTTTAACCAATTTTATATCTGCTTTTGCTCTAGCTAAACATTTCAAAAAATATTTTAAAGTGCCAGTAAAAATAAAAGTCGAATTACTTGAGAGTGCTACTGGTGAAGAAAAAAAGATCGACGGAATTAAGTATTATAAAAATCTGAAGAACACAAAAATAGATGATGAAAAGAGTATAGTAGACAAATATTTATCTTATTTCATTGAAATTTTAGAAAAACTATCCCAGAAAGATAATGTGGAGTATGAGATCTTATTTTTTTACGAATACCAAAAAGATCCATTAGTAAGAAAATCATTAATAGAGGTTATTAATCAATATGATTTGTTAAATAAAATTTTATATTTATTAAAATGTGATAAGAGAGACAATTCTTTAAATGTAATAGTAGATGGTGGAGATTGGTCTGGAATGTAGCCTTTACGAATTTATATGGAATCATTATTAAAAATAGGATATAGAGAGGCGCCTAGTGTAATTTATACCCCTACTATTCTGGATTGGTCAGGAAGTAAATTATCTAAAAGAATGTATGTTGGTAATAATGCTTATAGAGAATATTTAAAGGAAGGATTAATAAACTATTCAGAGTTTGAGAATCAATATGGTATAGAAGGATTTGATAGATTGTATAATGAAATAAATGAGTGGGTATTAAATCCAGTATTGTTTATAAGAGATTATACAATAGAGTATATGGATGCAGTACTTCAGGGCGAAAAAATAAATAAGTTATACAAATAATTTATTTATTTATTATAATAATTTAATTGTATCAAATGTGTAAAGGTTATAGATCCAGCTTGTGGCTCAGGCAACTTTTTAACAGAAACATTTTTGCAGTTAAGAAAATTAGAAAACAAAATCATTAAAATGCTTATTGAAGAAGAAACAATAATGATGGATTTAGGAAATATAACAAAGGTTGATATACATCAGTTTTATGGAATTGAAATAAATGATTTTGCAGTATCTGTTGCAACAACAGCTTTATGGATAGCGGAATCCCAAATGATTAAAGAAACTGAAGCAATAGTAAATATGAGAATGAAATATCTTCCTTTAAAAGAATATAATAATATAGTTGAAGGTAATGCTTTAAGATTAGATTGGAATGATGTTATTCCTGCCCAAGAGTTAGATTATATTATGGGTAATCCTCCTTTTATTGGAGCTAACAATCAAACAAAAGAAAACAGAGATGATATGAAATTTGTTTTTGGAGAAACATTTAAACAAGTCGGACTATTAGATTATGTTACTGGTTGGTTTTTAAAAGCCTCAAAGTATTTATATGGAAATAATATTAGAGCGGCTCTAGTTGCAACTAATTCTATAACTCAAGGAGAACAACCGGGAATATTATGGGAAGAGTTAAACAAGTACAATATTGTTATTGACTTTGCTTACTTGCCTTTTGTGTGGAGTAGCGATGCAAACGATAAGGCTGCAGTACATTGTACAATTATAGGTTTTGGTAAAAATAATTTAAATAAAAAAATAATTTTTAGTGAATCGAGTTCTGTTGAAGTATTGGAGATAAATGCTTATTTAAAAGAAGCACCCAATATATTTATAAAAAGAAGAGAAAAAGCTTTTAAAAAATTTCCACATATTGGAGTTGGGAATATGGCCTATGATGGAGGCCACCTACTTTTAAGTGAAAGTGAAAAAAAAGATTTAATTTCGAATGACAAAAATTCACTAAAATGGATAAAAAAAGTAATTGGAGCAAGAGAATTTATAAATAATGAAAAAAGATATTGTTTATGGCTTAAAGATTGCCCTCCTAATGAACTTAGAAACATGCCCAAAGTTTTAGAAAGAGTTGAAAGAGTAAAAAACTCTAGGCTTAACATGAAAGACAAGGGTGCTCATAAGCTTGCTCTTACGCCCACATTGTTTAGAGAACAAATAAATCCAGAGATAGCTTTAGTAATTCCAAAAGTTTCTTCTGAAAGAAGAAAGTATATTCCTATGGGAATTGTTAAGAAAGATACAATAATTTTAGATTCTTTACAGCTAATAGAAAATCCAAATTTGCTTTTGTTAGGATTATTAACTTCAAACGTGCATATGGCCTGGATGAGAACTATTGCTGGGAGATTAAAGTCTGATTATCGATATTCAGCAAAAATAGTATACAACAACTTCCCTTGGCCAAATGTAACATCTGAACAAAGGGTAAAGATCGAAACTACTGCACAAGGAATATTAGATGCAAGAGAACTATATCCTGATTCATCATTAGCAGATTTATATAATGAATTAACAATGCCTCCTGAGCTAAGAAAAGCACATGAATTAAATGATAAAGCAGTAATGGATGCATATGGATTTAAGTCTAATATGAGTGAGGCAGAGATAGTTGGTGAACTTATGAAATTATATCAAAAACTTGTTGAAGAAGAATAGAAAAGAGATGTATTTTAAATATGTCATAAAGGTTACAAACACTTGAAAAATAAAGAATAAATATATATAATAACAATGTATTTAAAGAGTGCTTAAACGTTTTCGTTTAAGTATTATATATGAAAAAAAGAAGGAAAATATGAGCGAAGAAGTACAAAATAATGTAAACGAAGGAAGAATTATTGAAAGATCTGTTTCACAAGAAATGAAAACAGCATATATGGATTATGCAATGTCTGTTATTGTTTCACGTGCTTTGCCTGATGCAAAAGACGGAATGAAACCAGTTCATAGAAGAATAATATATAATATGTATGAAAATGGTCTAGGATCAAATAAACCATACAGAAAAGCAGCTTCAACAGTTGGAGATGTTTTAGGAAAATATCATCCACATGGAGATTCATCTGTTTATGATGCCATGGTTAGACTTGCACAAAACTTCTCTATGAGATATTTACAAGTTGATGGACACGGAAACTTTGGTTCTATTGATGGAGATCCACCAGCAGCTTATCGTTATACGGAAGCAAGACTTACTAAATTATCTGAAGCAATGTTAGAAGATATTGATCAAGATACAGTAGATTTTTCTCCTAATTTTGATGGAAGACTATACGAACCAACTGTGCTTCCTACAAGAGTACCAACATTGTTACTTAATGGATCTTCAGGAATTGCTGTTGGTATGGCTACAAATATGCCTCCACACAATATTACAGAAGTTATTAATGGAATGGTAGCATATTTAGATAATAGAGATATTGACACAAAAGGTTTAATGAAACATATATCTGGACCTGATTTTCCAACAGGAGGATTAATTCTAGGTAAAAAAGGAATAGAAGAAGCATATGAAACAGGTAGAGGTAAGTTAAAATTAAGAGGTGAGGCTGTTATTGAACAAGTTTCTAATACAAAACAAAGAATAATTATAAAATCATTACCTTATCAAGTAAATAAAGCAAGACTAATAGAAAACATTGCAAATTTAGTTAAAGACAAAAGAATTGAAGGAATATCAGATATTAGAGATGAATCAGATAAAGACGCAATGGTTAGAATTGTTATAGAGCTAAAAAGAGATGCTAATGCTAAAGTTGTTTTAAATACATTATATAAACATACTCAACTAGAAGCTACTTTTGGAATTATAAATCTTGCATTAGTAAATAATCAACCTAGAATATTAACTTTAAAAGAATTAATAGAAGTATTTATTGAACATAGAAAAGATGTAATAATTAGAAGAACAAAATATAATTTACGAAAAGCAGAAGAGAGATTACATATTTTAGAAGGTTTAAAAATTGCTATTGATAATATTGATGAAGTAATACAAATAATTCGTTCATCATATGATGATGCAAAAGAAAGATTAATGGCAAGATTTGGTTTTTCTGAAGTTCAAGCACAGGCCATTTTAGATATGAGATTAAGGACACTACAAGGGCTACAAAGAGAAAAGATTGAGGAAGAGTATAATGAGATAGTAGAATTTATTGCCTTCTGTAAAGAGATTTTAGGAAGTGATGTAAGGCAATATGAAATTATTAAGCATGAACTTTTAGAAATGCAAAAGAAATTTGGAGATGAAAGAAAAACTCAAATTGTTTTTGATCCAGGTGATATTGAGATAGAAGATTTAATAGAAGAAGAGGAAGTTGTAATTACATTAACTCATTTTGGATATATTAAAAGAATGCCTATTGACACATATAAGAGCCAAAAAAGAGGTGGAAAAGGTATTACAGGACTTTCAACTAGAGAAGAAGACTTTGTTAAAGAAATATTTACAGCTTCAACTCATGATACTATTTTGTTTTTTACTAATTTAGGAAAATTATATCAATTAAAAGCATATGAAATTCCAGATGCTGGAAGAACTGCAAGAGGAACAGCCATTGTTAATTTAATTACTCTAGATCCAGGTGAAACTGTTACAGCTATTATGCCAATTCAAAACTTTGCAGATGATGCATATCTTTTGATGGGAACAGAACAAGGAATGGTAAAGAAAACTAAATTAACCGAATATGACACAAATAGAACTAGAGGATTAATAGCCATAAATTTAAAAGAAGATGATAAATTAATGTCTGTTAGATTAACAGATGGACAATCATTTATAATGCTTATTACTAAAAAAGGTTTATCAATAGCATTTGACGAAAAAGAAGTAAGAATGACAGGAAGAGCATCACAAGGTGTTATTGGAATTAGACTAGATCAAGGAGATCAATTGATAGGAATGGAAGCTGTAGCAGCTCCAGAAGGATTAACTTTACTAACTATTACAGAAAATGGATTTGGTAAGAGAACTGATCTTGCTGAATATAGAGCTCAAAAAAGAAGCGGTAGAGGAGTATTAACCTATAGAGTAACTAGTAAAACTGGAGAAGTTGTTGGAGCAAGAGTGACAGAGGGAACAGAAGATGTAATGTTAATTACTGAAAAAGGAACTATTATTCGTCTTCATGTAAAAGATATAAATATTCTAGGAAGAGCAACTCAAGGAGTAACACTAATTAGAACAAGAGATGATGCTAAAGTAGTTGCAATAGAAACTATAGTAGAAGATGAAGAGTAATTATATTTAATATAATTTAAATATAATAAAAACTATATAAAACAATATAAAAAACAGCCTCAGTGCTGTTTTTAGTTTTATTAATATTAATATTAAAGACTTTAAATTTAAAATTAACCTTTATTTAAATATTCTTTTAATTTGTTCATACCAAGATGTATATTTTCTATAGAATTAGAACAAGATATTCTAATATATCCTTCTATTCCAAAGTCTATTCCAGGAACTAAGGATATGTGAAGATTTTCTAAGATTTCTTCGCAAAATTCTATTGAGTTTTTATTAATATTTTTAATATTTACCCAAACATAGAAAGTAGATTCTGGATATATATCTATTTCCATATCTTTTATTTCTTCTATATATTTACAAACAAGTTCGCTTTTTTCTTTAAAATTTTGTTTCTGTTTTTGTATAAATTCTTCGTCATAAAGTATTGCGTCAATGGCTACTTCTTGAGTTAATGTGTTTACATTTGTTGTAGTATACGCCTGCATAATAGATATTGGCTCTATTAAATAAAGAGGTGAATTTATATATCCTAATCTCCACCCAGCCATAGCATTAGATTTTGATATGCTGTTTACAACAACAAGATTATTTCTGCTTTTGTCATTAATAAAAGAATTTAAAGATACAAAGTTTTTGTTAAAAACAATTTCTCTATATACTTCATCAGCTAATAATAAAATATCGTGCTTTATTGCCATATCTACTAATTGTTTTAAAGAATTTTTATCTATTATTTTTCCATTAGGATTATTAGGATTATTAATAATAATTATTTTAGTTTTATTATTTATATGTTTTTCTAGTTCTTCAAAATCTATATTGTAATTATTTTTAGGCTTTAAATCAATAAAAACTGGAATACCTCCAGCTAATTTCGTTATTTCTGAATAGGCTCTCCAAGTAGGATTAAAAATTATAACCTCATCTTGTGGATTAATTACTGCATTAATAATGCTGTTTATTCCCTGTTTTGCACCATTTGTTATAACAATATTTTCAAAAGAAGTGTTAGTATTATCAATTTTAGAAATATGTTTTGCAATAATATTTCTTAATTTTAAAATTCCAAGTGTATTTGTATAATGATTAGTTTCTTTTTCTAAAGCGTTTTTAATAGATTCTTTTATTACATCACTAATATCACCATAGGGATCTCCTGCAGTAAAAGATATAATTTCATGTCCTTCAGCTTCTAAGTCTTTTATTCTATTAAAAATTTGTGTTGTTATGGATGTTTCAACATTATCGAATTTATTTGAGATTTTCATTTATGCAGTTTTCTCCTTATTATTATCTTCAATGGCTTCTTCAAACATTTTGACTAGCTCTTTAACAGAATCATCTAGGGTATAATTCTTAGCAAATAATGCATATTCTTTCTGCATTCTTTCTCTATATTTGTTGTTTTCATACCAAAATTCAATTCTATCTTTTAGTTCACAAATGTTTCCATTTTCAAAAGTTGATTCTTTAACAATTGCAAATTGAGCTGTAGCACTTTTAGGTCCTTTAGCTATAACTGGAACATTACCCGTTGCAATTGCTTCTGTGCAAGAAAGTCCCTCTATTTCCATATCAGATGTGTGGATATATAAGTCGGCATATCCTAAAAGTTGCATTAAATCATCTTTATCATAGAAAGATATAATAGGAGGATTAGTTAAATTTCTGCCCAATCTTTCATATAGTTTTTGTTTAGGCCCATTGCCTGCTAATATAATTTGAATCTTAGATTCATATTTAGACCTTTTTACTGCTCTAATAATTAAGTCTTGTCTTTTTTCTCTAGATAATCTTCCTACCATTGTTATTATAAATTTGTCTTTTAAATGCCTTGGTTTGTCTATTCTATTATATGTATATTCAGGAGCTATTCCGTTTGATATTACATAAAGTTTTTGAGTATAACCATTTCTAACTAACTCATCAGCAATAAATTGTGATGGACAGTGTATATGATTGAAATGCTTATAGAAAACATCATAAAAAGTTTTATGTATTTTTTTATTTAATTTTTCAACATTGCCCATGCGAACTGCAGAAGTAATTATTTCAGGCATGACATGAAAAGCAGTTGTTGCAGGAACTCCTAATTCTTTTGCTATTTTTACTGCATGCAATGACAAAACAAAAGGAGTATAACAATGCACTACATCAACATCTTGAATAGCAAGCTTTAATTTGTCATCATCTGGTTTTGCAAATTTCATGCCGTGAGAATGAATAAGTTTTCTTATTCCTGGAATAAGATTATATTCTTTCATTGTGTGTTTTCTGTCTTTTTCTTCCCCAACTGCTGCAATATGAACTTCATGCCCTTCTTTTTCTAATCCTTCTGCAAATCTTCTAGCAGAAATTGTAGTTCCATTATTGGCTTCATCAAATTGATCTACAACTAATAAAATCTTCATTTTTTCTCCAAAGCTAGATATTTTTCGTATTTATCTTTATATATATTATATTAAAAATCTCGAAAAGTAAAATATATAAAAAGAGGAAAAGCTTTGCATAAAAAATATGTTTTTAGTGATAAGAGAAGCTAAATTACCATATCAAACTCATAAGAATGTTGACCTTACTACCATTTAGTGCTATACTTTTAATGCATGTAAGTAATTGTTGTTAAAGCAATATGATGTAATTAATAGTAACAGCTGTAGAAATAGTGGTAGTTATAAAATAAAAAAGGAGAAAAATATTTATGGAAAAAGATGAACAATATGTTGATGTGGATGACAAACAAAACGATAACGATAGTAAGGATGAATTTAAAGATACTGTTAATGAAGGGGTTCGTTATGTAAAAGATTATGTTAGTGATAAAGATAATCAAGAAAAGATAAAAAAAGGAGCTAAAGTAGCAAAAAAAGTAGGTATTGGTTACTTAGTTTTTATTGGGATAATTATTATTTTGGTAATAGCTGGACTGATATTTGGAGTTACAATGTATTTTAAGGCAAGTAATAAAATGAATAAATTTGAAAGTCAATTTGAAGAAAATGCAGAAAAAATGCAGAATCAATTTGAAGAAAATAAAGAGGATATCCTAAACCAATTTGAAGAAAAAAACGAAGAGATGTTAAATCAATTTGAAGGAAACGAACCGGACATGAACATGATGAGTTTTAACACACCTTTTGAAGTTTATAGTGGTATAAAGCATGGAGGTATAGTTAATAACTTATTAGAGAGGATTGCTACAAATAATCAAAAAGCTGAAAATATTATATTAGTTGAATATAAAGAAACTTCAGCATCTTTAGCAGAAGAAATTTTAAATATTGAAAATTCAATTGAAAACATAAAAGAATATCAAGTTTTATTTAGTTATGATGATAGTGGCTATATTAATAAAGCTACTATAACTGAAAAATAATTTTAGTTTTTAAATAATTTTTTAAATATAATATAGTCAATAATATTGCAAACTAATGCGAATAATATTATTGACTTTTTATTTTGTTCAGTGGTTGTATAAAAGGATAAATATATAAAGAGAAAAGACAGTTTTGATAAGGTATTACCAATGATAAAAAGAAGTAAATTTGTGATATCAAGACTATTAAAAATGTTGACATTGTCATCTTTAAATACTATACTTTTAATATATGGGAGAAATTCTAATGAATAATACTATTAAGAGAATAATATTTATAGTTATACTACTTATTATTCTATTTACATCTGGTGTTTTTGCATCAAAGGCTGAATTTAATAATGTTATTGTAAAGTTTTCTAATGGATTAGAAATTGATGTCAGAACAACAAAAACTGATGTTATGGAAATCCTAAAAGAAAGCAATATTTTAGTATTGGAAGATGAAGTAGTTGAACCCGTAGATAAAATCGATTTTACAAAAACAATAAGAATTAAGAAAAAAGATCAAATAGCTACAGGGAATGAACAAATTTTATCATTACAACATGATGAAATTATTAGTTCTTATGGGAATATAACTGAAAAAATTATAACTGAAAAGGTAGAAATACCGTTTAAGACAATTAATAGAACAGCAGATGCGTATTCTTCAAACAATATGAGTATAATAATTCAAACTGGGAAAAAAGGACTAAAAGAAGTTAAATCTCGAGTTAAATATAATAATGAGATAGAAGTAAGTAGAGTGGAACTTTCAAGTAAAACAATAAAAAAGCCAATTGATAAAATTGTACAATTATTACCAAATCTAGCTTCAAGAAGTGGAAATGCAACTAGAGGATTAAATTTAGCAGGAATGGCTGCTAACAGAAAAGCTACTTCAATGGAAGTAAATGCAACAGCATATTGTCCTTGTATAGCTTGTTGTGGAAAAACAAATGCAATTACTGCAAATGGAAGTAAAGCTCAATCATATTATACAATAGCAGCACCAAGATCTTTCCCTTTTGGAACTGTAATATATCTAGATTATTTTAAAAATACACCAAGCAAAGGATGGTATATAGTTCAAGACAGAGGTGGAGCTATTACTGATAATAAAATTGATATATTTTATGATACTCATGGTGAAGCTTTACAATTTGGCAGAAGACATTTAGAAGCAGTAGTATATTTTCCATAAATTTAATTTGGATTTAAAGTATAAATATATATAAACAAAAAAAGAATAAAGCATTAAGCTTTATTTTTTTGTTTATTTTATCTCTTTTGTTTTCATATATGATATAATGTAACACAGTTAAGGTCCTATAGTTAAATTGGATATAACAGGTCCCTCCTAAGGATCAGTTGCTGGTTCGATTCCGGCTAGGATCACCAAAAAACTTTAATTTTAAGATTAAAAGCACATATGAAAAAAGAGGTGAAGATGAAAAAATTATTTAATTTAAATTTGTTTATATTTTTAGGTTTAATTTTAGGTATAATTGGAGGAATTTTTCTACCAAATATAATGCCTAAAATTTCTTTTATTGGAGATGTTTATATTAATTTATTAAAAGTAATACTTATACCAGTAATATTTACTACAGTAAGCTTATCAGTATATAAGAGTTTATCAAACAAAAAGCTAGGTGTAATAAAAGCAATATTATTATTTGTTATAATATTTATTGTGGTTTTTATATTTACAAGCTTTGTTTTTAAATGTGTTAACCTAGGCTCTAATTACAATATAAATACTGAAGAATATGTTGAAGAAGTAGAAAAGTTTGAAATAAGCAAATTCTTTTTAAACACATTTCAAAGTAATTTTGTTGATATTATAAAAGACAATAATATTTTGTTTGTTATAATATTTGCAGGTTTTTTTGCTCTTGCTAATTTTAAAACAGAAAAAGGTGATAAATTAATTGAAATAATAGAAACTTCTACTAAAGTATTGAATAAAATAGTAGAATATATTATTTATTTAACACCTATAGCGATTATTCCTTTAATAGGGAATGTTATTGCAAACTATGGAACTGAAATTTTAGGAACAACATTAAAATATATAGCATTAATTTATCTTTTATCTATAATTGTAATAGTTATTTTAACTCTTTTAGTTTTAACTAGAGTAAAAACAGTTTCATATATTAGAAAATTGTTTAAAATAGGAATAATGTCTTTATCAACCTGTTCCTCTTTAGCAACATTACCATTTGCATTAAAACTTTTAAAAGAAGAAAAAAATATTGATAAAGAAAAAGCAGATGTAATTCTTCCACTTGGTGTTGCAATAAGCAAAATTGGAGGAGCTATTTCATTTGCGGCATTAGCAATGTTTACAAGTCAAATATATGGCATACCAATTACTTTTATGCAATTTATATTAATGCTGACTTTAGCACTCCTTATTAATTTTAGTGCTGCAGGTTTGCCAGGTGGTGGAATTGTAGTTGGTGCAGCCTACACTGCATCTTTAGGACTACCTTTAGGTTTTATTGGCATATATGCTGGAATATATAGGTTGTTAGATATGGCTTATACAACAGTTAATATGAATGCAAATATTAATATAACAGCTTTGCTGTCTAAGAAAAAGAGTATAGAAATACAAAGAGAAGGGAAATAGAAAAAGTAAGAATATGATAATACTAGAACAATATAGAGATATATGGATGAGCGAAAAGATGGATGAAGTGATAGGGTTTTATCCAAGAGAGTTTTATTGTTTTGACAATTTTAGTTCTTTTAAAGTTTTTTATAATGGATATTTATATTCAACATTAGAAGAGGCATATCAAGCAATAGGATTTAAAGAAAGTGCTCCTGAAATTTATGATGAAATTATAAAGAGTTATTCTGCTCATGAAGCACAAAAAATAGCTTATAAAAATAAAGACAAACAAAGAGAAGATTGGGATGAAGTGAAAGTAGATATAATGGAAAAGCTAATAAGAGCTAAATTAGAACAAAATCCATATGTAAAAAAGAAATTGTTAGATACAAAGGACTATTTAATTGTTGAAGATTCACCGAAAGACGATTTTTGGGGTTGGGGAGAAGACCGAAAAGGCGAAAATCAGTTAGGTAAATTATGGATGAAACTAAGAGACGAACTAAGAAAAAGAGAAACACAGTCCATTGATAATGTGTTTTGATTAAATTATAATAAATTTATAATAATAATAAAAAAATAAAGGAGATATTATGAAAAAAGGAAGTAAAATATTTATAATAGTAATATTGTTTTTAATTGTTATAGCAATTTTAGCATACTTTTTTTATCCTCAAATACTAGAATTATTACATAAAAATGGGCAGGATGCAGAAGAACAAGAACTAGAAGAGGTAGAAGAGCAAGATAAAAGTATAGAAGCAGTGAGAAAAGTAGTTTTAAATGGAAAAGAGCAGAGCCTAAGATTTGAATATGTTTATGATCAAAAAACAAGAAATGCAACAGATTATGATCTAAAACAAGGAAAAGAAAAACAAGTTTTTAATGATGTTAAAGCAAAACTGTATTTAGATGATGTATATTTAGGAGAAGCCTATTTGTATGATAATAGCTATTATTTAGACGAATTTGATAATCCTATAGAAAAAGCTATCACTTTAGAAGACACTAAAAATTATATGAAAAATGAATTTATATTAGAAGATGTGGTAGATTATAAAACAATTAAAGGGCAAAATAAGAGTAAAGAGATAAAAGATTTTCTTTATATAAAAATTCTTGATACAGGTTATACTATTGCAATAGCTGAAGAAACTCTTCCTTTATATTTATATTTTCCTTTTATTATAAACGATAAAGGAGAAAAGATATATGAAATAGAAGGAGCTGTAAAGCAAATTAATATTCCAGAATTTCCAATGTCTAGCGAAGATAAAGAAAAATATGGTGAAGGAAAAATTCATTTTTATGAACAAGACGGGTTGACTAAAATAGAACATATAGCTGTTGAATATACTGAAGAAGAAGAAAGTTGGCATAACCATAAATTTTATATTAGAACTCTTTATTTGTTTGAAGGCGAAATGAAAGAAGAAAAAAGATTTTTAGAAAAATATGAATAATATAAAAAATAAAAAAATAAATAAAATAAAGGAGAAAAAATGAAAAAAGGAATTAAAATTTTTATAACTATTTTAGTGTTTGTTTTAATAATAGGCGCTGTATTAACTGCTGCTTATTATTTAGATGCAGATTTCTTAAAAACATTTAAGAAAGGTGAAGGTACAGAACATACAAGTGAAGATGTAAAAAATTTACCGGAAATTAAGGATAAAACAGAAGGACAAGTTAGGAAAATAATATTAAATGGAAAAGAACATACTTTATCATTTAAATATTTTTATTTTGAAAAAAATAATATTGATGATATAGGCTTAGGTGAAGATCATTATGTTGAAGCAGGTTCAAAAACGATTACTTCAGCAGAATATGAAACCTCTCCGAAGTATGTAGTAGGAGTTGGAGTTTATTTTAACGATGTTTTATTAAATGACAATGTATATGTTAAAGCTGCATGGGAGGCAAATGCTACCTTAGATACTATAAAAAACAAAATGCTAAATGAGTTTATTTTAGAAGATGTTGTAGAAACTAAAGTAATTAAAGGAAGCTTAGATGGTGAAACAACTCAAACTATAGAATACTTATTTTTAACCACTTATGCCATTCCAAGACAAGCAATGGTAAGTTGTCCTCCCAAATATACACCTTTAATTTTAAACGATAAGGGAGAAATACTTCATGAAATTGAAGATAATCATTCTAGTGGTACCGTAGAGTATAAATTAACAGATGGTTTTGAACAACAAAAATATGACAAACATGGATTTCGTCACTATCAAGATGATGGAGTAGATTATATTCAATATCTAGCACATGAAGATATTCTACAAGGAAACAGAATATTAAGAAGAAACTTTTATATTAAAACAATACATGTTGAAAATAATGAAATAAAATCTACAATAAAAAAGTTAAGCAAAGAAGAAATCGAGATAGGTTCAGGAGAAACAACACTAGAAGATGAAGCAGAATGGGATGAAGAGGTTATTGATTAATAAAAATGGAAAAAATAATTAGGTAAGCGCAAAAAATATAAGAAACTTGTATGAAAATACAAGTTTTTTGTTTTTTATGGTAACTAAATTGTATAAAATGTATGTTAATTTTGTAATTTAAGATTCAAATCATTGAAAAAACATATTAAAAGCTATATATAGAAAGTAATTATATGTAGGAGAAAATATAGTGGCAGAAAAAATACAGATTAAAGATAATAATCTAGCACAATTGTTTGTAAAAGAACTTATAGCTTTAGGTGTTCGAAAAGAAGACACTTCTTTAGATAAGATTATGTTTACCAAAGAAGAATTATCTCAAATTACTAAATTAAATATAGATGGACATCAAATTGAAAGTATAGAAGGTTTAGAAAACTGCACTAATTTAACAGCATTATATATTGAATCTCCTAGTCTTGAGGCTATCTTAGAAAATCTTAGTGAAGAAGAAAAAGATAGCTATCTATCACAACGTAAAAGTATTGTTGATCCAAGTATAATAGAAAAGCTAGAAAGTTTAGAAATATTAACTATTAAACATGAATCAAGTTTAACTAGCTTAGATTTAACCCGCTTGCAAAATTTAAGAGTTTTAGCCTTAGAAAATAATATAAATTTGTTAGAAATAAAGGGGATTGAAGAATTAAAAAAATTAGAAGAACTCTCTTTACACCAAACTCCAGTAGAAAGCCCATTAAAAATAGATCAATTATTAGACCAAAACACATTAACAGAGCTAAGCTTAGATGTAGATATGTATCCTCAATTAGTACAAGAAAATCCTGAAATTGCAGAGAAGTTATTAGAAAAACAAGAAAACGAGGGACTTTCAGTTAATTTTAGAGAAAATTTAACAAATTTGAGAACACAAGAACTTTCACTTGAAAAGTTAAGAACAATGGATGAAAAAGTACAATTAATTTTAGAAGATATAATAGATTTTGATTATACTACAGCAGAAAAAATTGCTGCAATATATACATATATTACTAAGAATATAACACAAAATAGAGAAGCTGACGTATTACAAAGAGAAATTCAATTACCTACTACAGGTATTGAATCAAAAGTTTTAGACGAAAAGTTTGAAAGAATGTTGGATGAAAAAAGATCTACATATAGTACCATTATGAGAGAAGAAGGCATTTCGGAAGGCTATGCAAATTTAATGCATTATATGCTGAGGTCAATAGGTGTACGTTCAAAAGTTATAGAATCTCAGACTAATAAGGATATGAATAACTTAGATAGTAGAAGTAATCATTCAGTAATTAGAGTAATGATAGATAATGATTGGTACTATTTTGACCCTACTTTAGATAAAGAAAGACGAGAATTTAAAAACTTTTTTAAAACAAAAGAAGAATTTAGTGAAAATCATGAATTGAGCGGACAAGAATTTGAAATACAAACTCCAATAATAAAAGCTTATACAAATTTAGAATTAACACAAATAACAAATAAGGTATATGGAGATATTGAAAGAAAAGAGAATCAATTAGAAGAAAATTCAATGAGTGCACATTTAAAAGATGGAAACATAGCTGCATATGAAGAAAAAACTTTAGGTACTGCAAGTGCATCAGCTAAAGTTGTGTCTGATAGCGTAAAAGAACAGTCTAACAGTGATGGCGTTACTAAAGAATCTGATAGTTCTAGGGATTATGAAGTAAAAGATCAAGAGCGCACTCCTGAAGAAGAAACTCTAAAAAGTGATATGGAAGAAATAAAAGACAAGTTAATAGATTCGTATACAAGAGGAAAAATAACAAAAGAAGATTTAGACAGAGCATTAGGAAATTTAAAAAGAACACTTGAAGATAGAAAAAAAGAAGAAGTTAAAAAAGAAATAGAAAAAAAAGTAGAAGAAAATAAAGAGCAAGAACAAAAACAAGGAGATGAGCAGGAAGATGAGCAAGAAGAAAAACAAAAAGAAGAACAAGAAGATGAAGGTCGAGGACGTGGTCTATGGGACTAGAATTAAATAAAATATATTCAGAAGTATATAGTGTATTAGAAATGTTAGGTGATGGTTTTGTTAATAAATTGCCAGCACATTTGTATACTTTGATTCAAGAAGAAAAGCTGCATGAATATAATCCACAATATACTTTGAGTATAGCATTAGAAGAACAAGATATTAAAAAAGAAGCATTGTCGATGATAGCACTATTTCATCTTACTTATTGGTGTGAAACTCCTGAAGAAAGAGAAGCATTAACTAAAAAACTTGAAGGAAACAAAGTTAAGAATGAAGAAAGAAATATTAATGCAGAACTATTTCCAAAAAGACAAAAAAACATAGTGGAACCAATAGAAATTAGAGAAAATCTTGAAATAATAGAAAAGAAAGAATCAATTTTACAAAAAATAATTAATAGAATTAAAAGAATTTTTTTAATAAGAGGAAGATAGTTTAATACGAAAATATTGACACAAAAACATATAAGTGGTATATTGCCTTAAATTAAAGGAGGTATAAAATAAACCATTTATTTTTTATTATTCTTATCTTAAATATACTTATTATAATCTATTTCATATATTCAGTTTTTGAATCAATCTTTTTTCAAAACAAACAAGGAAGTAAATTAAAAAAAGAGCAATCAAAAAAGTAAAAGAGGTAAATTGAAAAAATATTTATTATTTTTAATTTTTGTTATATTAATGTATTTTGGTATATATGCATATGTTTATCCAGTCTTTAATCTTTCTGAAGTCATATTTCCGTATGCTCTTCATCCATTTAATATAGTAAAAGAATATCCAGAATTATGGGACAAAATAAAGAAAATTTTTCATGTTTCAAATATTTTAGTCTTTTTTATTATAAATTATATGACAATTACAGGTCAAATTTTAAAACAAGAAAAAGATAATATAAAGAAGATTAAAAGCAAAAAGAAATCAAAATCAAAAAATAATGATGAAAAGATTAATAATAATGAGTTAAATATATTATTAGGATTTAATGAGAAAGAAGAAGCTGTATATTTAAGGCAAAAGGCTTTATTTCAAAATATATTAATAACGGGTAGTATTGGAACAGGCAAAACTTCTTCTGCTATGTATCCTATTACTAGACAACTTTTAGAATATAGGAATGAAGAAGGGAATCAAATAGGAGGTTTAGTTTTAGATGTTAAAGGAAATTATTATAAAGAAGTAAAAGAAATGTTAAAAAATGAAAATAGAGAAAAAGATTTAATTGTAATAGATCTGTCTGGAAATATAAAGTATAATCCTTTAGATAAAAAAGATTTGAATCCGGAAATTTTAGCTAATAGACTAAAAAATATCTTGTTATTATTTAGCCCTGAAACAACAGAAAGTTTCTGGCTAGATAAAACAGAGAACTTAATTACTGAAGTTATTAAATTTATTAGAATATATAATGATTTTTATGTTGATTTTGTTGAACTTAATAAAATTATTAATTCAAAAGAATATTATGAAAAAAAGTTATATGAAGTAAAAAAAAGATTGTATAAAGGAAAGTTAAGCAAAAAAGAAATTTATGATTTATCTACATTTATAGATTTTTATACTAATGAGTTTTTAAATTTAGATTCTAGAACATCTAGTATTATTAAATCAGAATTATCTAGAATAACTTCAATATTTATATCAAATTATAATATTAATCAATGTTTTTGTCCTAAAAAAGAAGAAATAAATTTTTCTGGATTTGAAGAATGTATTGAAAAAGGTCAAGTTGTAGTTTTGAATATGAATATTTCTGAATATAGAAATCTATCTAAAATAATAGCAGCATATTTAAAATTTGATTTTCAAACAGCGGTTTTAAAAAGATTAGGTCAAAGTATAAATATTAAAGAAGTGTTTTTCATATCTGATGAATATCAAGAATATGTTACAGAATCAGATGCAAATTTTTATGCAACTGCTAGAGAAGCAAAATGCATAAATATAGTTGCAACACAAAGTTATACATCATTACAAAATGCATTATCATCAAAAGAATCTACAGATGTAATAATACAAAACATTATTAATAAAATTTGGCTTAGAATTGATGATAATTATACGATTGAGTCTGCAATTAAACAGATAGGCAAAGAAGAAAAAGAAAGAGTTGGTAAAACATTGTCAGAAAATTCTAAAACTAGCATGTATAACTATTTTACAAAAAGTTTTACTTCAATAGACTCAGGTCTTTCAGAGAGTTATAATAAAACATATCAATTAGAAGATAGATTTAATCCAAAATTCTTTTCACAAGAATTAGAAATATTTGAAGCATTAATATTTATATCAGATGGGAAGAAAATATTAATACCTGAAAAAATAAAATTAATACCAGAGTTTTTAAGAATGAAATAAAATTAAAGAAAGAGCTATTTTTAATAGCTCTTTTCTAATTTATAATTTAAATATATCTAGTAATTTTTATTATGTTTAAAAATTTTTTAATTTTCTTCTGTAATTTTCTTTTTATAATAAAATTACATTGGCGTCTTTGCTTGTAATTAAAGTTTCATCTGACCAAACAGAGGCCTGTACTTCGCCTATATGAACCTTGTGCATAAAAAACATACACATTCTTGATTGGCCAATTCCTCCTCCAATTGTTAGAGGTAGTTCGTTATTTAAAAGTGCTTTGTGATAAGGCATTGTTAATCGATCTTCACTATTTGCTAAAGTTATTTGATCTTTTAAACTTTTTTCGTCAACTCTAATTCCCATTGAAGAAAGTTCCATAGCTCTGTTTAGAACAGGATACCAAAATATAATATCTCCATTTAGATTCCAGTCATCATAGTCGGGTGCCCTAACACCATGTGGTTCACCTGATTTTAATTTATGACCTATTTGCATAAGAAAAATTGCTTTCTTATCTTTTGTGATTGCTTCTTCTCTTGCATCTGGATCTAAGTGAGGATAAAGATCTTCTAATTCTTGTGCCGTTAAAAAATAAATGTCATCTGGAAGCATTGGTGTAAGACTAGGATATAGATTACAAATATAAGCTTCTGTTTTTTTAAAAACTTTATAAATTCTCTTAACAATATTTTTTAGACTTTCAATATTTCTATCTTCTTTTGAAATGATTAGCTCCCAATCCCATTGATCAACATAAATAGAATGAAGATTTCCTAAATCTTCGTCACGTCTGATTGCATTCATGTCAGCATAAAGCCCTTCTCCTAATTTAAAATTATATCTTTTAAGTGCAAATCTTTTCCATTTAGCTAAAGATTGTACAATTTCAGAAGTAGCTTCAAAATCTTTTACATCGAAAGAAACTGGTCTTTCAATACCACTAAGATTGTCATTTAAGCCTGTTTCTGGTCTTACAATTATAGGTGCTGATATTCTAGTTAAATTTAGTTCTTCCCCAAGCTTTTGTTCAAAGTAGTCTTTGATTTGTTTGATTGCTGCCACTGTTTCCCTGATATCAAGCTTGGAGATGTAATTTTCAGGGAAAATGTGTTCGTATGATATTGACATATTAGTTCCTTCCTTTCTTAGTAATAAATGTCAATAGGATAACATATAAGAGAACTTTTTGCAATAAGTTAAAAGGGAAATATAAAATATAAGCTTAAAAAACTTTTTATTTTAAACGAATATCAAAATAATTGACACAAAAATAAATAAGTGGTATATTGCCTTAAACTTTTTAAAAGTTTAATGTATTTTAAAAAGATATAGGGAAGGGGAGAAGGAGTATGATTTGAAAAGACATATTTATTTTATACAAAAAAAGATTTTAATTAGAGTTATTAAAGCACTTGTTTTTTTAATTCTAATAACACTATTAGTTTTTATTCTATTAAATACAATCTCATATGCAGGAGCAAATCCCGCATTTATTCAAACAACATCCCAAGCATTTGAAAAAATACAGAAATATATAGTCAGAATTGCAACTCCAATATCTGCCGTTTCATTAGGAGTAGGCCTTTTGATGAGAAAATTTAGTTTTGGAGAAGAAGAGAGAATCAGAACAGCTAAAAAAGTAATAAGAGGAACTCTTGTATCATATGCTCTAATATTATCTGTAGACTTAATTTTAGAATTAGTTAAGACTATATTAAGATAGTGCAAGACAATAATGCTGTTCTAAATACAATTCAATCAATGACAAATCAAATTTTTACATCAATTGACAAATCATTAATTGATGTTTTAGATAGATTTGTTTATGTTGACGAAAGTTTGCTGCGAGAAAACACAATATTTATATTTACTAGCAAAATTGAAATGACAATGAGAGTGATAGCGGAATCACTACTATTGGGTTATGTAATATATTATTTAACTAGATATTTAATTAGTAGGATAACAGCTGTTAATAAAGATGATTTAGAAAATCCTGCAATTTTTTTTGTAAAAATGGTCCTTATTAGTATTGCTATATTTTATTCTACAGATATATGTAAAATGATAGTAGAAATTAATAGCAATATTACAAAAGATTTTGGAAATAACCTCACGACAAGTGGTCTGTTACCAACCTTTAATAGATTTTTACATACTGTAAATTATACTCTATTGGGAGGAGAAGAAAGTATCAATATATTTTCATTAGATGGAATTTTTAAAGGATTTGTATCTTTTGGCACCTTAAATATGACTGTTAGTTTTGCATTAAGATATATTTTAATAAAAATATTAATAATTGTATCACCAATTATGTTTGTATCAAAAGTTTTTAGCAAAACAGAAAAGATATTTAATGCATGGATCAAAGCCTTTATTTCATTGCTTTTAATTCAACATTTAATTGCTATATTGCTAGTTTTAGCAGGATATTTGAAAATCCATTATTTAAGCACATTCAATAAAATAGCATATATTGGAATAATATATGCTTTATCTAAATCTTTTTATATCTTTGAAAAAATATTTGGAGCCATTGCTCCAGATGTTCAAGTTAGTTTTCCTTTTAAATAATTGTTTCAATAAAAGAATGAATAATAGGATGTGATTTATCTGGTCTTGCTTGAAATTCAGCATGGTAAGCAATAGCCATAAAGAATTTGTTTTTAGTATTTTCAATTATTGCAATATTATTGTTGTCAGTAAAAGCAGAAACTATAAAATCATCTTTTTCTTCAAAATGATTTGTATATCTTGTTAATGAAGGAATTCTAAATCTTTCTAAAACTTTATTTGAATTATATATTTTATGTGCAATAGTATTATTTAAAATATTTACTTCTTTTGCACCAATTAATTTTTCTTGTATAATATTTTCTGGGAAAATATTAGATAGTTTAGAATAAAGAAAATCAAAACCTGCACCTATTGCTAAAAATGGAATATCTTTTTCTTTAACATAATTAAATAATTCTGATATTTTATCAAAGTCTTCAAATTTTATAGAAGATATTTCTCCTGGTAATAAAATACCTTTTGAATTCTTGAAAATTTCATCAAAAGATTTTTTATATAAATCTTTATTATTTACCCAATTAATATTTATTTTGTATCCTAAGTTTAAGCCAGTATCATAAAGAGCTCTATATAATGATAGATATGCATCGTGTAATTCTGTATGACTTCCGACCAAAGAAATTTCTATTTCATCTTTTGCAGATTTAAATCTTTCTATCATTGCTTCCCATTTAGCATGACCATTATTTGATTTATATTCGATATGTAATTCTTCTTTTAATAAATTATCTAATCCTTCTTTTTGAAGATTTGTTGCAACTTCATAAATTATATCAACATTCTTAGCTTCAATTACAGAATCTTTTGGTAAAGAACAAAATCTTGCAATTTTACATTTCATATCTTCTGGAATGGCTTTAGCAGCTCTTAAAATTAAAATATTAGGCTTAATACCATAACTCATTAAATCCCTATAACTATATTGTGTTGGTTTAGTTTTTAGTTCTTCACTTATAGGGATGGTAGGCAGAAGAGTCAAATGTACAAATAGGGTATCATTAGGTCCTTTTAGATAAGAAAATTGGCGAATGGCTTCTAAAAATGGTTGAGACTCAATGTCTCCAATAGTTCCACCAATTTCAGTTATTACAATATCAGCATTATTTGAATTACCAGCTTCTTCTAAGTGTTTAATAATTTCATTTGTTACATGAGGAACAATTTGAATTGTTGCTCCACCAAAATCTCCATTAGCTTCTTTTTTGAAAATATTTGAATAAACTTTACCTGAACTTAAACTGCCCTCCTTAGAAAGATTTTCATCGATAAATCTTTCATAATGTCCTAAATCTAAATCTGTTTCTCCACCATCAGCAGTTACAAAAATTTCACCATGTTGTATTGGATCCATAGTTGAGGGGCTTGAATTTAAATAGGGATCAAATTTTTGGATATATATTTTAAATCCTTTATTTTTTAATAATCTACCTATACTAGCAGCTATTAATCCTTTACCTAAACCTGAAACAACACCTCCAGTAACGAATATATATTTCTTCATGATCCCTCCTATTTATACTTTAAGAATATCAATAAAACTGTAGCAATACAATAAATAATTTTTTTTGTTTATAAAGATTAACTAGAATATTACACAAAAGAAACATAATAAGACTAGACAAAGATAAGCCTTTAAACATAAGGGTTACAGAAGCAGGAATATATGGTCTTTTTTAATAAAAAGGATGTTTAAAAAACAAAAAAGACAGTGTTTTTTAAAAAATGATTTTTTAGAAAAACGAGAAATTAATTAAAACCCATGAAAGGAAAATTTTGCAAATATGGACAAAAAAACTAAATATATAATACCTAAAAATTATGATTTTAAACCTAAATTATTTGGAATTATAGAATATAGATTGGGAATTTTTATATCTGCATTAACATTATTTCTTATTATAATATTTCAAAGTTTTAAAATTGCAGCAATTATGAAATTACAAATTATAATAATAATTATTGTACCAATTTTAATGATTGGAACAATAGGAGTAAGAGGTGAAAAATTCTTTGATATTTTAAAACTTTTATTCTTCTATTATCTAAAACCTAAAGTATATTTTTATTCAAAAAACGGTTTAAAATTGTTTGAAGGTAATTAAAGCCCATGCTTAGCTCTTATACGCGTTAAACTGTTATTTATTTATTGTATTTAATTAAATTTTATGTTAGTAAAATAAAAAACAAATGGCAAAATTTCATCTTTTAAAATATATCTTTACATGATATAATAAAAACACTAAAAAAATAAAAGGATGAGATTAAAGAGTATGAAGTTTGAAAGAGATGATAGATCAGGCTTATTCGAAAAAACAGAAATTTCAGATGTGTTTTTTACGGAATATATTTCTGAAGCACCAGCTGTTGCTGTTAAAGTATATACATATTTATTGTATTATACAAAATATAATAAGGATATTTCTTTAAATGATTTACCTAAAATTTTGGGTATTACATATAATGAAATGAATGCTGCCTTAGAATATTGGACAAATAAGGGTGTAATGATTAGAAAAGAATATGGCTATACATTGTCTTCTTTAGAAACAATTGAACTTCATAAATTATATAAACCTAAAATAGGTCTTACTGCAGAAGAAATAAAGAAAAATAGTAAGGATCAATATAAGGAAAAAACAATACAAGCTATTAATGATAAATATTTCCAAGGGATGATGTCTACATCTTGGTATAATGACATTCTTTTATGGTTTAAGAAATATGGATTTTCTGAAGAAGTAATGCTAGCTCTTTTTGAACAAGGATATAAAAATGGTGCAGTACAACATAGAAATTATTTACTTGCAGTAGCAGATGCATGGGCAGCAAACAAGGTTAAAACTCATACTGATTTAGATTCATACTATATGAAACTAGATAAATTAAACAATTTAGAAAAAGATATCAAAAGAACATTAAAAATTAGAAGAAGTCTATCTTCTTTTGAAACAGATATTATTAAAAGATGGGCTGTAGAGTTTGGTTATGACTTTGATATAATCAATCTTGCTCTAGCAGAAACTGTAAAAATTTCAAATCCATCATTTAAATATGTGGATAAAATTTTAGAAGATTGGCATAAAAAAGGCATTAAAACAAAAGAAGATGTTAAAAAAGAAAAAGAATCATATAAGCAAAAAGCAAAAATGAGTCAAAGTAAGGGCACAAATAAAAAAGGGCAGATTACAAATAAATCAGGTAGAGTAAAAAAACAAAGATTTGAAAATATTGAAGAAATGTATGATTAAACAAATTTATTATTAAGAAAGAAGAAATATGGATAAAAATCTAGTAAATGAACTATTAAGAGAATATGAAAAAAAGAGATTTCAAAGTGAACAATTAGTTGAAACAAGAATGAAAGAGTTAATATTAAAGCATAAGAAATTAGCTGAAATAGAAGATGAAATTCAAAAGGTTGCAACTGAAAATATTAAACAAATTTTTTCAGATCCTAAAAATAAAAATAAAACTATAAAAGAAACTGAAAAGAAGTTATTAGAACTACAAAAACAAAAAGATGCTTTTATAAAAAAACTAAAACTTCCAAAAGGATATTTAGAAGTAGAGTATGATTGTAATAAATGTAAAGATACAGGATTTGTTAAAACAGGCAGTCAACTAGACAGATGTCCTTGTTTAAAACAAAAAATAATTAATATAAACTATAATAAATCAAACTTGCTTATGTTAGGAGAAGAAAATTTTAATAAGTTTAATCTAAAATACTATAAAACAACATCTGACAAGGAAAAGTATGGAGTAGATAAATCTCCTAGACAAAATATGGAAGAAATATTAGAAATTTCTAAAGAATTTGTTGAAAATTTTGCTAATAAAGCATCTAACTTATTATTTTCTGGAGATACAGGTCTTGGTAAAACATATTTAATGAATGCAATAGCTAAAGATATTTTAGACAAAGGTTATACAGTTTTTTATCAAAAAGCACCCAATATGTTAGACAAGTTGATGCAGACTAAATATGAAGATTCAAAAGAATATAATGCATTAGTGGAAAGTATTTTAAATGTAGATTTATTAGTTATAGATGATTTAACTGAAAAAACAACAGATTCAAAAAATATAGAACTATTTACTATAATAGATTATAGATTAAATAATTCTAAATCGACCATAATATCAACAAATTTAACACTAGAAGAAATGCAAGACATTTATGAAGATAGAGTAATTTCTAGGATTATAGGAAACTATATTATCAAAAGATTCTATGGTGATGATATCAGAAGATTAAAGAAAGTTGCTAACAAGAAAAATAAATAGAATAGTGTGAATATGAATAAAGAACAAAAACAAGAAATAATAAAAGAAACACAAAAGGAATTAGATTTTAAATTTATGCAAGAAGCAATTAATGAAGCAAATCAAGCATACAATTTATCAGAAATACCAATAGGTGCAGTTATAGTATGTGGTAATAAAATTATATCTAGAGGGCATAATTTAAAAGAAAATAACAAAAATTCTATACTGCATGCAGAAATTATAGCAATAAATGAAGCAACTAAAATTTTAGATAGATGGAGATTAGAAGAGTGCACATTATATGTTAATTTAGAACCATGTTTAATGTGTGCAGGAGCAATTATTAATTCTAGAATTAAAAGAGTAGTTTTTGCTTCTTTTGATGAAAAAAGTGGTGCATTTGGTTCAGTTATTAATGTTAATGATTTAAAGTTAAATCATAAAGTTGAAATAACATCAGGAATTCTAGAAGAAGAGTCAAAAGAAATTATACAAAAGTTTTTTAAGGAATTAAGAGATGGTGAACAAAAAAAGTTTTGAACTTAAAGAAGATATAGATGAAAAACTAAGGAAAAAAACAATAACTACAGTATTTATTCTTTCTTTAATTGTCTTAGTTATAGCTCTCATCTTTATTTGGATTAAATATGAAGTTGAAGGAACAAAGGGTCTTTCTTTTGAAATTGAAGAATTTTTAATAATTTCAACGGCAGATGGAAGAAGAATAGAAAATAAAAACAAAAAAGTTAAAACAGATAAATTTGAAGTATCACAAGTAAATGATGTTTATATTAAAATAAAAGAAAAAGATTTAACTCAAAGTGATCTAAGTTTAAATAAAATTAGTATTAGTAACTTTGTTTTAGAAAAGAAACCCGAAAAGGGTGAAATACTTGTGCTAGAACCAACAGGAAGTATGCCAGAATTATTTGTAAATTCTACAAAAAACTATTTAGATAAAGTGATTGAATATAAGGGTTCTAAGGTTGATAATTTAGAAAAGTTAGAAACATCAGAAAAAGGTGGAACTATTGCATTTAGGATTGAAAACAAATTAGGTGACTATAGTGTTAAAAAAGATGAAGTTTTAAAATATGATTCTTCATTATTAAATAAATTTACAAAATCTTTAGAAGAAATACAATTTATAATAAATTTTGACATAATAATAGAACTAGAAAATGGTAATAAATATTCAACAAATATCCGATTAGAGAAACCCAATGAAAAGATTTTTACAGAAAATAAAACTGTAATAACAGAAGATGTTAGTGAAATGGGATTTAAAAAAATATAATCGCTTTCTTGCTTAATATAGGAGAGTATGGTATAAAAAATATAGCTTCTCTTTTATTGAGGGCTGTTCAATAAAGGGCTGTGAACCTCGTCAGATTCGGAAGAAAGCAGCGATAAGTAGTTTCCTTTATGTGGGCAACTCTCAACAAAGGAGAAGTTTTAAATAGAAGTAAAAGAGGTTAAAATGTATCAAGCTTTATACAGAGAATATAGGCCGATGAAATTTAAAGATTCGGTAGGACAAGATGGTATTGTTCAAATATTAACTAATCAAATTGAACAAAACAAAACATCACATGCCTATCTTTTTACTGGTGTTCGAGGTACTGGTAAAACATCTTTTGCTAAAATATTTGCTAGAGCTGTAAATTGTTTGGACTTAAAAAAGGGTGAGCCTTGTAATAAATGTGAAAATTGCTTGGCTATTTTAAAAAATGATACTACAGATGTTATAGAAATGGATGCAGCTTCAAATACAAGTGTCGATGATATTAGAAAAATAATAGAAGAGATGTATTTTGTGCCAGCTAAATTAAAGTATAGAGTGTATATCATTGATGAAGCACATATGTTGTCAAATAGTGCGTGGAATGCTTTTCTAAAATCTTTAGAAGAACCTCCAGAACATGTAAAATTTATTCTTGCAACTACTGAGCCTCAAAAACTTTTACCAACTATTTTATCGCGTTGTCAAAGATTTGATTTTAAAAGGATAGAAGAAGAGGTTATATATAAATATTTAGCTAATATTAGTAAAGATGCAAAAATATTAATAAAAGAAGAACCTTTAAGATTAATAGCAAATTTGGCAGATGGATCTATGAGAGATGGAATTTCAATATTAGAAAGTATGAGAGCTTTTGATAAAGATATAAATGTTGAAGAAATTCGTTCAGTTGTAGGGATACCTTCTTTAGATGATGTTATTGTTTTAATAAAAAATATAATAGAACAAAAAGAACAAGATGTTTTAAGTCTTTCATATAAATTAATAAATGAAGGCAAAGAAGCAAATAATATTTTGGTTGAAATGTTAAAAGTAATAGAAAGTATAGTTGTTAATTCGAAGGAATCTTTAGTTAAATATACTCAAAGTGAGCAAAACTTGATTAATGAAATAAAAACTATTCCAGATGTAAAACTATACAATTTAATTAAAGACTTATCTCAAATATATGCAGATTTAAAATATGCTAATAATAAGAACACAATATTTATAGCTTCAATGCTAGCTTTAACCAATAAAGCATATTCGAGTGTTTCTATTGAAGAGATTAGAGAAGAAAGAGAAGAAAAGAAGGAAGAAAAAGTTATTTCTAAATCTGAGCAAAAGCTTTTAGTTAAAGAATTAAAGGAAGAAAAGCAAAAAGAAGTTGAGATTAAGAAGTCAAAAGAAACTATAAGTACAAATAAAAAAGCTAGCACTCTAGATTGGTCTGGTGTTATGAAAAATATCTCAGAGAAAAAAGAAATGAGAATATTTGTAAATTTAGTCCAAGCTAAAACACAAATTTTGGGAGATATAGTAGAAATAAAAATAAATAAGAAATTAACAGAATTAGATATAGAATATTTAAATGAAGATGAAAATATTGATAAAATTCGAGATGCTATTGAAGAAGAAACAGGCAAACAATATAATATTGAATTGATATATAAAGGGGAGGACTAATGTCAAGAAGAGGTGGATACTCAGGAATGGGTGGTGGAATGAACATCAATAAATTAATGAAAGAAGCTAAAAAGATGCAAGAAGATTTAGAAAAATCTCAAACAGATTTAGCTGAAAAAGAATTTGAAGCTACATCAGGTGGTGGAGCTATAAGAATTAAAATGAGTGGAAATAAAGAATTATTAGAATTAGAAATAAAAGAAGAAGTAGTAGACCCAGAAGATGTTGAAATGTTACAAGACTTAATTATATCAGCTTTTAATGAAGTAACTAAACAAATAGACACAGAAACGCAAGCAATGATGGGTCAATTTAATATACCAGGTTTATAATGTATCCTGATTCAATTGAAAGATTAATTGAAAATTTTGAGAAATTACCTTCTATTGGTCGAAAGACTGCAGAAAGGCTAGCTTTTTATGTGTTAGAATCTAGAAATACTGAAGTAAAAGAATTTTTAGATTCAATTGTAGATGCTAAAAAGAAATTAAAATATTGTTCAAATTGTTTTAATCTTTCAGATAAAGATCCTTGTGATATATGTATAAGTGAAACCAGAGAAAAAGATATTATTTGTGTAGTAGAAGGTGTAAGAGATATTGTAGCAATTGAAAGAATGGATGAATATAAAGGTCTATATCATGTTTTACAAGGAACATTGTCTCCCATGCATAATGTTGGACCAGATGATATTAGAATTAAAGAATTGATTGAAAGATTAAAAAAAGACAAAGTAAAAGAAGTGATTTTAGCAACAAATCCAAGAGTTGAAGGTGAAGCAACTGCAATGTATATAGCTAAATTAATAAAAGATTTAGGTATAAAAACAACAAGAATAGCACATGGAATTCCTGTTGGTGGTGACTTAGAATATACGGATGAAGTTACTATTTTTAAAGCATTAGAAGGCAGAAGGGAAATATAGTGAAAGAAATAGATATACATATTAAAGAATTAGATATTAAAGAAATTATTGAAATTTTAACTAATAAATTAAAAGCTTTATCTAAAGAAATTAATGAAAACAATAAAAATGCTGAAATTAACTTAGAGTTAATTATAATTAATAAAATTAATATTTATGCTAGATTATTAAATGCTGAAGAACAGGATCTTTTGTCTGCTAAAATTCAAAAAATATTAGAAGACTGTATAACAGATGATGTTGAAATTGAATTTAAAATATCAGAAGAAAGCATAAATTTAGGAATAGATAAAATAGAAGAAGTTTTTGAGTCAGATGTGGAAATAAATGATACTAAATTTATTGATAGATCAATTAGAAGTGGAATTAAAGAAGAATATATAGGTTCAATTGTTATAATGGGAGATGTAAATCCTGGAGCTGAAATAGTAGCTGGTGGGAATATTATGGTTTTAGGTACACTTAGGGGCCTTGCACATGCAGGAGCAAATGGGAATACTAAGGCTATGATTTCTGCGAACTCTACAGTAAAAACTCAAATTAGAATTGCAGATAAAGTAGAAGTTATAGAAGAATACTCTAAATGTCCTATATTTTATATAAAAGATGATGAGATTTTTGCTGAGGTTAAGGAAGTACAGGAACTTAAAAAAGAAGAAGAGTAATTGAAACACTAAAAAACAAAAAGAAGAAGTAAAAGAAAAACAAGAAATAAAGATAAAAAAGTAAAAAAATAAAACTAGCTTGCTAGTTTTTTGTTTTGTTTTCATTATTAAATTACAATTATATTTATAAAAGAGTGTATTTGATTTAATCCTTTAGAATAATCCTAGATATATCTTGAGCTGCATTTGGTTTCTTAATTTTTTGAATATTTTCTATCATATTATCAAAAGAATCTGGATTTTTTTGCAGATTATTTAAAATATATTCTATCCTGTCTTCGGTTGAAATAAAGGTTCCAACATCATTTTCTAAAATAAAAGAAGTGTTTGCATATTCTTGACCCGGTAATGGTCCAAAAACAATAAAAGGAAGATCTGAAACTATTGCTTCTGTAGTTGTTAAACCTCCAGGCTTTGAAAAAACAGCTGTTGAAATATACATATATTCAGGAACCTGAGTTGTATATTTTATTAAGGCTGTTCTATCTTCTGCTTCATTTTGTTTTATAATATTCTTAAAATTATGATATAGTTTGTCATTTTTTCCTGAAATAACAATAAATTGAGAATCTATAAAAGTTTTTAATGCTTTATCTAAAGTTACTATAGGTAAGTTTTTACCAAGACCAAGCTCACCACCACCGAAGAAAAGAAAGGTTTTTCTTTTTGAATCAAAGCCTAATGAATCAAAAATTTCTTGTTTATTATACTTTTGATTAAACTCTCTTTTGGTTGGTATACCTGTTACATGTATTTTATCTGTTTCTATACCTTTAAGAATTAAATCGTCTTTCATTTTACTTGAGCCAACAAAAATATAATCAATAGACTCATGTCTTGCGTACCATTGAGAATGTATTTCATAGTCAGTAATTACAACAGATATTTTAGAATCAAGTTTTCCGTGTTCTTTTAAATACACACATGTTTGAGCTGGGAATGGATGAGTACATATAATGTTGTCAGGCTTAAACTTACTTATAATTTTATTTAATTTACTAGACATTAACGAATTAGAAGAATATAAAACTTTGCTTAGGGGACCTTTTTCTGAATTAAAGTATAATTTTCCCCAAAACCAAGGAGAACCCTTAGATATTCTAGAATAAAAACTAGTAGAAATTTTATTAAATCCCCTATTCACATATCTTAAAGAGTCAATAAGTTTTGTTTCTACATTACCTTGATTTAGTAGTTCGCTTTCTATAGCATTAGCTGCTGATAAATGTCCTCCTCCAAACGAACCATAAAATATTAAAACTTTTTTCATACTTTAAGTCCTTTTAATAATAATACAATATTAAACGAAAAAAGTAAAATGTACTAATATAAAGGTCTTATATATTTAAGATATTCTTTAAGATTTAGTATGTAAGTTATTGAAGAAAAGCAAGAAAAAGACTATAATATGATTAATTAAAGAAAAGGATTGTTATGAAGATAAAAAACATTATTAATTTAATAGAAGGCGAGCTACTTTCTGGAAACTATGAAGATGAAATTACACATATTGAACAAGATAGTAGAAGTATAAAAAGAGGAGATACTTTTATTGCTTTTAAAGGTGAAGATTTTGATGGAAATACTTTCTTTTATGATGCACTAGAAAATGGAGCAAAAACATGTATTGTTACATCTAAAAATCTTCAACCAGTTAAGGCTAATGTTATCTACGTAGAAGATGCACAATTAGCATTAGACAGATTAATTGAATATAAGATGAGTTTAATTAATCCGCTAATAATAGCAATTACTGGAAGTGTTGGAAAAACTTCTACAAGAGATATTATGGCAAATATATTATCTGAAAAATTTAAAGTTTTTAGAAGTGAGAAAAACTATAATGAAAGAAGAGGACTTCCGTTAAATGCAATAAACATGCCTTTTGATACAGAAATTGCTGTTTTAGAAATGGGAATGGATACCCTAGGTGAAATATCTGAACTTTCAAGTCTTTTTAGACCAGATTATGCAATTATTACTAATATAGGAATGTCACATGTTGAAAAGCTAGGAAGCAAAGAAAATATTCTTAAAGCTAAATTAGAGATAATTGATGGTATGAAAGAAAAAGGCTTTTTAATTTTAAATATAGATGATGAAGACTTAAAATCTTTTTATAATGAACAAAAAGACAATGTTTTTAGAATCTTTAAAATGTTAACTTATGCGGTAAATGACGATGATTCGGACATTATTGGTAAACTTATACAGGTAGAAGATGAAAGTATGAGTGTAACTGTTAAACATCAAGATCAAATCTTTAAAATTGAAACAAACTTAAGAGGTAAGCATAATATATATAATATGTTACCAGGAATCTTAATGGCTTTAAAATTGGATTTAACTGAAGAAGAAATCAAACAAGGATTAGAACGCATATTATTAACAGAAAGAAGAATGGATAAATTCACTACAGCAAACAATATAGCAGTGTATGATGATACATATAATGCGAGTTATGAATCAGTAATTGCAGGATTAGAAATATTAAAAAATGAAGAACGAAGAAAAGTTGCTATTTTAGGAGACATCTTAGAGTTAGGTGAATATGCAGAAGAAATTCATAAAAAGATAGGCGAATTTTTAAATGATACTAATATAGATTTGATAATCACAGCAGGTAAAGATTCTCAGTTTATTCATAATGAAATTTCTGAAAAAGAAAAGCATCATTTTGCAAATGTTAATGAAGTGATAGAAAAATTAGATACTTTGTTAAAAGAAAATGATGTGGTATTAATTAAAGCTTCAAATGGAATGAAGTTTGATGCTATTGCAAATAAATTAAGAGAAGAAATAGAATAAATATAAAAAAACAAAAAATATGAATAAGAAAACACCCCCCAATATTGAGAGGTGTTTTTAATTAGACAGCATATGTCTAATTAAAGAGGATGATTAGGTGGTTGGAACGCCTTAAAAGGAGAGCTCCATCCATCTGTTCTCGAAACTTTTTAGGGACAATCCACCGTCCTTTGTGATCAATCGTTAGGGGTTTTGGTTGAGCAGGCATAAGGCCGTCTCCACCTTGTGACCCAATACAGATCAAAAGACTGTTGGGGCGAGAAAGGTCAAAATAAAGATACCAATACTTTTGGTCTCCCAATTTCGAGCCAAGGTTCACCCGATGTTGATTATCTAGTTTCAATGTTCTACCAATTTGACGCAAGAGGTCTTCCATGGTTTTTCCTCCTTTCAGGAATGTATATCTATATTATACACAAAAAATAGGGATTTCTCAATTTTAGAAGCTTAAAATATCAATAAAGCTATAGGTATAGTTGCCGTGAAGGTTTGACATTTTAAGGAATTAACAGTATAATGTATACATATCGCAGGGTGGAGAAGATGGAATCTCGTCGGGCTCATAACCCGAAGATCGCTAGTTCGAGTCTAGCCCCTGCTACCAATAGAAGGTTGTAGTCTATATGATTGCAACCTTTTATTTTTAATTTAGTATGTTATTTTAATATTTAGTTTCTTGTAAAATATAAAAAATGTGGTATAATATTTCTACTTGAAGGGGGGTATTTATGGTATTTAAAGACTATTATAAGATACTAAATTTAACAAATACTAATGTTGATTTTGAAGAAATTAAAAATGCTTATAGATACCAGGTAAAACGCTACCATCCTGATAGAAATAAAAAGAATACTGAAGAAATTATACAAGATATTAATGAAGCGTATAAAGTTCTTTCTGATACAAATTTAAAAAGAAAATATGATAGAAAATGGCGAATATACATAGAAAGAAATAGAATAGGCAATAAAACATATGAAGCTGTACAACAAAATAAAACATTAAAAGAAGAGGTTTACTCAATGTTTTTTGGGGATATTAAAAGAAATATTAAAAAAGAAAAAAAGACTGATTTACCTAAAGTCAGAGGTGATAATATTAAAACAGAAATTTCAATACAACTAAAAGAAGGTTTTTTAGGAAGTAAGAAATATCTGGCTTTAAGAGATATTAGTGGTACTTTGCAAAGGATTCCAATTGATATTCCTGTTGGTGCTAAAACTAATGATAAAATTAGAGTAATAGGTCTTGGAAAACCAGGCTATAATGAAGGTAAAAACGGAGATTTGTTTGTTAATATTAAAATTCAAAATGAATCAAATTTGTTTTTAGAAGGGACTAATATTAAAACAATTGCTAATATTTATCCTTGGGAAGCGGCATTAGGAACAAGTGTAAAAATAGCTGGAATAGATGAGGAATTAACATTAAAAATACCAGCTGGAACTCAAAGCGGTAAAAGATTTGAAGTACCCCAAAAAGGATATCATGATGGATTTGGTGGAAGAGGTAATTTGTTAATAGATATTAATATTAAAATGCCAGATAAAATTTCTGATGAGGAATTAGCATTATATAGAAAAATAGAAAAAATAAATAAGTAAAAAAAGTAAAAATAAAGAAGTAAACAAGAAACAAAACGAGAGTTTTGTTTTTTTATGTCTAAATTATAAAGAATATGTGTCAAATCTATAAAAACATTGTAATTTAAGCATATTTTTTATTTAATTAAAGTGACAAATTATATTTAAAGTTGCTATAGGTTTAAAATATAAAAGTACAAAAGAATATATTAAATGAGATTTAAGTTTACTTGGAGAAAAAATGGAAACAAAGGTACTGTATGATTTAACTAACCCACAAATGAATATATTTTTAAGAGAACAATATTATAATAATAATGCTATCAATATTATCGCGGGTTATTTGAGAATTGATAAGAAAATAAAGCTGGAAGTAATTGATGAAATGTTAAACATGCTTATTGAAGAAAGCGACAATATGAGAATTAGAATTACAAAAGGAGAAGAAGACAATAAGCCTTATCAGTATATTGCTGAATATCAATATAGAGAAATTCCGGCAGTTTATGTGTCGAGTAAAACAGAAAAAGAAATAATGAAACTAATTGAGGAAGATTTACAAGAACCAATGGAGCTGTTTGAATCAGACTTATATCAATTAAAAATTTATCAGTTAAGAAATAATATTAACATTATTACTATGAAAATGCATCATATTATTGCAGATGCATGGACATTTAAATTAATGGGCGACAGAACTTTAGATAATTATTCTAGAATTATAAAAGATAAAGAAGGACTTAAGAAATTTTCGTATTTAAGTTACATTAAAGAAGAGCAGAAATATATTGAAGGAGAAACATTTCAAAAGGACAGGGAGTATTGGGAAGGATATTTACAAGATATTTATGAGCCTGCAGTTTTAAAAGATATTTCTTTAAATCAAGATATTACATCATTTAGGATTGAAAGAAAACTTCCAAGAAAAATACACAACAAAATAATAAACTATTGTCAAAATAACAAGATAACTCCATACTCGTTTTTTCTTTCAATTTTATCTATATATTTGAACAAAACAACGGGAAAAGAAAAGTTTACAATAGGAACCCCTCTTTTAAACAGAAAGAATTTTGAAGAAAAGAATACGGGAGGAATGTTTATATCAACCATTCCTCTTAAAGTAAAAATTGACAATAATACAACAATAAAACAACTTTGTTCTAGTTTTGCTAAGGATACTAGACAAGCTTTAAGGCATCAAAGATATCCTTATTTAAGCATGTTAGAATATATTAGAAAAAACAATGAACATTTTAATAAACTATTTGATGTTATGTTGTCATTTCAAAATATTAAAGTTGGAGGAACGAAAGATTTACCTAAATCCATACATGGGTGGACATATAATAATAATCAACAAACACAATTTGAATTTCACATTTCTCAACATTCAGATGCTCAACCTTTTGTTTTAGGATTTGATTTTAAGAATGATGTTGCAAACGAAGAAGAGAGAAACTTAATTATTTCAAGAATAATTTATTTAATAAAAAATATTGTTTATGCAGAAGATAAAAATCTCAAAATAAGAGATGTTGAGTTTATACCCTTACAAGAACTTAAACAACTTGACAAAATAATGGGGGTTACTAACTTAAAAACTTTTAAAAATGGAAGAAATCATACACTTAAAGATAGATTTGAAAAGCAAGCGCAAAAAAATCCAAATAAAATTGCGGTTAAATTTAAGAAAGAAGTATTAAGCTATAAAGAAATTAATGAAAAAGCTAACCTTTTAGCAGATAGGCTAATAGAAGAGGGAGTTGCAAAAGGCGATGCTGTAATACTAATATTAGATAGAAGTATAGAAATGGCTATATCGATATTGGGAGTTATAAAAACAGGAGCATATTTTGTTCCAGTTGCAATAGATTGGCCTCATGACAGAGTAAAATATATTATAAAAAATAGTAATGCTAAACATTTAATTAGTGCAGGAAGATTTTTAAATAATGACTATAAAATAAAAAAACTAGATGTAAAAAAGTTATTATATGATGATGGAAAATTTGAAGAAAAGAAAAAAAATAAACCAACTAATTTTTCTTCTAAAGAAGTGATATACATTTTGTACACTTCTGGATCAACAGGAAATCCAAAAGGTGTATTAATGACACATAAAAATGTTTCGGCATTGTTAGACGGTATGAGGAAAACATATAGTTTGGAAGCTGATGACATATGGCCAATGTTTCATTCATATACCTTCGATGCAGCTATGTGGGAGTTTTTCTGTTCTCTAAGTTCAGGAGGAACATTAGTTATAGTGCCAAATGATATAAGGCTAGATTCAAAAAAAATGTTATACTTTTTAAAAGATGAGAAAATAAGCATATTATGCCAAACGCCTTCATATTTTTACAAACTTGTTGTTCATGATGAAAAAGAAAATTTACAAGAAGAAGATTTAAAGCTTAAATATATCTTTTTGGGCGGAGAGTCTGTTTATTCAAAACCTATTCAACCTTGGAGCAATAAGTATAAAAACACAAAGATTATAAATGGATATGGCCCAACTGAAACTACCGTTTATATTTCAACAGGAGAAATAACAAAAGAGGATATTGAAAAAGAAGACATATATATAGGCAAACCTGTAGTCGGAGATGTTGTAGAAATAAGAGATAAAAACAGGAAGCTGCTGCCTATAGGATGTAAAGGCGAATTATATATGGCAGGCTTAGGGATAAGTTTGGGATATTTGAATGATGAAAAAAGAACAAAAGAAGTTTTCTTAAAAGAAAATGGTAGACAGATATATAAAAGTGGAGATGTAGGCTATTATAATACTGATGGGAGAATTACATTTTTAGGAAGAAATGATGGGCAAACCAAGATTAGAGGATTTAGAGTTGAAACTCAAGAAGTAGAAAATGCTTTATTAAATTGTGAAGAAGTAACTAGAGCGGTTGTTCTTGTTTTAAGCGAAAAAAATTATACTAAAAAATTAGTTGCTTTTATAGAAACTAAAAAGAAAAACTATGTTGATATGGTAATAAGCGAAATATCTAAAACTTTAACGCCGTATATGATACCAGAATTATATCAACTATCAGAGTTCCCTTTAACAACGAGTGGAAAAATTGACAGAATGAAACTTTTAAATAAACTAGATGAATTGAGAGATGAAGATAGAGAAATTTTAGAACCGGAAAATGATATTGAAGAAGAAATTTTAAAAATTGTTAAAAAAATAACTAAAAAAAGAAAAGTATCAACTAAAGATGACTTCTTCCTATATTTAAACATGGATTCGTTGGATGTAATGAGTTTTGCTACCAGTTTGAGTGAATTTAATATAACTGCCCAAGACATAAATGACAATACAAATATAAAAGTTTTAGCTGAGGTTGTTTTAGAACGTCAAAAAGAAAGTGCTAGATTCCAGAGACTCATAAAAGAAAAATTAGAAGATGTTGATATTATTAATAAGGTCCATGTATTTAATTTATCCAATGTTTTATTAACAGGATCAACAGGATTTGTTGGAGCTCATATTTTAATGGAATTAATACAACAGGATGAAGTGGAAAAGGTTTATTGTCTTATTAGAAAAAAATTAAATAAAACTATCGAAGAAAGATTTAATATAATTGTTGAAAAATATTTTCAAGATGTAAATAAAAAATATTTGGATAAAGTTGTTTTAGTAGAGGGAAATTTTGAAGAAATTGATTTAGGGCTTTCTAAAAATGATTTTGACAATATGAAAGAAAAAATTAAAACCATAGTACATGTGGGAGCGAATGTAAAACATTTTGGGAATTACGGGGTGTCATACAAAACTAATGTTGAGGGAACACAAGAAGTTATTAAATTTGCGAAAAAGATTTCATCAGCAATTGCACATATTTCTACATTGTCTGTAGCTGGATTCTCAAATATAAATGATGTTAAACTTCTAGATGAAAATAAACTTTATATTAATCAAATGTTTTTTAAAAACGTGTATTTAACAACAAAATATAAAGCTGAAGTTGAAATTTTAGAAGGAATACAGAAAGATGAAATTAAAGCAAAAATATTTAGAATAGGGAATATTATGCCTAGAATTACAGACTCAGTATTTCAGTCCAATATAAATGAAAATGCTTTTTTAAATAAAATTAGAACATGTTTGAATATGGGAATGATTGCTGAAGAATTGTTAAATTATCCTATTGATTTAACTCCGGTAGACTTAGCAGCAAAGGCTATAGTGTTGCTTTTAAAAGGTAGAGAAAAACAAAGTATTTACCATATTGTAAATAATAATTATATAAATATTGGAGATGTGGTAAAATATGCAAGACCTGAATTAAAAATTGAAGATGCCAGAACTCAAATAAAAGAAATACAAAAACTTAATGATCCTAGAAATGGTATATTACTTGCTAGTTTACAAGTGTTAAACTTTATTGAAAATCCAAATGATAGTAAAATAACAACAAAAAGATTAGAGAAAAAGAATTTTACTTGGGAGTTGCCAAGTGAAAAATATATTAAAAGCTTGCTAGAGTTGTCTAATTTTTAAAACTACAAAAGAGAAGGTATAGAATATGAACAAAAGAATAATATCGTTATATTTTAGATTAATAGCTATTCTTATATTTGAAACAATTATAATGTATTTTGCGATACCCTTATTATTGGGTTATCCACCACATTCTGAAAACTTCGTGTTTCAAAAAGAAACTTTGGGCTTTTTTAATCATATAAATCAATATATTACTTTTGTTACAGTTGCTATAATCGGTTATATACCAGCATTAAACTTAATGTTTAAAAACACGAATATTTTCTTGAAAGCAAAAAATAAAAAAGCAGTATCTGAAAAAACAATCAACAATGTTAGAAAAGAATTTGATAAAATACAAAAACGATTAATGATTTTTTACATAATAACACTTATTTCAATTATTTTTTCAGCCTATTCTTTAATAGAAGTATCTCTAGGGGTAAAAATTAAGTTTGCGATAGTTTATTTCTTATTATCTTCTTTGGCATGGGTTGTTTCTATAACAGTTATAAAAGGTTATATGATACGTGTACTAGAAGAAACATACGAGGTTTTACCACAATATATTTCTTTTGAAAAAAATAAAAAATTCCAAACAAATATTTTTATGCACATGATTCCTATTTTTATGACAATTATAGGAGTTTTGATTATGTATATGTACTCGAACACAACTAAACTTGGAGGCGATAAAATATTTGAATATTATAAAACAGAGATACAGCAAGAAAATTATGATGGATTAACTGTTTCTGAAATAGAAGAAAAGCTGAAAAAAGTTAATAAGAAAGAAGATAAAGACTTTTATTTTATAGTTGACGAAAACAATGAAAATAAATGGGTTGAAGAGGGGCATAATCCTAAAGAAATAACAGATTTTTTGGTTATATATGCTGACATGTTTGTTGAAGAAGGCGTTGGTAAAACTTATGAATATTTTGGGGAAGAATCCGAAGCCTTTGTGTCTAAAGTAATATTAGAAGATGGAACACCAGTATGGATTGGTGTTAAATATATTACATTGGATCATGCCACTGTAGTAACTTTTATTATATTAACTGTTGGTGTTTTATCAGTATATACAATCATTGTTACTGTATGGGCAAATAATATGAGCTATACTTTAAGAGCAATATCTACTAATTTAAGTAATATTGCTTTAGGAAAGGATATAGAGCAATATGTTACATTGCCTATATATTCATATGATGAAATAGGAGAGTTAGCTCATTCATATAATGAAATTCAAAAAATTAACAATGAACATATAGAAGAAATTAGAAATAATCAAAAAACAATCTTGGAACACGAAAGATTAGTATCATTAGGTCAAATGATAGGGGGAATAGCACATAACTTAAAAACTCCAATTTTATCAATAGCTGGAGCTGCAGAAGGAATAAAATACTTAG
>CAZTTS010000002.1:0-94844 GCA_964616165.1 uncultured Lachnospiraceae bacterium
GTAGAAATTTAAAAATAAACAAAGGATAAATGAAATAGATTAAGACTTAATTAAACTAAAAGGAGAATTAAAATGGAATGGATTGTAGGATTAGTAATTTTAGCAATAATAGCTTTTATTGCATATAAATCAATTAAGATTGTTAATCAATCAGAGATTTATATTATTGAAAGATTAGGTAAATATCACAAAACGGCAGCTGCAGGTTTAACTGTAATAGTTCCTTTTATTGATAATGTTAGAGCAGTAATATCCTTGAAAAAGCAAATTATGGATATACCACCACAAGCAGTTATAACAGCAGACAATGTTACAATAGCAATTGATACTGTAGTATTTTATCAAATAACAAATCCAGAAATGGCTGTATATGAAATTCAATCATTAAAAGCTGGAATTGAAAACTTAGCTGTATCTTCGATGAGAGATGTTATTGGTAAAATGGAATTAGATGAAACTTTTTCATCAAGAGATGAAATTAATAATAGACTAAGATTAGTATTGGATGAAGCGACAGACCCTTGGGGATGTAAAATTGAAAAAGTTGAAATCAAAGAAATTAAAATACCTAAAGAATTGCAAGAATCAATGGAAAAGCAAATGAATGCTGAAAGAACAAAAAGAGCAGTGCAATTAGAAGCTGAAGGACAAAGACAGGCATCAATAACTATTGCTGAAGGTAGAAAAGAATCAGCAATTTTAGAAGCAGAAGCAGAAAAAGAAGCTAAAATAAGGATGGCAGAAGGTGAAGCAGAAGCTATGAGAATGTTAGCACAAGCTGAAGCTCTAAGAGTTAAAGAAGTTTATTCGGCAATTGAAAATGCAAAACCATCTGATAAACTAGTACAATTAAAAGCGTTAGAAACATTAACAGAAGCTTCAAAAGGGGAAGCAAACAAAGTATTCATACCTTTTGATGCTACACAAGTATTAGCTTCATTAGGAGCAATGTCAGAAGCATTTAAACAAGAAGATAAACCAAAGAAAATTTCAGGACCAAGAAAAGAATAATCTAAAAAAGTATTAGAAAAACAATAAAAAAAGAAGCTACTATATTTTATAGTAGCTTTTTTTATATTTGACTCTATATTTATTTATATTTATATAAGTAGATTTATATATTTTTTTTATTTATTTACATATATTATCTTAAACTTAATATTCTGTTTGTAAAATCAGTATTTGCTTTTTTCTTTAAAGCAATATTATAAATATTAGTAGCATAAATATCTTTCATAAAAGTATTTATTAAATCATTATTTTTTGAATGTGAATTTACAAATTCTTTAACAGCTGTACATGTTCTTCTGATGGTAGTTTTCTTTAAAGCAGAAAGAATTGCTCTTCCCTTTTCATTAAAACCTAAAACTCTAATATATGGTCTAGTCTTTAGCGCAATATCAACATCTTCTTGAGTAATATCTAATAGTATATGTGTTAAAATTCTTTTAATTCTAGCTTCAGTGTATCTTTTAGATTTAATATTTGAGATTAGCTCTTCATAATTTATAGATATAAGAGCAGCTTCTTTAATTTTATTTTCTAAACCTTCAATTACATCAGGATATGTTTTAATAACTTCGGTAGATAATTCTCTAATCTTATAAATTAAAATATCTTCAAAAGCTTTAAGTCCATTAACTAATAAATTATTAGCTTTAGCTTCTTCTAAAATTTCAAATGATTCATAAGGAAGAGTAAAATCATATCTTCTATTACTTAATATTAGCTTTCTAATATTTGTAGCAGAAGTTAGTCCAGTTTTAATTTTATCTAGATCATTTTCAACTTGAGAATATTCTCTTTTAACAGTTATAGGTATAGTTTTAAGAGTTAATTTTTTTATTGCTTTTAAATATTCAATACCTAATGTGTTATTAGGTGAAGAAAGTATTGCACCCATAGTTTTATCATTAAAATATAGTCTAGTAGCATTTTCTAAAGCTTTAGGATAAGAGATTCCAGCTTCTAATTCATTTTGCAGTAAATCTACAAATTCTGAAGGTTCTTCATTAAATAGTTCAGCTAAGGTATCTAATTTTTGAATATCACCACATTCACTTCCAAAAGAAACATAATTTACTATTCTAAGTTCTTTAACAATTTTCATAGCTCCAGTAGCAAAAACTTCAGCTGTAGATGTAGCAAAAACTGTTGGTAGTTCAATAACTAAATCAATACCATTTTTCAAAGCCATTTCAGTTCTTAAAAATTTATCTATAATTGCTGGTTCGCCTCTTTGCATAAAATTCCCAGAAGTTATTGCGATTACATAGTCAGCACCTGTAAGTTCTTTAGATTTTTCTACATGTAATTTATGACCATTATGGAATGGGTTATATTCAGATATTATAGCTAATATACTTGCCATATTTCCCTCCTAATAAAATTGATAATACTTAACTCTACTGATATAATATCATAAGAGAAAACAAAATAAAAGTAGGAAAAAAGGAAAAGATTTACGTGAAAGCAGACGAATTTATATACAATCTAGATGAATCTTTAATAGCACAAAATCCTTGCGGAAAAAGAGATGAATCTAGATTAATGATTTTAAATAAAGAAGAAAATAGTATTGAACACAAAAAGTTTAAAAATATAATTGAATATTTAAAATCTGGTGATACATTAGTTTTAAATAATACTAAAGTAATACCTGCAAGAATTTATGGGAAAAAAGAAACAGGTGCAAATGTTGAAATACTACTTTTAAAAGAATTAGAAAAAGATGAGTGGGAAGCAATGGTAAGACCAGGTAACAAAATAAGGCTTGGACACAAACTATTTTTCCCAAATAAAGAAGATGCGGTATTAGAATGTGAGATTATAGAAATACTAAAGTCTGGAACAAGAAGAATTAAATTTAAATATAATGGTATATTTAATGAAATATTAGATAGTATAGGTTTAATGCCACTGCCACCATATATAACTAAAAAATTAGAAGATAAGTCTTCATATAATACAATATATGCAAAAATAGAAGGATCATCAGCTGCACCAACAGCAGGACTACATTTTACAAAAGAATTATTAAAGGAAATAAAAGACAAGGGCATTGATATTGCGTATATAACTTTAGATGTGGGTATAGGAACATTTAGACCAGTAAAGGTAGAAAATGTTAAAGACCATGTAATGCATATAGAACACTTTAAAGTAACAAAAGAAAATGCAGATATTATTAATAAGGCTAAAAAAGAAAATAGAAGAATAATAGCTGTAGGAACAACATCATGTAGAGTATTAGAATCTATATCAGATAAGAATGGTATAATAAAGCCTATAGAGAGCAATACTAATCTATTTATATATCCAGGATATAAGTTTAAATGTGTTGATGCAATATTAACTAATTTTCATTTACCAAAATCAACTCTATTAATGTTAGTATCAGCATTCTATAATAAAAACAAAATATTAGAAGCGTATGAAGTAGCTATGAGAGAACAGTATAGGGTATTTAGTTTCGGTGATGCAATGTTTATATATTAATAGAAGTTTAAAACATAATAAAAACAAACATAATGAAATAAAATAAATAAAGTAAATATAAAAAAAGAAATAGACAATATAAAGAAGGATGAGAATGAATAAGAATTTTAAATTTGAATTAAAACATATTTGTAAACAATCAGGGGCAAGGAGAGGTGTAATACATACTCCTCATGGTAGTATTGAAACCCCTGTATTTATGCCTGTAGGAACACAAGCGACTATTAAAGGATTAAGACCAGAAGATTTAGAGAGTATAGGGTCTGAAATTATACTTGCTAATACTTATCATTTACATTTAAGACCAGGAGAAAAACTTATTAAAGAGGCTGGAGGATTACATAAATTTATGAATTGGAATAAACCAATTTTGACAGATAGCGGAGGATTCCAAGTTTTTTCTTTACAAACAAATAGAAAAATAAGTGAAAAAGGTGTAGAGTTTAGATCACATCTAGATGGCTCTAAATTGTATTTTACTCCTGAAAAAGCAATACAAATACAAAATGATTTAGGCTCTGATATTATGATGTCTTTTGATGAATGTATTCCATATCCTGTTGAATATGAGTATGCAAAAATATCTACTGATAGGACAACGAGATGGGCTAAAAGAGGAAAAGATGTTCACAAAAATAAAAAACAAGCATTATTTGGTATAGTTCAAGGTGGAATGTTTAAAGATTTAAGAGAAAAATCAGCAAAAGATTTAGTTGCGCTTGATTTTGATGGTTATAGTATAGGAGGACTTTCTGTAGGAGAACCTTTAGAAGTAATGAATGAAATGTTAGAACATACTATTCCATTTTTGCCAGAAAACAAACCGAGATATAATATGGGAGTTGGAACACCCATATATTTAATTGAATCATATCAAAGAGGAATAGATATGTGTGATTGTGTTCATCCAACAAGAATAGGAAGACATGGTCAAGCTATGACAAAATATGGAAATTTAACAATTAGAAATCAAGAATTTGAAAAAGATTTTAGTCCAATTGAGGAAGATTGTGAATGTTATACATGCAAAAATTATACAAGAGCATATATAAGGCATTTAATAAAGGCTAAAGAAAGTTTAGCTGATCAATTACTGTCTATTCATAATTTAAATTTCTTGACTAAACTAGTTGAAAAGATTAGAATAGAGATAGAAAATGATAGATTTTTAGACTTTAAAAAAGAGTTTTATAAAAACTATAAAGAATAGTGGAGGTGCTGTTTTGGGAGAGATTCAAGAAGAAAGATTAAAGAGATTAAAAATGCTCAAAAAAGGACTTATAGTATTGGGTGTTTTACTTATTATTTTGGTAATTGCTTTAATAGGATTACAAACAGTAGATTCAAAAACTAGTAAAATGTTTTTGGACGAAAAAGAAATTGAATTTGAAACACTAGTTAATAAGATTGAAGGAGAAACATATGTTAATTTAAATAAAATGACAAGGCTATTTCCTTCATTTACATATAGTACTGGTGAATATTTTTCTGATGGAACAGTAAATCAAGATCCAAATTATTTCCATTTAAAATCTCCATATGAAGTAATACAGTTTAAAAAAGAATCTGATAAAGTTTCTAAAATAATTTTAATTGATAATAATTACTATCAATATGATTCAAAAGGAAATAAAATTTTAACAAAAGAAGAAGAAAGCAAAGGACAAGAGGTTGTTATTGAAAGACAAGAAATAGACAATAAAAAAAGATCTACTGAAGAATTTGATTTGTCTGCTGTGGTTCAAGAAAGAAATAAAGATCAATATATACCTTTAGATGATATAAAATATGTTTTTAATCTTCAAATAAAACATTCTGGAAATTCAACCAAACTATATACAGTTGAATATTTAGAAAGAGCATATGCTTCTTCTTTAAATAAAAGCAATTTACATTTAAATCCAAACTATCAAAACAGAAGGGCTATTTTAGATGGTTATTTTATAACAACTACAAATTCAACTAATCCAGTTTATGGTGTGCAAATTTATGAAAATGGACTATTTACTAGTCAGATTAGTGAATCATATAAAGATATAAGATATATGCAAACAAATAAGACTATTTTTGTTATTAATAATCAAAATGCTTTTGGATTAATTAATATTGACAAAGCAGTAGATGTTATTAAGCCTGGCTCATATGAAGCAATAGAAGCATATGTCCCAGAACTAGACCTGTATCAAGTACAAAATGCACAAGGAAAGTTAGGAGTAATAGAAGCTTCGGGAGAAACAGTAAAGACAATTGTACATACAGAATACGATGAAATTGGATATGATACATATAAATTTATAGATGAAGGTAATGGGAAGATATTTTTTAACAGCCTAATTCCGGCTAAAAAAGATAATAGATGGTATATTTTTGACTTAGAAAATACTAATAAGCCTTATGGTTCAGACATTAAAGGTTATTTAGATATAGGCTATAAAAAACCAGAATTATTAAGTTTTAATTCTAGAAATGAACCAGAACTTACAGATGATCAAATTAAAGAATTGACTAATAGAGGGCTTGTACATTTAACTAAAGAAGATAGAGGAGCAGACGAAGCTACAAAGCTTTTAAGATTGCAAGCGTTAGCAAAAGAAGGTTTTGTCTTAAATCAACAAAGTATTCCAGATGGTGATAGCTTATTAATTGTTCCTGATTCAACAGGATATGGAGGATTAATAGTTAAATCTTATTTATCATCTGGACAATATGTGTATTTTATAATTAGTTTAGATGCAAAAATAAGAGCTAAGGATGTGCCATATTCTTTAACTACACCGTTTAAGAGGATATATAAATTATCGTCTGCTGGACTAGATAAATATTATGCAGTATCATCTGATGACAAAGTATTTCAGTTGATAAAGCAGGATTCTTCTAAAGAGACAAATCAAAATACAAATACACAAGAAAATTCATCTAATGAAAATTAAAAAAGTAAAACGAGGATAAAATGAGCAAAAGAACAATTAAAACAATTTTTACACTTATCTTAAGTATTGTTATGGTTATAGCAATTTTCTTAAGCTATATTACATATGATAAAAGATTTTTTGAAAACTATAAATATGAAACAGGTGGAGTATTTTCAAGCACTAGAGAATTAATAATAAAGCCTGTAGATAAAGAAATAAGCATGAAATTTATTACAAATAAAGAAGGTAAAATTTTAAGAAAGGCTCCATATGATAGGAATGCTGAAATAGGTCTTGAGACTAAAGATGGTCCTCTTACACTGGGTGATACAGAATTTTCTCCAGATGAAGATTTTAAAAATTTGAGACTTTTAACTAAAAAAATGCCTGTAAATGATGAAGAAATTTTAACAGAAGAAAACTATGAATTATCACAAAAAATAATATTAGAAAGACTGAAAAAAACAGGAATAAAAGATTTTGATATTAAAACAGACTCTGAAACAGGAGATATTGTTTTAAGATTTTCTGATATTAATGAAAGTGAATCTGAAAAATTAGAAAAAGTAAAAAGAGTAATAGAAACTAGAGGCGAATTTACTGTAATGGATTCTAAAACAGGAAAAGTATATTTAGATAATAATCACATAAAAAAACTTATACCATATCAACACCAAACAGCTGGAATTGTATTAGAATTTCAATTTAATGATGAAGGAAAAGCAATTTTAGAAGACATAACTGGGAAATACATTAAAAGAGATAAAGATTTAACTGAAAAAGAATTAGCAAAATTAGCAGCAGAAGCTGAAAAAAATGATGAAGAATTAGACATATCTGAAACCGCAGCACTTTATATGACTGTTGATGAAAAACCAATTTCAATGGGTGCTTTTGAAGAAGCTATAACTAGTGGAACATTAACAACTCCTTTATCACAAGATACCTCTAAAATGACAGAAAAAGAATTAGAAGAAGCATTAGAAGAAACAGAGGAGTTAGCAGCTATAATAAGAGCTGGGACTGAACCTATTAGATATGAGATTTTTAAAGAAACAAGACTAGTTTCACCAATGGATAAAACTAATATTATTATATTATTATCAATAATTGGACTAATAGTTATTGGATTATTAATTGTATCAATTGTTCTTTATAGATTAAATGGAGTGCTTGCATGGTATATGTCATTTGTATTTTTGTTGCTAGTTTTTGCGGTATTTAAATATACAAATATAGTTATAACTATACCATCAATAATAGCATTGATACTTATTTATTTAACAGAATATGTTTTTACATTGTATGCATTAAAAGATCTTAAAAACTTTGGTGAAACAAGTGTAAGTAAAAATATGTTTATAATAACAAAAAACACAATATTAATTATAATAGCTGGTCTTTTATTAACTTTTGCAAAAGACACAAATCTTAGTTCTTTTGGACAAATGATATGCCTTGGAGAAATTCTCCTAATTATATATAATGCAATATTTGCAAAAAACATTCTAAGGTAGGGAAATATGAAGAAAATTTTTAAACAATATTTAAAACAAGTAATAATACTGATTATATTAATAGCAACAGTATCTATCCTAAATACTATGTTTACAAAGTCGTCAATTAAGGGTGATTATGATACAGTGACAGTTGGAATTACAGCTGGAGCTGAAGCAAGAGAATTAAAAAAGTATTTAATAGAATCTTTTAAAGAAGAATTAGATTTTAAGAAGAAAATTGAAGTAGAAGCAGTAGGATCTTTTGGTACAGAATTTAGAGTAAAAAGTGATTCTATAATTGCTGATGAAAGAGATTTCATGGCCGTTATGTTAAAAGAAAAATATGAAGAAGCTAGTGTTTCAGGAGTGACAACTAATCCAGAAGCTAATTATAGAGCTGATTCTATAATGTATACAGTTTATTTTATTATAATTGCTTTATTAGGATTTGGAGCTGTATACTTTTTAAGTATGATTCCAATAAATGAAGAATTAAGTGTTAAAAATATTAAAAAACACAGAGAACAAATTATTGAAGAAGAAAATAGAAGATTAATTAAAGAAAAGAAACAAAATAAAAAATCAAAGAAGAAAGACAAAAATACAGAAAAAGATAAAAAGAAAGACAAAAATACAAAAAAAGATAAAAAATCTGAAGGTAAAGCTAAGAAGGAAAAGAAAGCAAAACAAAAGAAAACTAAAGAAAAAAAGTAAAGAATAAAACAAAAAGCAAATAGGATGAAATAAATAAATTTATATTAGAAAAAGATGTTAAGAATAAGTAATGTCTTTTTTTATTTTTCTCATTTTTTTCTTTTGTACCATTTCTATTATTTTTTAGATTTTAAAACTAAATAGAATTTAAAACATCACTTTTTGAAAGATTTAAGAGTATGAATAATATATTTCTTTTTTAATACATTATATAAGTTTTATTGTAAAACAGTATTAGATAAAATAAAATATATTTGTAAAGAGTATTTATTTTGGAGGCAAAATTGAAGAAAAAATTAGGAACAGCGATATTATGGATATCTATTATTTTAACAATAATATTCATATCTGATGCAATAATTAGATCACAAATCAAACAAATCAACTATACTGAATTTATTCAAGCAATAAAAGAAGAAAAAGTTGAAGAAATTAATATTGGGTATGATACAGAAAAAGTACAATTTAAATATGTTGGGACTAAGAATCTTAACACAGTTAATATTCCAGATAAACAAGTGTTCCTAAACGAAATATCTGAAGAAATTAACACAGGTCAAGTTAAATTATTACAAGAGGATGAAGGCACATTTTCTAAAGTTATTAGGCAAGGTGTTCCTATCCTAATGTTATTAGCAGTAATTCTTATGCCTATGTTTATTATTATGCTTTTTACAGGGACATTAAGAGGAGTTGATAATGCTTCTAATCAAGCAAGAAGTAATTTTTCTAAATCTAAGGCTAGAAGATTTGATGAAAATAATAAGGTAAAAGTAACATTTGATGATGTAGCTGGAGTAGAAGAAGAAAAAGAAGAATTAGAAGAAATTGTTGATTTCTTAAAAAATCCTAAAAAATATATAGATATGGGTGCTAGAATTCCTAAAGGTGTTCTTTTGGTTGGTAGACCAGGAACTGGAAAAACATTACTTGCAAAAGCTGTTGCAGGAGAAGCGGAAGTTCCTTTTTACATAATTTCTGGCTCAGATTTTGTGGAAATGTTTGTAGGTGTTGGAGCTTCAAGAGTAAGAGACTTATTTGATGAGGCTAAAAAGAATGCACCATGTATAATATTTATTGATGAGATTGATGCAGTAGGAAGACAAAGAGGTGCAGGACTTGGAGGTGGACATGATGAAAGAGAACAAACACTTAATCAATTATTAGTAGAGATGGATGGATTTAGCACTAATGAAGGAGTTATAGTTTTAGCTGCTACAAATAGACCAGATGTTTTAGATCATGCATTACTACGCGCAGGTAGATTTGATAGAAGAATAGTTGTATCAATGCCAGATATAAAAGCCAGAGAAGAGATATTAAAAGTTCATAGTGATAAGAAAAAATTTGCAGAAGATGTAGATTTATCTGTCATAGCTAAAAATACATCAGGTTTTGCAGGCTCAGATTTAGAAAACTTATTAAATGAAGCAGCATTATTAGCTGCAAGAGAAAATAAAGAAATGATTGAAATGCTGGATGTTGAAGAAGCAATGATTAAAGTAAGTATGGGACCTGAGAAGAAATCAAAGGTAATGACTGATAAAGAAAAAAGATTAGTTGCATTCCATGAAGCTGGGCACGCTGTTGTTTCATATTTTTTACCTACACAAGAAAAAGTTCATCATATATCTATTGTTCCAAGAGGTATGGCGGGTGGATACACAATGTATAAAACAACTGAAGATAAATCATTTATGTCTAAACAAGAAATGAAAGAAACTATTATTTCTCTTTTAGGCGGTAGAGTTGCAGAAAAAATAGAATTTGAAGATATATCAACTGGTGCAAGCAATGATATTGAAAGAGCTACAAAAATTGCTAGAGACATGGTGACTAGATATGGAATGAGTGATTCTATAGGAACCATACATTATGGGTCTAATGATGAAGAAGTATTTTTAGGAAGAGATATTAGCACACATAAATCATTGAGTGAAAAAACTGCAGCAACTATTGACACAGAAGTTAAAAATATAATAGATGAAGCATATGAAAGAGCATTAGAAATATTGTCAGAAAATAAAGATAAATTAGAAACTACAGCAGAAATATTATTAGAAAAAGAAAAAGTAGAAGCTGAAGAGTTTGAAGAAATAATGAAATAGTATATAATTTAGATGGAGGGGTAATATGAAAAATGAATTAGGAGATATTCCTAAAGTAAGTTTAGATGAAGAAATATCTATTGAAGACGAATTACCTAAAACAGAAGAAAAAAAAGAAAGAGAAGAAGTTGTTCTTCCAAAAGAAGAAATAGTTGAATCTAAAAAGCTTAAAGATTCTAAACAAACAAGTCCAAAAAGCAAATTAACAGATAAAGAAAAGTTTAATAAATTGTTAACAATTGTACTTGTAGCAACAATTACTATTGCTGTAATAATACTTCTAGGTTTTGGAATTAAAAAATTAGTTGATTTAGGTAATGCTAAAAGAGCTGCTGAAGAATTAAAAAATTCAGGTAATGAGGTTGGGATAGGAGAAGGGCCAGGCTCAACAAATGTTGATGGTTCAGGGAATCCAATTTTAAATGATGATTCAAGTTTATATCAAGGCTCTCAGATAAAACAAAAACGTTATCATAAAGGATATGAAATTGTTGGAGAAATTAGAATTCCTAAAACTAAACTAAATGAATATATAGTAATCCCAATGTCAAACAATTCTTTAGAAGTTGCTGTTGCAATGGAACATACTTTAGCTGGGATTAATGAAGTTGGTAATACTGTCATAAGTGGACACAATTATAAAAATGAACAATTTTTTGCCAATAATTATAAAATAGAAATTGGTGATTTAATATATATAAAAGATGAGACGGGAAGAGAATTAAAATATACTGTGGTACAAATTGATGAAAAAAGTGAAAATGATAAATCTTTTTATGTAAGAAATAATGGAATTCCAGAAATAACACTTTCTACTTGTACAGATAATGTTGTAAATAGAATAGTTATTTTTGCTGAACACCGCCCAGAAGCAGAATAAACATTATGAAAAAAATGTCAAAATTAGTAACTATTATTTTAATAATTATGATTATACTTGTAGTAGGAATTGTTTCCTACTACGCTTTTAATTATTTTAAAAATAAAAATATAGATAAGAAAGCATTAGAAGAAGTAGAAGAATTTGATCGAAATATACCTACAATTACATTAGCTGAATATGAAGACTTAGTCGACAAAGGCTTGATAGACGATAAAGACGATACTAATGCCGGAAATAGTGGTAATGGTGCTGGAGGGAACTATTCATATGATAATTCATCTTTAGATAGCTTATTTGCTACTAAAATAGTAGGAACGATTAGAATACCTAAAACTGGTATAAAGTATCCAATTTACTCACCTCCAGGCGAAAAAGCATTAGAACAAGGGATAGGAATGTTGGTTACTACAAATGGACTAAATAAGGAAGGAAATACGACTCTTCAAGGACATAACTGGAGAAACTGGATGTTTTTTTCTAGAAATCATTTGTTAAAAAATGGTGATTCAGTGTTTATAAAAGATAGAAGAGGTGTTGAAATAGAATATACTATATATAAAAAAATGACCTTAAAACCGTCAGATTCTAAATATATATCAAGAGACACAAAAGGGAAAATAGAGATATCTTTATCAACATGCACAAATGCTGCAAAAGATAGATTAGTTATATTAGCTAGAGAAAAAAGCAGATAAAAATATTTACATTAAAAATTAAAACATATTACAAGCAAATAAAAAACTCCTATTAAAGGAGTTTATTTATTATATTAAGTTTGTTTAAATTAATTTTAATTTTATAAATTTATTCGTTCTTTTTATTTTTATTTTTATTATATAAACCAGTATTGTACTTAATTGGATCAATAGAAACTTCATCATTGTTTAAAATATCAGGATCATCATCTGCAAATGAATCTGGAGAATCATCTACAGAAGTAGCGGTTCTTCCTTTACTAAAAGGACTAGCAAACTTTGATGAAGATTTAGAATCTTTATTTCTATTTGAATAAATATTAAAATTATAAGACTTTTCTTTAGCAGGAATTAAATGTTTTTGGTCAATAAAATCTAATTTACCCATTCCTGATGTATATCTACCTGAAGTATCTTTAACTCTAAAAGCACAAGATTTAAATTTCATTACAAACATTTCTCCTGGGTTTACAGTATCAATCCATTCTAAAAAAGCTTTTGAACCATCTTCATCCATAATTTTTTCTACTGAGCTATCATCTGTTGAATAACCAACTTTGGACCAAACACGTCTAACAGGGAAATCATCTTTTGCCCAGAAATTACATTCAGGGAAAGTTAATCCTGCCATAATAACTCTATTTCTTAAAGCATTTAAATATGTTAAATAGTTAGCTGCTTTTTTAATTTCTTCTAAATTATTAACTGCAATTGAAATTCCAACATTACCTCTAGTTCCCATTGAAAACATTTCGGCATTTTTGTCTGAAAGGAAAGGACCAAAATCATCTATATACATAAAGTATGGTAAAGGAGCCCCTGGAACATCTACTTTTTTGATTAAACCACCTTTAATAAATCTAAGCACTATCGACATATACATATGGAATAAATCATATGCAGTTCCACTAATTCTTCCTCTTCTTGTACATATAAAGATAACATCACCATTTCTTAAAGACTCATCAAAGTCAATATTATGATATCTATTTGTAAACATATTTCTCATATTTTTGTTTGTTAAGAAGTTTTCTAGTAAAGCAACAGCCATTTCAACATAGCCTTCCATTTGTTCTCTACCTGGAGAGTTTTTATAAAAGTTTTTTTCAAAATATGCTATTCTTACAGCATGTTCTTTAACAAAATCCTCATCTTCTTTAAGTTCTTCAACCATAACTTGAATTAAATCAAAATTGGAAAGTAATTTATATACATCTTCCAAAGTAGGAAGCATTGCTCCATATTTCTTCTTATAAGCAACTCTAAGTATTATAGCAACATTTTCAACAGCTCTTGTTGCATCAAAGTTTTGTTTAACCATTGTTTCACCAGTTGAATAATCTATCATAGAGTTTACCATCATAGAAACAGCCATGGCTGCTCCTTCTGGATCAGGATTTGAAAACGGATTTATACCATAAGCTTCAGGATTAAGAGCATCAACCAGTTTATAATTAACACCATAATTGTCTGCAACTTTTATTAGCTTTTCTATTGATTCTATTTCAGAAGCAAGATAGACAATACCTAAGTCTTTTGCGGTCATATCATTTTCATCTAAACTTGTTTTAATTTTAGCTAAATATGTATGGAATAGTTTTTCTCTTCCTTTTTTTGGCTCTAGCATATCTAACGTAAAGGTAGAGTTTAAATCTAAATTTTGATATTCTGGTTTTATATTAGCGATATTTGCTTTTAATAGAGAGTGGGCTAACGATTTTACTGCATTTCTAAAGAAAAACTTTTTCTCTATGTCTTTTGCTATCATTGGCTCCATATATAATGCTGTTTTTCCAGATCCTGTAGGACCAACTACAAGTGTATGTTGAAATCTGCCTTCTTCAGACATAACAGCAAAATTGCCAAAAATCATATCTCTGGCAATCATTGCTTCAAATGAATATGGACCAGTTTTCTTTAGAGAAGGACCTAATTTAAAACCGTCTTGTTTAACTAAACCATCATAGAATTCGTCATCTTCAACTACAAACCATCTAAACCAAAAATATACTTTATCTATCGCATAAAATGGCACAAGAAGAGATAAGGCTGTAAATGCTGCTTTAACTAGTTTTAAATCTTCGTGTACAATTTTTTCATAGCCAGGTACTGATAAAAACATTAACCAAACACCTTGATTAATAAGTTGACTAGCAAAAGATGATAAATATATGGCAAATAAAGAACCATAAAATACAAATAATGATACGATCAAGTTATCATGTGTTAAAAACTTTGATTCTATCATTATTTTAAAAGTTATAAATGGTAATAAGAACACTAAAGCATATGTAAGCATTCCCCAATATGAATAACCTACACCAGTAGTAATCATTAAAACCATTTCAAAGGTTCTATCAACTGCTAAATAGATACAAATTAAGGTTAAAATAAATCCCCAAAAAGTATTTGCATCTGTTTTAAGTTTCTTATATAATTTATTCATAGTAAGCCTTTCAATCTATTATTTTACACCTATGTGTAAATTTAATTTATTAAATAAAAAATAAACATTTCTATATATATTATGCACTAAAAAGGTAAAAAAATCAAGTATTTATGCATAAAATAGGAAAAGAGAGAGTATATGAATATTGTTTTTATGGGAACACCTGATTTTGCGAGAAAATCATTAGAAGAAATTATTAAATCTAAAAAATTTAATATTAAAGCTGTTATAACCAATCCAGATAGACCTAAAGGAAGAGGTAAAGTATTAACTTCTTCACCAGTTAAAGAACTAGCTTTAAAACATAATTTAAGAGTATTACAGCCAGAGAAGATAAAAGATAATACTCAATTAATTGAAGAATTAAGGTCTTTTGATCTAGACTTATTAGTTGTAGTAGCATATGGAAAAATTTTACCAAAAGAAGTCTTAAATATTCCTAAAAAAGGAGCTATAAACTTACATGCTTCCTTATTACCAAAATATAGAGGGGCTGCTCCTATTCAATGGGCTTTAATAAATGGAGAAAAAACAACAGGTGTTACAACTATGTTTATGAATGAAAAGATGGATGAAGGTGATATATTATTAAAAGAAGAAGTTGAAATAGAAGAAAATGATAATTCGGGAACATTATTCGAAAAATTATCTAATATAGGATCAAAGCTTTTATTAGAAACTATGGAAAGAATAGATAGTGATGATATTGAAAGAAAGATGCAAATAGGTGAGATAAGTTATGCTCCTTTAATTAGCAGAGAACTTTCAAAAATAGATTTTAATATGAAGGCATGTGAGATAAATAATTTAGTTAGAGGCTTAAATCCATTCATGTGTTGTTATACAGTAATAAAAGATAAAAGATATAAGATATGGAAAAGTAGAGAAGTTGTATATGATGAAATAAAAGATTTAGAAGAAAAATTACCTATTAAAAATATTACTGAAGATATTTTTATCTTAGATAATAGGCTTTTTGCTAGAACTTCTACCAATTTTCTTGAAATATTAGAGATTCAAGAAGAAGGAAGGAAAAGACTGAAAACCCTTGAATATCTAAGAGGAAAAGAATTTTAAATGTTGCGAAATAAAAGAATTAAAGAAAAAAACTTGATTTTTCAACCTTTTTAACTTGAAGGATATTTTGATATGTGCTATATTAAGATTAGCTTAAGAAAACTGTATGAATTTACGGTTTTATGGCCACAATACATGTCATAAAGTTCATAATGATGTGTAAATAAAAACAATCTAAACAAATTTAGGAGGTAAACATGAACAAATCTGAATTAGTAGAAGCAGTTCACGACAAATTAGGTGGAACTAAAAAAGCTGCTGAAGAAGCTGTTAATGCTTTCGTTGATGTTGTAACTAACGAATTATCAAGAGGAAACAAAGTACAACTTGTAGGTTTTGGAACTTTTGAAGTTAGAGACAGAGCAGCAAGAAAAGGAAGAAACCCACAAACAGGTGAAGAAATGAGAATACCTGCATCAAAAGCACCAGTATTCAAAGCTGGAAAACACTTAAAAGACGTTGTTAATAAATAATAACAATTTTAAGAGATAAAAGAGCTTCTTCACTGAAGCTCTTTTTATTTTACTTCCAAATATATAAATTATTAATAAAAAACGAATTGAGCTATATAAGTAAATAACAAAACAAAAAAAAGAGACTTTAAAGTCTCTTTTATTATTTTAAGTTATGTTTAAATTTTATACTAGCTAAATAGATTATTAAATTATAATTTAATTAATCTAATCCATATTTTTGTTTAAATTTATCAGCTCTTCCACCCTTAACAGTTTGTTTTTGAGTTTTAGACCAAAAAGGATGACATTTTGAACAGATGTCAACTTTCAGTGAATCATGAACTGATTTAGTTTCAAATTTATTTCCGCATGCACATGTTATTATTGCATCTTTAAACTCTGGATGTATTTCTTTATTCATTTTCTACCTCTTCTTGTATTGGAGTAGTAACAGTGCTGTTAACTTGCTTTTTAAATGAGCTAGAATTTACTAGCTTTACAATTATTGTGAAAAGACAAGCTATTATTAATATAAAAATACCAACTGGTTTCCATATTTTAGCTAACATAATTACTCCTTTTTTTCATATTTAATACATAAATTATAATGGAAAAGCATCTAAATGTCAAATAACAAGAGTGATTATTAGAGTAAAATATTGCTAAAATATAAATATTATGGTATATTAATTAAGTACGATGAATCAGGAGGTAGTAATAATGGCTAAATGTGCTATATGTGGTAAAGGAACTGGAGTTAAAAATAGATTAATAATTACTCGTTCACATATCAGTAAAAGAAATCCAAGACCTGAAAAAGCTAACTTGAGAACAGTTAGAATTGAAGAACATGGAGAAAAAAGAAAAATTAAGATTTGTGCTAAATGCTTAAAAACACAAAAATTAGGACTTTAATTTAGTATGGGAAAAACTAAAAAAGAAATAGAAGATATAATAATATTATTAAAAGAAAGATATCCAGATGCTCATGGAACACTAAACTTTTCTACACCTTTTCAAATAGCAGTATCTGTAGCTCTTTCAGCACAAGCAACAGATGCAAGAGTAAATCTAATTACTCCTGCTCTTTTTAATATTGCACCAGATGCTGAAAGTATGAACAAACTCTCTGTAGATGAAATAAGAGAATATATTAAATCAATAAACTATTTTAATAATAAAGCAAAAAACTTAAAAGAAATGTCTAGACAAATAGTTGAAGATTTTAATGGTAATATACCAAATAATATAGATGATCTTCAAAAATTAGCAGGAATAGGTAGAAAATCAGCTAATATTATAATGCTTGAAGGTTTTGGTAAAGCTGTTGGAATAGCAATAGATACACATGCCAAAAGAGTTTCAAATAGAATAGGTCTTTCTAAAGAATCAGATCCTAACAAAATAGAGCAAGACTTATTAAAATTGTATGATAAGAAATATTATGCAGATATTAATCATTTATTTGTATGGCATGGAAGAGAAATATGTGATGCCAGAAATCCTAAATGTGATATATGTCCTGTAAACAAATATTGTAACTATTATAAATTTGAATTTAAGAAAGATAAATAATTATATTTAAACAGCAAAAAAAAACAATAATAAAACAACAATAGCAAAAAACAACAAAAAATTATTATAATATGACTAATAAAAAACTCTTTAAAGCCTAAAAATTTAGGCTTTATTTTTTTATTTTAAAAAACACTTGACAGATATTAAAAAACACTGTATATTGTGTTAACTTTAAAATGATATATCGCAAAATTTTAAAGGAAGTTCATCAGACTCAAATCGTGAGTGATAACTCAAATTACATGTAAAAGTATGAAGGGAGGTGCCTTCAAATCAAAAGCCAAATAAGTTATTTAATTATCGTAATAGTAACAATCTTTCTTTTGGGAATAATGACAGTTCATTCATCTGTTCAAAATGAAAATATAAATAAAATATTCCGAACTGCTAAATTATTTAGCAAAAAAGAAATAAAACCCCAAACAAACAACCCCTTAATATTTAATAATCCCCCTAAATTAAATAGTAAAAACATGAAACCGAAAGACAAGGTATATACACTAGATGATTTAAATGCTAATTCATGGGCTATATTTATACCTAGAAATAATTCGCTAGAAAAAATATATGAAGGCACTGATCTGAATACTTTAGAAAAAGGAATTGGACATTTTTCTGAAACTACTAAAGATAAAGGTAATATCTGTTTAGCAGGTCATAATATAGGAATAACTGTAAGCCCATTTAGATACATACATAAATTAGAAAAGTCAGATAAAATTTATTATAGATTTAACAATAAAACCTATACATATATTCTAGAATTCAAAGAAGAGATAGAAGAAACAGATTTTACTTATATTAAAAACACTAAGGAAAATTATCTAACAATCATAACATGTATTGTTGGGAAGAAAGATAAAAGACTTGTTTTAAGATTAAAACGTATTTAGAAAGGAAAGATATGATACAAAGAAAAGAAAACATAAAAGAAAGTATAAGAGAAAATATAAATGAAAATAAAAATAGAACTAAAGATAAATTAATCATTAAATTAATAATAAGCCTAATTCTATTTATTATAATTGTAAATGCTTCTATTGCAAGTTTTGCGTTTTCAATAGGTGAACGTATTGTTGCAAAAGAAGGAACTAAAGTACCAACATTAATGAAATTTGGTGATATGTATATATTATGTAGTTTAGCAGAAGTATATAAAGATGGGAATAAATATTATGCATATTGTTTAGAAGCACCTAAAGATGGTGTAGAAGTTTTGGGAGATTATAGTTTAACAATATCTAAAAAAATTATTGAAAACAAAATATATTCTGTATTAATTCATGGTTATCCTAATAAAACACCTAAAGAATTAGGAGTAAATAATGCAGGAGAAGCTTTTTTAGCAACTAAGCAAGCTATTTATACTTTAATATATGATAGAAGTGTAGATCAATATTCTGGAGTTGATAGTGATGCAGGAAGAAGAACATATGCAGCATATAAACAAATAGTAGCAAATGCAAAAAAATATCCATATAAGGAAATAAAAGCAGAAATATCTATAGAAGAATCTTCAGAGTGGATATTGTTAGGAGATAATAGATATGTAGAGAAAGAGTTTAAAATTACTACAAATACAACTAGTGGTAAATATAATCTTTTATTAAAAAATAATAAAATTAGTGCAAAGTTAATAATAAACAATAATATAAATGACGAAGAAAGTATAAATAATTTAGAATTAAAAGATGAGATAAAATTAAGAATTCCAATCGAAAATCTAGAAGAAGTAGGAGAGATAAAATTAGAAGTAAATTCCTTGTCTGAATCTACTATAGCCTATGAAGCAAAACCCGATATACCTACAGCACAAAAATTAGCAATTGTAGGGGTTAAAGAGGTTAAAGAGATTACTAATAATATAGATGTAGAATATTTTAAGAATGAAACAAAATTAGAGATATATAAAATAGATAAGAAAAATGAGATACCTCTTAGTTATGTTGTTTTTAATATATATAATTCTAAAAATGAATTAGTATATGAAAATGTGAGGACAGACAAAGATGGTCAACTATTAATTGAAAACATGTTACCAGGCAAGTATATTGTTAAAGAAATTTCTACAAAACCTGGTTATATATTAAAAGAAGATGAAATTGAAGTAGAAGTAAAATTTAATGAAATAACAGAAATAATAATAGAAAATATAAAAAAAGAAAAACCAAAAAAAGTTTTACCCCAAACAGGTTATTAAAATATAATATAATAGAATAGAATAGAATAAAATTTAAAATTAAACAAGATTAAAATATAATTAAAATAAAATTAAAAGTATAAAAGCATATATTATATGCTTTTTATTTTTGAGTCTTGAAAAGAAAACTTGCTTGTGATATTCTTTTAATGAATGAAATTTAAAGGAGGAATAATGAATAAATTTGATTTAAAAGGAACAAAAACTGAAAAGAATTTATGGGAAGCTTTTGCTGGCGAATCAGAAGCTCATATGAAATATAAGTATTATGCAAGCAAAGCTAAAAAAGAAGGATATGAACAAATCTCAGCTATATTTACAGAAACAGCAGACAATGAAAAAGAACATGCTGAATTATGGTTTAAATATCTTCATGATTCTGAAGTTCCGACAACAACTGTTAATCTAAAAGATGCAGCAGCAGGCGAAAATTATGAATGGACAGATATGTATGCTACTTTTGCTAGAGAAGCTAGAGAAGAAGGTTTTGATGAAATAGCAGACAGATTTGAAGGTGTTGGTGAAGTAGAAAAAAAGCATGAAGAGAGATATTTAAAACTTTTAGAGAATATAGAAGAGGGATTAGTATTTAGTAGAGATGGAGAAGAAATATGGAAATGTAGAAATTGTGGACATATCCATATAGGTAAAAGAGCTCCAGAAGTATGCCCTGTTTGTGATCATGCACAAGCATATTTTGAATTAAGAGCTGTAAACTACTAATTATAAAAACAAAATAAATAAAGGCAACTACATTCTTTTGTTGCCTTTTTTTAGCTGAAAGAGGTGTTATGGATTATTTAATGACATTTTTAGAAGGTTTGCTTTCATTTATATCACCATGTGTTTTACCAATGATTCCATTATATATAACATATTTAATTGGTGAAAATAATCAAGAGAGTATTGATGTAATTAAAAGTAAAGATATAAAAAAAGAAGATAGTAAAAAAGAAAAAGTTAAAACTATAAAAGAAAAAGATGAAAAGAAAAACACAATAAAAAGCAAAGACAAATTAAAAGAAAAAGTTAGCAATAAGAAACTATATCTTAATTCTTTGTTTTTTATACTAGGTTTTACTATAGTTTTCATGCTACTTGGATTATTTAGCTCAGCCTTAGGCTCTTTTTTAACAAAATATAAACTATATATTAATATTGTTTTTGGAATAGTATTATTAATATTAGGTTTTAATTTTTTAGGTGTTTTACAAATTGGAATCTTAAATAAAGAGAAAAAAGCCAAGAAACAAATTAAAACATTTAATATATTAACATCATTTGTTTTTGGTTTATTATTTGCTGCTGGTTGGACGCCATGTGTTGGACCTTTTCTAGCTTCAGCCATGATGAGAGCTGCAGGAAGTGGAACTGTTTTTAATGGAGTAATATTATTATTTTTGTATGCTTTAGGAATAGGAATACCATTCTTTTTGTCAGCTGTATTTCTAGCTAAACTAAAATCAACATTTAATTTTATAAAAAAACACTACAATATAATCAATAAGATTTCAGGTATTATAATTATAATACTTGGAGTATTAAAAATATTAAACATATACTAGGAGGATAAATGGGAATAAAGAAAAGAGAAAATGAAAAATTAGAACAAAAAGCAAAAACTCAAAAAATTATAAATATAATATTAGTTATTGTTATTATTATATCTTTGGTAGTAATTTCAATTATATTAAATACAAAAGATAAAAAAACTGCAGAAGAATTAAATAGTGATAATAGTAATACGAATATAGATACAAATATTTATGATTATAATCTTACTAAAGCAGAAAAAGATATAGAAGATAAATTTCTTGTATCAGACAAACCTGTTTTAGTAGACTATTATGCGGATTGGTGTGGACCATGTGTAATGATGGCACCAATAATAGAAGAATTACAAAATGATCAAGAAGATTTTTATGTACAGAAAGTTGATGTAGATAAGTATAGAAATTTAGCAGATAAAGCTGGAGCATATTCAATACCATATTTTGTTTTATATAATAATGGAGAATTTATTTCATCAACTGTAGGAGTTCAGACAAAAGAAAATCTTATAGATTTTGTGAAAAAGAATATTAAAGAGTAAGAAGTAACAAAAAAATAAAGTACTTAAAATTAAATGAAATTTAGTATATAATATTATTTAATAAAATTAGAAAATAAAAAAATAAAAAGAGAACAGAGGGGGTATTTATGGAAATAAATGGTAGAGAAGAATTTGAAGAAAAAGTGTTAACAAACAAAGGGAAAGTTATAATTGATTTTTATGCAGTATGGTGTGGACCTTGTAGAATGATAGAACCTATATTGCAAAATATATCAGAAGAAAATGAAGACATTACAGTGTATAGAGTTAATGTAGATGAAAATCAAGAGTTAGCTATGCAATTTATGGTATCAAGTATACCTACATTAGTATTAATGAATAATGGAGCAAAAATAGAAACATTAATTGGGTTAAGACCTAAAGAAGATATTTTAGCTGCATTTAATTAATATTTTTTAAGTGAAAAATGGAAAATAAATATATATTGGGAATTGAAACTAGTTGTGATGAAACTTCTGCAGCAATTGTTAAAAATGGCACAGAGGTTTTATCTAATATTGTAAATACACAATTAGAAACACATCAAAGGTTTGGAGGTGTTGTTCCAGAAATAGCATCTAGAATGCATGTTGAAAATATTGCATTTGTAGTAGAAAAAGCAATTAAAGAAGCTGGAATTACAAAAGAAGACTTGTCTGGTGTTGCAGTAACAAAAGGACCACGGTTTAGTTGGAGCATTGTTAGTAGGAATATCTTTTGCTAAAGCTTTTGCATATTCATTAAATATTCCAATAATACCAGTTAATCATTTGTCGGGGCATATTGCAGCAAATTATTCTGTTTTCCATGAACTTAAACCGCCATTTCTGAGTTTAGTAATATCTGGTGGTCATACACATTTAGTTGATGTAAAAACATATACAGATATGGAAATAATAGGTAAAACTAGAGATGATGCTGTTGGAGAAGCTTTTGATAAAATAGCAAGAGTATTGGGTTTGGGTTATCCAGGAGGCCCTATAATTGACAAATTAGCCTATGAAGGGCAAAACATCATACCAATACCATATCCAGAAGTTCCAGACCTAGATTTTAGTTTTAGTGGCATTAAAACATCAATAATAAACTTACATCATAAAGACCCAAATATAGATATAAAAGATGTAGCAACATCTTTTCAAACAAGAATTACAGAAATTCTTTATGATAAATCATTAAAAGCTCTAAAAGAAACAGGATATAAAACAATGGTAATTGCTGGTGGAGTTTCAGCCAATTCTCATATTCGAGAACATTTTAAGAAGTTAGAAAATAATGGAATTAAAGTATATTTTCCACCGATGAACTTATGCACAGACAATGCAGCAATGGTTGCTATTCAAGGATATTATAATTTAGATTCAGGAATAGTAGAAAATTTAGATATGAATGCAGTACCAAATTTAAAGATAGGAGAGATATAGATGGTTTTTGTTATAGGTGATTTACATTTATCTTTTGGTGTTGATAAACCAATGGAGATATTTGGATATAAATGGGAAAATCACATAGAAAAACTAACAAATAACTGGATAGAACAAGTAAAAGAAGATGATACAGTAATTCTTGCTGGAGATTTTTCTTGGAGTTCTAATTTAGATGATGCATATAAAGACTTTGAATATATAAACAATTTACCTGGTAAAAAGATATTATTAAAAGGTAATCATGATTATTGGTGGTCTACTTTAACTAAAATGAATAAATATTTAGAGGAAAAGAATTTTAAAAATATATATTTTTTACATAATAATTCATATGAATTTGAAGATTTTGAAATTGTTGGAACAAAGGGATGGTCAGATCAAGAAATAACAGGATATGAAAAAAACATTTTAAGAGAAATAGGAAGATTAAAAACATCAATTGAATCAACAAAGACTGATAAGCCCAAAATAGCAGTAATTCATCATCCACCATTTTTTACTGGTGAAAAAGAAGAATATAAATTTACAAAAATTTTAGAAGAGAACAATGTAAAGAAATGCTATTATGGACATTTACATGGTTCATCTCATATAAATGCAATTCAAGGCTCTATAAATGGTGTAGAATATCACTTAATATCTGGAGATTATCTAGACTTTAGATTGAAACTGATTGAACTATAATATTGACAAAAAGTCTTAAAGTCAGTATAATTAAGTATATCAGCGGATGTGGCGGAACTGGTAGACGCGCTAGACTTAGAATCTAGTATCTAACGATGTGGGGGTTCAAGTCCCTTCATCCGCACCAATAAAAATAAAACAACTTAAGTTTTTAAGTTGTTTTTTATTTGTTTTAATCTATTAATTTTATGTCTATAGTATTTTAAATATTATCAGTTCCTAAATTTTCTCTTAAATAATAATATATTTTCTTTATTGATTTTGAGATATAAGCTGCATATCTTTTTATTGTTCCAACTATTGAGTCATCATATATATCAAGTTCACTATAAGGAGAGACAACTAAGAATTGTGCATCTTCTTCAGTGCCTAGTTTAACTATTTGTCTAACTTCATTCTTTCTAGCTATTTCATCTAATATTGCCCTATATGGTTCTTTAGATTTTAATACTATTTTATATTCATCTAAAACTATATTTGAAATTAAAGTTTCGCCTAAATGGTTAAATTTAAGAAGCATTGCATCTCTTATTGGTTGTTTAGGTCTGAATAATTCTAATTCTTCTTCAGGCTCATATTCTATTTCAACAAAATCATCATATAAAGGTTGTGAGACAAATGAGTCTGCAAATTTACCTGCTAAATTTTCTTCTTCATCTTTAATACGAGCTTTGCTAACTTTTTCTTCAGGGAATAATTTTTCTAAAGATTCTTTTAGATTTTCTAATTCAGTTTCTGCTAGATTGATATTTGAAGCACTTTCATATATTTCAGTTTCTGAAGTAACATATGGAATGTCAATACCTGCTTTTTTATTTAAATTATATGAAACTAAAAAATCATCAGATAGATGTTCTGATAAATCTTCATTATCTTGATAATCTTCAAAATTTAATTTATTTATACTTAAAGAGTAGTTATTGCTAAAATTATTATCCCAAACATTATTGTATTCAAAACAGAAATTCATTTTGTCAAAACTATTTAATTTTAAATTGGCATATAGTCTATTATTTTCATCTTTTTCCATTTCAACAATTTTCATTTGTTTCCAGTCTTGATCACCATATCTTAAAGAGATGGGTTCATTGTTTGATACTTCTGTTAAGTATCCATCATAGTATAATTTGAATTCTTTATTATTATATATTTTGTCGCTATCTACATGGATATAATCATTAATCTTCATTGTTATACTCCTTAATATAAAAATACTTTTTTAAGCATATTTTTACTTATATTCATTATACAAAATATAAAAGAAAAAATAAAGGTAAAAAGGCAAGTATATTATTAAATTTATGTAACAAAATTATCTTGATATTCTCGTCTAAAAAATATATAATATAAACAGAAAAGAGGATAGATGAAAACAATATGGAGAAAGAAAGATATTGATGAAGAAGTTTTTAAGATAGTATATAAGAAACATAAGAAAAGCCGATTAATCTCAACTTTAATTGCAAATAGAATAGATAGTAAAAGGGAAATAGAAAAGTTTTTAGATCCTAAAATATCAGATCTATACTCACCATTTGATATACCAGATATGGATAAAGCAGTTAACAGAATAATAAAGGCAATTAAAGATAAAGAAAGTGTTTTAATTTATGGAGATTATGATGTTGATGGGATGACTTCAACTACAATATTATTTAAATTTTTAGTCAGTCAGGGTTTAAAGCCTAAATACTATATTCCTAATAAAATAGATGAAGGTTATGGGTTTAGTATAGATGCTATTGATGAGATACTGGAAGAAAATAAAAAGGATAAAATTAATTTAATAATTACTGTTGATTGTGGTTCAACATCAATAGAGGAAGTTGAATATGTTAAAAAACATGGTATTGATGTTGTAATAACTGATCATCATGAGGTACCAGACAAAATGCCTAAAGCAATTGCAGTAGTAAACCCTAAAAGAAAAGGTAGTAAGATTAAATTTACAGAACTTGCTGGTGTTGGAGTAAGCTTTAAATTATTAATGGGAATAGCAGAAAAATTAAATTTAGATGAAGATAGTTATATAAAATATTTAGACTTAGTAGCAATGGGAACCATATCAGATATAGTTCCAATGTTATCTGAGAATAGAATAATAGCAAAACATGGATTAGAAGCATTTAAAAATTCTTCTAATCCTGTAATTTCATTATTATATAATAAGTATAAAGAAAATTTTGATGAAACAACAATTTCATTCCAAATAGCTCCAAGAATTAATGCTAGTGGAAGATTAGGAAAAGAAGATATTGCAATGAAATTTCTTTTATCTGAGACAATAGAAGATGCAGAAAAGTATTTTTCTAAATTAGATGAAATTAATGAAGACAGAAAAATATTAAGTGACAATATTTTTGATGAAGCCGTAGAAAAAATAAGAGTTGAAGAATTATATAAAAACTCTATTATTATTATCTATGATGAAAAATGGCATACAGGTGTTACAGGCATAGTTGCATCTAAGGTTACTGATTTATTTAAAAGGCCAACAATAGTATTTTCTATGGAAGATGGTGTAGCAAAAGGTTCAGCTAGAACTATTCCGGGCATCAATATTCATGAGCTTTTAGGTAAAGTAAATGATATACTGATAGAATATGGTGGTCATGAAAAAGCAGCAGGTCTTACTATAAATATAGATAAATTAGAAGATTTAAAAGATGCTTTAGGAAAAGAACTAGAGAATAGTAAAATGCAAATAGTTGAAGATTATGACTATGAATTAAAATTTAATGAAATTGACTATGATATTTTAAAAGATATTGAGATATTAGCTCCTTTTGGTGAAAAAAATTTAAAACCAGACTTTTTATTTAAAAAAGCTGAAGTTGTTTCTGTTGCTATATATGGCAATATGTTAAAATTAAATTTAAAGCAAAACAATGTAAGTTTTACTGGGATAGGTTTTGGACTAGCACATAAACAAGATAATGCAAATACTAAAATCAGTAAGGGAGATAATATTTATTTAATTGGTAAATTAGAAGAAAATGTATATATGGGAAGATCTAGTATTCAAATTATGGTAAAAGAATTTAATTTATTAAAGAATAAAATTTAAAAAGAAAATAACAAAAGAAAACATATAATGTTTTAAAATAAAGTTAAATAAAATAAAGTAAAAAAAAAGAAAAGAAAGTAAAAAATAAATTAGAATAAGGGAAAATGGCTGAAGAAGATAAAAGCAAAGAAATTATAAAACAGTATCAAAGTAGTGTTGACAATATTATAAAAACTGTAAAAGAAAACTATAAAAAAGCTGATACTAAAAAAATACAAAAAGCATTTGAGTATGCTGTTATTGCTCATGGAAAACAAGAAAGAGAGTCAGGAGAACCATATATTATGCATCCTGTTTATGTGTCTCAAATTTTAGCTGATATGACTCTTGATGATGATACAATAGTAGCGGGTTTATTACATGATGTTTTAGAAGATACAGAAATTAATTATGATATTTTAAAGAAGGATTTCGGAGAATCTATAGCAAATATGGTAGATGGAGTTACAAAATTAAAAACTTTAAAATATACGAGTCAGGAAGAAACAGAAGTAGAGAACTATAGACGTATGTTTATTGCTATGGCAAAAGATATTCGAGTTATATTAATTAGACTTGCAGATAGACTTCATAATATGAGAACTCTAAACTATAAAAATAAAGAAACACAACTTAGAAAAGCAAAAGAGACTCTACATATTTATGCACCAATAGCTCATAGATTAGGAATGTCTAAAATTAAAGGTGAATTAGAAGATTTGTCTTTTAAATATATTTCGCCTGAACAATATTATGAGATTGTAGTTGGATTAGATAAAAAGAAAGATGAAAGAGAACTATATTTAAATGAGATAAAGCAAGATTTAGAAGCTAGAACTAAAAAAATTGGTATTAAAGCTAATATTTCAGGTAGATCAAAACATATATATAGTATATATAAGAAAATGCAAAGAGATGAATTAACCTTAAATCAGGTTTTTGATATTTTTGCATTAAGGATAATAGTTGGTACTGTTGCAGAATGTTATACAATTTTAGGGCTTATTCATGAAGCATATAAGCCTATGCCAGGAAGATTTAAAGACTATATTGCGGTCCCTAAAGAAAATATGTATCAATCAATACATACAACTTTAATAGGAAAAAATGCACCACCTTTTGAAATTCAAATTAGAACACAAGAAATGCATGATATTGCTGAAAATGGTATTGCTGCACATTGGGCATATAAAGAAGCAAATTATAAGTCTAAAAACAAAAAAGTTATAGTTAGGGCAAAAGAAGATAAATTGTCATGGATTAAACAAGCACTAGAATGGCAAGAAGATACTAGAAGTCCAGAAGAATTTATGGATGCATTAAAAACTGACTTATTTGAAGATGAAGTTTATGTATTCACTCCTAAGGGTGATATTCAAACCTTCCCTAAAGGCTCAATTGTTATTGACTTTGCTTATGCTATTCATGAAGAAATAGGGAATAGGATGGTAGGTTGTAAAATAAATACAAGAATAATGCCTATTAATACAAAATTAAAAACAGGAGATATTGTTGAAATTATAACTTCAGAAAATTCTAAAGGCCCTTCTAGAGATTGGGTTAAGATGGTAAAAAGTCCATCAGCTAAAATAAGAATTCAACAATGGTTTAAAAGAAAAGATAGAGAAGAAAACATTGAAAAAGGTAAACATGCAGTTGAAAAAGAATTTGAAAAATTAGGTTTTGCTATTACGTCTACTCAAAAAAAGGAATGGATTGCAGCAGCAGTTAAAAAGAATAAATTTAATAATGAAGAAGATCTTTTTGCCACAATAGGCTTTGGAACAATATCAACTCAAAAAGCCTTATCAAAAGTTTTAGAAGAAGTTAAAGCAGAAAATGCTGATATAAAATTAGATAAAAAGATTGAAAAATTATTAGATAAAAAAGAAAAAGAAACTAAAGCAACACAACAATCGGGAGTAATAGTTGAAGGGTTAGATAATTTCTTAATTACATTTTCAAAATGTTGTTCACCACTTCCAGGCGAAGCAATTACTGGCTATATTTCAAGAGGTAGAGGCGTAACTATTCATAGAAGTGATTGCCCTAATATTGTTAGAATGAGAAATGAAGAAGAAAGAATAGTTAATGTTAAATGGGCAAATGTAGTAAAAGATAAATTTACAGTAGATATAGAATTATTTGCCTTAGATAGAAAACAACTTTTAAAAGACTATATAAAAGTAATAGAAAAATTAAAGATAAATTTATTAGGTATTAGAGCAGAAAGCATGAAAGATAATCTTGCTATAACATCAATGAGAGTTGAAGTTTCAACTACAGAAGAATTAGAATCTTTAATGACTGCACTTAATAATATTGAAAATGTTTTTGAAGTTAAAAGAAAGAAAAGATAAAAATATAATGGAAATAATCAAATTAGAAATTCCAACTACAATGGAAGGCTTAATTACAAATACATATATTGTTTATGATAGTAATACAAAAGATGCAATGATAATAGACCCAGCATATGATTCTAAACGTATTATAAAAACTATTGAAGACAATAATTTGGATTTAAAGTATATACTGTATACTCATTGTCATGCAGATCATATTGGAGCGATACATGATATAAAAAAAGAATATAAAGATGTTGAAATAATAGGATCTTTAACTGAATCTAAGAATATAAATAATCCACAAATAACACAACAAGCAGGTTTTGGATTAACAATAGAACAAATAGAAACAAATATTAAAGTATCACATCATGATAAAATAAATTTAGGTAATATTGAATTTCAAGTTATATTTACACCAGGTCATACAAGCGGTTGTATGTCAATTTATTCAAAAGAAAATAAAACAGTTTTTACTGGTGATACACTTTTTGTAAGAGGATATGGTAGAACAGATTTGCCAACAGGCAATATTAAATTAATGTATGTTTCTTTAAGAAAATTATTAAGACTACCTGATGATACAAGAGTTTATCCAGGTCATGGGGAAGATGGATTTATTAAAGATTGTAGATAGGAGGATAATATGTTTAAAAAACCAAGAGGTACTGAAGACATATTTGGAGAAGAATTTGAAAAATATATGTTTTTAAAAAACACCATGTATAATGTTGGTGTTAAATTTGGATTTTCTGGAATTATAACTCCAGTTTTTGAAAGTGTGGATGTTTTTGTAAGAACTATTGGAGAAGATACAGATGTAGTGCAAAAAGAAATGTATACTTTTAAAGATAAATCTGATAGAGAAATGGCACTTCGTCCAGAAGGTACAGCAGGTATTATGAGGGCATATATTGAAGAAGGTATATTTAATGATGGTGCACCTACTAAATTAATGTATTTTTTACCTATGTATAGATATGAAAATGTTCAAAAAGGAAGACGAAGAGAGTTTAATCAATTTGGTGTAGAATTGATGCAATCTACTAAACCCATTGCAGATTTTGAAGTAATTAAATTATCAACCAATATATTAGTTGAACTTGGTGTTGCCAAAGAAGACTATGTTTTAAAAATAAATAGTATAGGTTGTGAAGTTTGTAGAACAGAATATAAAACTGTATTAAAAGAATATGTAGAAAATAACTTAAATGAATATTGTTCTGATTGTCAGAGAAGAAAAGATACAAATGTATTAAGAGTATTAGATTGTAAAATAGAAAAATGTAAAGAATTAAATGAAAATGCTCCTAGTGTTTTAGACTATATTTGTGAAGATTGTAGAGATCATTTTGATCAACTTATTCTTTATTTAGAGGATGATGGAGTAGAATATGAAATTAATAGTAAGATTGTTAGAGGTTTAGATTATTATAATAGAACGGTTTTTGAAGTACAAGATAAAGATGGGGTAGCTATTGTGGGCGGTGGCAGATATGACAAACTAGCCGAATTATTAGGAGGAAAAGAAACTCCAGCAGTTGGCTTTGCAATTGGGATTGAACGATTAATAGAACTAGTAAAACTACCTTCAGATAAAATAAGAAGAACAGATTTTTATATTGTTTCTAATATGGCTGATGAAAACAAAGAAAAAACAAATCTTTTAGCTAAAAAACTAAGAGAAAAAGGATATTCGGTTGAAATTGACTTATTAGATAGATCATTTAATGCACAAATGAAACATGCAAATAAATTAAAATCTAAAGTAGCTTTAATTATGGGAGAAGATGAAATAGATAATAATGAAATCACTATAAAAAACATGGATGACGGTGAAGAAACAAAAACAGAATTTCAGTCATTTTTAGATACTATTGTTTAAGAAAAAAGGAAAGAAAGTTTAATATGAGATATATTTCAGTAGGGGATGTAGTAGGCATTCAAGGAATAAATTTTTTAAAAAAGCATTTACCAAGATTAATAGAAGAACATAGCTTAGATTTTGTTGTAGTAAATATTGAAAATATTGCTGATGGCTTAGGAGTAGATGAGTTTTCTTTTAATGAAGTAAATCAAATAGAAAATATTGATTGCTTTGTTTTAGGAAATCATACATGGGATAAATCGGAAGTAATAAAGTGCATAAATGACAATAAGGTTGTAAGGCCATTTAATTATGGTAAAATGCCTGGTAGTGGAATTAGACATTATAAAAAGAATAATAAAGATATTTTTGTTATTCAATTAATGGGTGAAGTAAACATAAATAAGAAATTAGAAAATCCATTTTTATCTTTTAATATAGCTTTAGAAGAAGTAGAAGAATATATAGAAAAAAACAATAAATATAAAGAGAGCAATTATGAAGATTATATAGGTAAAGATAATATTTATATATTATTAGACTTCCATGTTGATGTAACTTCTGAAGCAGTTGCGATGAGTTATTATGTAGATGGTAAGGTTTCTTCATTATTATGTTCACATACTCATGTACAAACAGCAGATGAAAGAATATTACCAAAAGGAACTGCATATATTACTGATATGGGGATGACAGGACCATATGAGTCTGTTTTAGGTATGGATATTGATGTAGCTTTGGATAGATTTATAAATAAAAATAAAAGTAGATATGGTATGGCTAAGTCTCAAAGCATGATATTAGAGGCTGTAGTTGTAGAAATTGATGATTTTACTAAAAAAGGGAAAGATATAAAGAGAATAAGGATTATAGAGAATGAGTAATTTTATTAAATTTATTTTCATAATATTAATAATAGGAATAGTGATATTTCTTTCAGTTTTATTGTTAAAATCAAGAGATAGTGAAGAAGGGAAAAAGACTTCTAAAATTATTGAAGATGAGGAAGTTTTTCAAGATGATATTAGACTTTCAGTTGCTGCACTAGATACTTTAAACCCTATTTTAAGTAATAATAGAAATGTTTATGAATTTTCTAAGATTATATATGAACCATTAATAGCTTTGGATATGAATTATAGAAAAGAATATGCATTGGCTGAAAGAATAGAACAAAAAAATGAAACACAATATATTGTATATTTAAGAGATGCTAAGTGGCATGATGGTAGTAATGTAAAGTCTGAAGATTTTCATTTTACAATTAAAATGATAAATGCTACTGATTCAATATATAAAGATAATATAGAAAAAATAGCAAGTATTAAATCTATAAATGATTATTCTTTTATTATTACTTTAAAATCTGCGCAACCATATTTTGAATATTATTTAACATTTCCTTTAATGAAAAAAATTAGTGAAAAAACTTTTAAAGATAAAAGTAAAATTCCGATAGGTTCAGGCATATATAAATTTGAAGAAACTAAGAATAATATTTTATCTTATGAATTGTTTGAAGATTACTGGAATAAGGAAGCCGTAGAAAAAACTAGCTTTAAAAAGGTGTATATCTATAAATATAAAACAATTGGAGAAGTATATAATGCTTTTAAAGCGGGAAATATAGATATTATAAATGCATCAAATAATAAATATGTGGATCAAATAGGAACCTTTGGCTATGTAGATATGGAATATAAAGCAAGAGATTTTCATTTTCTAGCTTTTAATACTAAAAGAATAAATAAAAATATAAGAAGGGCAATTTCATTTGCTTTGGATAAAGATAAAATAGTTACAGAATTAGGTAAAGGTGTGACTAAATCATCATTTCCCACAGATTTTGGTCATTGGACATATCCACAAACACATAAATTAGAATTTAATTTAGATGAAGCTAAAAAGATTTTGAATGAGAATAATTATCAACTTAAAAGTGGAAAGTGGATTGATAAAAAGACAAAGAAAAATCTTACATATTCAATACTGGTAAATGGTGATAATAAAACTCAAGTAAAAACTGCTGAAAAAATATCTCAAGCATTAAACAAATTTGGAATTGAAACTAAATTGAATACCAAATATGGTAATACATATTATTCTGCAGTTAAAACTAGAAATTATGATCTAGCTATTATTGGCAGAAGAAGTGATTTTACTCCTTCTTTAGAAGTGTTTTTTGGAGATAATAATTATTTTCAATATAATCACAATGAAATTAAATCTTTGATGATAAAAGCTAGGACAGAAACAGATGAAAGTAAATTTTTAGAAATATATAATAAAATATATAATATATATTTAGAAGATATACCATTTATAGGAGTGTATAGAAATACTAAAAGATTGATAACATCATTAGGTTTACATATGGACTCTATACCAAATTCATATAATATGTTATACAACATAGAAAATTGGTATAGGAAATAATGTTTTACAAAAGAGTATTTATAAGCAAAGTAATATTTAATTAAAAAAATTTGCAATAAAGAATAAAATAAATTATAGTGTAATAGGAAAAAGGGAAAAAAAAGAAAGGATGTATATATGGCAAAAGCAGAAAAAGATGAAAACAAAGGAGAAAAGCAAAAAGCTTTAGAGGCAGCTTTATCTAAAATTGAAAAAGATTTTGGAAAAGGTGCTGTAATGAGACTAGGAGAATACGAAGCTGAAAATATTGATGCAATACCTACAGGAGCATTAACATTGGATTATGCATTAGGTATTGGTGGAATACCAAGAGGAAGAATTATAGAAATCTATGGTCCTGAATCTTCTGGCAAAACTACATTAGCACTTCATATGGTAGCAGAAGCACAAAAACTTGGCGGAGAAGTAGCTTTTATAGATGCTGAGCATGCACTAGATGCTGGATATGCAGGAGAATTAGGTGTTGATATTGATAATTTAATAGTTTCACAACCAGATACAGGAGAACAAGGTTTAGATATAGCAGAATCTTTAATTAGATCAGGAGCAATAGATCTTGTTGTAATTGATTCTGTAGCGGCATTAGTTCCAAAAGCTGAAATTGATGGTGTAATAGGAGATGTACATGTTGGTCTTCAAGCAAGATTAATGTCTCAAGCATTAAGAAGATTGGCTGGAATGATTAATAAAACTAATTCAACCATCATATTCATTAATCAATTAAGAGAAAAAATTGGAGTTATGTTTGGGAATCCAGAAGTAACTCCAGGTGGAAGAGCATTAAAATTTTATTCTTCTGTTAGATTAGATATTAGAAGAATTGAAACATTAAAAGAAAATGGTGCAATGGTTGGCAATAGAACTAGAGTTAAAGTTGTAAAGAACAAAGTGGCACCACCATTTAAAGAAGCAATATTTGATATTATGTATGGTAAAGGAATCTCTAAGGCTAGTTCGATACTAGACATGGCTATAGAATTCGACATTATAGAAAAAGCAGGCTCTTGGTTTAGTTATAAGGATGAAAAACTTGGTCAAGGAAGAGAAAATATTAAAGCTTTAATGGAAAATGATGAAAAATTCATGTTAGAAATTGAAACTAAAGTTAGAGAAAAAATGCAAGAAGAAAAAGAAGGCAAAAAAGATAGCACAGAATCTAAAAAAGAAAACGAAAAGAAAATAGAAGAAAAATAATATAACTAAAAGAGAAAGCTTATGTTAGAAAAGAATGATGAATTTGATAAGTTACGTTCGAAAGTTCTAAGATATTCATTATATAAAAAGAGAACTGAAAAAGAAGTTCGAACTAAATTCGATAATGAAGATAAAAACTATATGGATTTAATTATTGAATTTTTAATTGATGATAAATATATTGATGATGAGAAATACATTGAAGAATACATATATGAATCAAGCTTATTAAGGAATCAATCAATAAAAGAGATTGAACACAAATTGTTAGAAAAAGGGGTGGATAGAAGTAAAATTCAAAAATATTTTTCAACCAACTGGGACAGTCTCATATTATATGAAATTGATTCAGCTAAAAAACTTTTAAAGAAAAGAGAGAATATAGAAGCAGAAAAGAATATTTCTTATCTTTTAAACAAAGGATATAGTATAGATAATATACGAAAAGCTATTGAAGACATAGATGATTAAAATTATGGAAGAAACAGATATAAATCAACTTAATAATGAAGATAAATATAATCTTAAGATAGATAAATTTGAAGGACCTTTAGATTTATTAGTGTATCTTATTGATCAACAAAAAATAGAAATAACTGATATTAATATTAGTGAAATAACCAATCAATATATAGAATATTTATCCGAAATGCAAAAATTGGACTTAGAAATAGCCTCATCGTTTTTAGTAATGGCAACAGATTTAATGTACATAAAGTCTAAAAAGTTAATACCTTACTTAGAAGGAGATGAACAATTAACAGAAGAAGAATTAATTCTTAGAATTTTAGAGTATAAGAAATACAAACAAATTCAAAATGAATTACAAGATAAATATCTTAAATATTCAAAAAGGATGATAAAGAATCCAGATAAAATGGCATTAAAAAATTTAATTTTTGATAGAGAATATGAAGTTGAAGAATTAGTTCAGGCATATGAATTTTCTTTAGCCAAAAAAGATTATTTATTTAATTCTAGAATTAAAGATATTGATATAATAAGTTCTAAAGATACAATTACAGTATTTAGTAAGATTAAAGAAATATTTAAAACTTTAAAAACTAATAATGAATTTATTTTTAGTAAGATTTTTTCGCTAAATGATCGTTCCAAAACCGAAGTAATAACAGCATTTATTAGTATATTAGAATTAGCAAATAAGGATAGAATTACATTAAAACAAGATGTACTATATGGAGATATTTTAGTAGAGAAGAAACATAAAGAGGAGACAAATTAAATGAACAAAAGAACAATGACAGTGATAATAGCAGCTTTAGGAGCATTATTTTTAATAACAATGCCATCAGATGAGATTTTGGTAATATTGTTATCTTTGCCTGCACTTATTTTTGCTATTACTTTTCATGAATTTTCACATGCTAAAACAGCAGAATTATTAGGAGATCCTACACCTAGAAAACAAGGAAGAATATCTTTAAATCCTGTTAAACATGTATCTTTAATGGGTTTAGTATCATTATTTTTCTTAAGAATTGGATGGGGAAAACCAGTAATGATTAATCCTAATCAATTTACCAAAATAAAAAACAAAAAGATAGGAGAAGCAATAGTTGCAATAGCAGGCCCTTTAATGAATATTTTCCTGGCATTTATTATTGTTATTATTTATTCTCTATTAATAAAATATAATGTATCACTAGGTTCAGGTAATATTGAAACTATTATACATAGTATAATTTGGGCAATGATTTCAATTAATTTAGGTTTAGCAGTATTTAATTTATTGCCAATACCACCATTAGACGGTTTTTCAATATTATCTCTTCTATTACCAAAGAAAATTACCATATGGTTAGAAAACAATCAAATTGTTATTTCAATTATATTTTTAGCACTTATTTGGACTGGATTTTTATCAAGAATAACAATTCCTTTTTTAACTTACCTTATTGATTTAATGTTAAGATTAGTTAATTTAATAATTGGTTAATATTATAAAAAAACATTAAACAAATAAGATATATAAAAAAATGTAATAATAAATAAAGACCAGAAATGGTCTTTTTATATTACAAATTAGTAAAAAAAAATATTTAATTAGTTAACATTATTATATATAATATATAATATATAAAGTATAATATTTAATATTTAATATTTAATTTATAATATTTGTTTATAATTTTTATAAATAAAACTAAAAGAAATATAAACAAGATTTACAAAAGAGGTAATTAATGAAGAAAAACGGTATAACTCTTATAACTTTGGTAGTAACAATAATAGTTTTATTAATTTTAGCAGGAATTTCAGTTGCAATTGTAGTGGGTCCTGATGGTGTAATAAAACAAGCTCAAAATGCACAAGTAGATAGTAGATATGCTACGATTATGGATAAAGTTAAAATACGTGAAACAGATTTAGAGATTGCTTATGAAAGAAATGAAGAAGATCAAGCTGAGACTGCAGAAGCATTTATTGATAGAATGCTTGCAGAGAAACTAATTACAGATATTGATACATTTAATAAAGAAGAAAGAACAATTTCTTTAGGTAGATTAGAAAATGGTTTATATAAATACACAATTAATTTAGTAGAATCAGCTTCTGAACATAATGAAATAAATGAGATAATTAAGATATTACCAAATGCAAACTTAGAAGAAAATTCTCATTTAAAGAGAATGACATTGATTATAAAAACAACTACTCGAACAACCACTGTAAGCTTACCAATATCTAATACAGCGGGATTATCAATTAATTGGGATGCCGGTAATGAGAATAGTGAATTTGAAACAAATCTTAGTTCATCTAATCCAAGCCATACATATACTCTCAGAGATGAATTTGAAGTACAAATAGATGGGGTTGTAGAAGGTAATTCTACTTTTGGAGGACAAGCAATTCCATCAGTGTATACCAATCCATATATAGTAGAATTAGTACATTGGGGTGAAAATGGCTTTACAAGTATTGGAATTATAGGAGGTTCATTGAGAGGTACAATACCTCAACCTAGTAGGAAAAGCTTTGAAAAAGTAGAAAGCTTTGATGAACCTTTTAAAAATTGTACCTTATTAGAAGGTAATATTCCAGAGGCAATGTTTGCTAATACACCGAAATTAATAACTTTTGGATTAGTTTTTTCTGGATTGTCTAATTTATCAGGAAGTATACCAGGTAATTTGTTTGCAAAAACACCAGATGTAACAACTTTTATTTCCGCATTTTCGGGTTGTTCTGGATTAACAGGAAGTATTCCAGCTAATTTATTTAGATTTACTACAAAAGTAGATACTTTTTATGCTACATTTTCTAGTTGTTCCGGCTTGACGGGTGCTATACCTTCGCAATTATTTGCTAATACACCAAATGTTACTTCTTTTAGTAATACTTTTTCAGGGTGTAGTGGTTTAGAGTCAATACCTGCAAATTTGTTTGCTAATTGTACTAAAACCTTAAATTTTCAAAGAACTTTTGCTAGTTGTTCTGGTTTAACAGGAAATGCACCAAAGTTATGGAATATGCCTAATGTAAGTTCACATGCTCAATGTTTTAATGGTTGTACAAATCTTTCTAATAAAGAAGATATACCTACAGATTGGAAATAATTAAATAACACAGATATAGTAAGACGACATTGACAAAAACATTAAAATCTGCTAATATTATATGATGTAAGGGTCAGTAGCTCAGCTGGATAGAGCACATGCCTTCTAAGCCTGAGGTCGGGGGTTCGAATCCCTCCTGGCTCACCAAAAGAGAAAAGCTTCAAGCTTTTCTTTTTTAATCAAGTATACTGGATTGAGGAAAATATGAAAATAGGAATAATAGGATTGCCTAATGTTGGAAAATCAACCTTATTTAATTCATTAACAAAAGCTAAAGTAGAAATGCAAAATTATCCATTTACTACTATTGAACCTAATATTGGAGTAGTAGCAGTTCCTGATGATAGATTAGAAGTTTTAGCTAAAATTAATAAAAGCAAGAAAATAGTTCCTGCTATTATTGAATTTGTTGATATTGCAGGTTTAGTTGAAGGAGCATCCAAGGGTGAGGGATTAGGAAATCAATTTTTATCATATATTAGAGATGTTAATGCTATAGTTCAAGTTGTAAGATGTTTTGAAAATCCTAATATTGTACATGTAGATGGAAACATTAATCCTTTAAGAGATATAGAAATTATAAACTTAGAATTAATTTATGCAGACATTATAAGTGTTGAAAAAAGAATTACTAGAACTGAAAAATTAGCAAAAGCTGATAAAAAATATTTTTTAGAGTTAGAATTTTTAAAAGATGTTTTAGAAAAATTAAATAATGGCATTCCTGTTAGAAATATGGGTTTAAATAAGGATGAAGAAAATTTAATTTATGATGTTTTTTTACTTACCAATAAACCTTTAATATATTTATGCAATGTTGATGAAAAATCTTTTCAGGGTAATGAGCATACTGAAACTGTAGAAAAATATGCTAAAAAAGAAAGTACCGAAGCAATCATTGTTTCTGCCAAAATAGAAGAAGAGATTTCTAATCTTGACATATTAAGTGAAAAAGAAGAAATGTTAAACACTTTAGGTTTAAAGGAAACAGGATTAAATAAATTAATTGAAGCAAGTTATTCTCTTTTAGGTTTAATGTCTTTTTTGACTTCGGGAGAAGAGGAGACAAGAGCTTGGACAATCAAAAAGAACACTAAAGCACCTGAAGCAGCAGGAAAGATTCATAGTGATATGCAAAAAGGATTTATAAAAGCTGAAGTAATTAATTTTGATCAATTAGAAGAGTTAGGTTCAATGACAAAGGCTAGAGAAAAGGGCAAAATAAGAATTGAAGGGAAAGACTATATAATGCAAGAAGGGGATGTAGTCTTGTTTAGATTTAATGTTTAGTGTTTAGTGTTTAATGTATAAATTTATATAATAAATTAGAATAATGGAACTGTAGTTAATATAGTTCCTTTTTTATTTTTGTTTTTGATATTTAATTATTAACTTTAAATTAATAATTATTTTAAATTTATGTAGTTTAAATTCTCTTGCTTAATCTAAGAAAAAATAATATAATTTAGATAAATATAAAGCACAAAAGAAAAATATAGATATAAATATAAAGCACAAAAGAAAAATATAGATATAAATATAAATACAAATATAAATATAAATATAAATATAAATATGAGAATCTATAATAGGATTTAAAATCAGACATTTAAAAGGATATTATAAAATGATTGAAACCATAATATTTTTAATTATAAGTCTTATATTATTTGCTTATTTATTTATTGTAAATTTGAAAAAAAAGAATAAAAGACAAATTCTTTATTTAATAGCAGATATTATTGTAATTCTTATTTTCTTCATTTATTTCTTGAGCAATAAGTCTCATAATATTTTAATACAACTAATTGCTTATATAGTTTCTATTATAATTCCAGTAATAATTATTATATTAAATCATTATGAATATAATGTAAGAGAAGGTGCTTTAATATTTGCAGTAAATTTTATGCTATTGTTTGGGAATAAAACATTAGCTAAAAAAATAATTTTTAAATTTCTAAAAAATAGACCACATTCATATTCATTACATAAAAAACTAGGAGATATGTATAAAGAAGAAGGTGGGATTAGAAAAGCTTTGAGTGAATATATTATAGCTCTTAATTTAAAACAAGTTTCATCACTATATTTAGAAGTTGCTGAAATGTTTTATGACTTAGATAATAAAGAAGAAGCAAGAGAAGCTTTAATCTATATTTTATCAAAAGAAAATGACTTTTTAGAAGCATATATATTCTTAAGTCAAATATATTTAGAATCAAAACAATATAAAGAAGCAGCCAAAACATTAAATGACGCTTTAAAATGTTTAAAAGATAAAGGCAGTTATGATATTTATTATAAACTTGGTGAAATTCATGCGAAATTAAATGAATTTAAAGAATCAAGAAGTAATTTTGAAAAAGCATATGAATTGCATGAAAATACAATAATACAATTATATATTGCTCAAATATTATTAATTGAAAACGAAGAAGATAAAGCTATTGAACTTTTTAAAGAACTATTAGATTTAGAAACCCTTAAACCATATGTTCTATATGAATTAGCAAAGGTTGCTAAATGTAAATATGAACCTCAAAAAGCAATTTCATATATTAATGAAGCTATAAAACTTGAAGAAAGTTTAAAAGAAAGAGCTTTTAAAGAAGAAATGTTTGCTGATATTAGAGATGAATTTATTCTTTCTGTTAAATTAGACAAAGAGGAAATAGAGAATATTAAAGAAAAATTAGTTAATCAAAAAACAGATAAAGAAATACGAAAAAGTATTCTTAAAAACTTGCAAGCACATGGAGGGAAAAAGTCTAATGTGTTTGAAAAATTTAAATTAGTTGAAATAGATGATGAAATTTCAGAAAGCGAAATGGAAATTATAAAACACTTATCTGGCATATATACTACAATTACTGATATGGGAGATGTAACAACACAACAAAAAACTAAAGAAAGAGTAGATAGAATTTTTAAAGAAAAATTAGGATATATTGCTGTTAAATATCCATTTATTGAAAATCAAGAAAATTTTGGAGTTAATGAGTTTAAAAAAGAAATAGAAGAACAAATAAGAGAACAGGCAAGAGAACAAGTAGAAGTATCAGAAAAGAATATAGAAGAAATTGAAGAAATAATAGATCAACCTGCTACAAAACTTGAAACTATAGAAGAGATTGAAGAAGTAGAAGTTTTTGAAGAGATCGAAAACATAGACAATATGGGTGATACAGAGAATATAGAAAACATAGAGAATATAGAAGAAATTTAAATTATAAAAGTAATAATTATAATTATTAAAAATATAAATATAGTTTGGAGAGTAAAGAATGAAATTATTAGAACTATTAAATAATACAGACACAAATAAATTTGTAATTGAAACGAAGGGCCTTTTAGAAGAAGTTGATATCATTAACATAAGAAATGATTCAAGACTTGTTGAAACAGGCTCTTTATTTGTGGCAATAAAAGGTGTTAATCATGATGGAGCAAATTATATTAATCAAGCAATAGAAAAAGGTGCTGTAGCAATAGTTATAGAAGAACATCTTAATTTAGATGATTTTAATTATAATAATATACCTTTTGTTAAAGTTAAAGATGTTAGGAAGTTTATTGGATATCTTTCAAGAGATTTTTATAATAATCCAACAAAAAGGATACCTGTTATTGCTATAACGGGCTCTAAAGGCAAAACTACTACAACATTTATTTTAACAAAAATGTTAATCTTAAGTGGATATAATGTAGGAACAATTGGTACTGTTGGAGCCTTCTTAAATGAAAAAGAATTCGCAGAACTTGATAATACAACAGCAGAAACATTTCAAACCAATGAAATTATAAATAATATGATACTAAAAGGTGCCAATATTGTTATTTTAGAAGTATCATCACAAGCTATTGTTAATGATAGAGTAGAAGGAATGCATTTTGAATACTCTACCTTCACAAATTTTTCACAGGATCATATTAGTGCTACAGAACATCCAACCCTAGAAGCTTACTATGATGCTAAAATAGCAATTGCTAACATGGCCCCTATTATAGCTTTAAACATGGATGATGAGAATGTAAGAAAAGCTAAGGACCTTTTGAAAAACAAAAGACTTATAACTTATGGAGCTTCAAAAGATAATGATATTATTATAGATTTTGAAAGCATGCATTATACAGAAAAAGGCACAGAATTTATTTTAGAATATAATGGTAAAAAGACGGAGTTTACTACTTCAATGTTAGGTAAAATGGCAGTATACAATATTGCATGTGCAATGGCTATTGCAAAAGAGTTTCATATAAGTGATGATATAATTAAAGAAGCAATAAAAAATGTATATGTTGAAGGCAGATTTAATTTCATTCCAAATGATTTAGGTATTAATATTGTTGTAGATTATGCTCATACTGAAGAAAGCTTAAAACAATGTTTAGAAATATTTAGATATATTACTAAAGGTAAAGTAATATCTCTATGGGGATTATCAGGACAAAGAGATAAATTAAAAAGACCTAAAATGGGTAGAATATCTGGCGAATTATCTGATTTAACAATTATTACTTCAGAAGATCCAAGAGATGAAGACCCAGAAGATATAGCGAGAGATATTGCAGTTGGTATTGAAGAAGTTGGTGGTGAATATATTATAGAAAATGATAGAAGATTAGCTATATTTAAAGCTATAGATTTAGCTAAACCAGGAGATTCAGTTGCATTATTAGGTAAAGGCCAAGAAAGAACACAAATTTTTAAAGATAAAGAAGTATATCTAAATGAAAAAGAAATTGTGGAAGAATATTTATTGTTAAATAAAAAATAAAATAAAGAAAGGAAAACTTATGAAAGAAGAAAAAGTAGTTAAGACAATAACCAAAATGAAAAAAACTGAAATACAACATATTGCAGCATTAGTAAGTGGTATTTTAAGTATTTTATTTTCAGCTATATGGTATTTAGGCGTAATTCAGGGAATTACAGCTATTGTGTGTGGAGCTAGAACAAGTTCAAGACATAAATCCAAGTTGGGAAAAGCAGGCCTTATACTGGGTATTATCGGGACAAGCTTTAGTGTTATATCTTTATTAATTAATTTTATAATACTAATTTTATATTTATTCTAATATTAACTTGTTTTAAAGTTAATAGAGAAAGAAGGAAAAAAATGAAAAACCAAAAAAAGAAGAAAGAAAAGAAAGATACAATTGTTATTAACAAAAAAAGTTTATGGAAAAATTTACTTAAGATTGTTTCTGTTTTATTGATCTTATTAGTAGTTGTACTAATAATAAATCATTTTATTAAGAAAACTCAAGAAGGTAAATTATACAATATAAAAAGTGAGGCTCATTTAAATAGAGTTTTAAATAAAACTAATCCAAATAAAAATTCTCTTCGAGTGATTGCAGAATTATTTGGTTGGCCTAAGATTTGGTATTTTTTAGATGATTATTACTATTATGGAACTTTAGATAAATCGACTGACTCGATGACTGGTGGCTCTATTGCTATGCCAACTGATGTTCCAACGCTAAGTCCGCAAATTTCTTCTAAAGAAGAAATTACTCTAGATTATTCTAAAACCAATGTACAAATAGAAAATATTGATGAAGCTGATGTTATAAAAACAGATGGAGAATATGTGTATTCTATATCGGATAATAAAGTATTGATAACCGAAGTGATAGATAAAGAAAATCCAAAAGTTTTGTCTAAAATTGATTCTGCCTCATCTACATATCCTATGGATATTCTTATGAATAATAATAAATTAATTATTATATCTACAAGTGTTAGTTCTTGGGGCTATTATTCTAATTCAAGAACAGTTATTGATGTTTATGATATATCAAATAGAAGTAATCCTATAAAAGTAAAAGGATTAGAACTTAATTCTGGATATAATACTTCTAGAATGATTGATAATCAGGTATATATATTTACAAAATCTTCACTAAATTCAAAAGACAATATAAAATCATTTAGAGAATACAAAGAAGACTATAAAGAAAAAGAAATAAATTTTTCTAAAATTAAATATGTAAAAACAAATCCAACAAAAGAAGCAACAACATTTATAAGTTTAGATTTAAACTCAATTTCTAAAGATGCAGAAATTAGCTCATATTTAGTGGACTTAGAAACAGCTTACATCTCTTTTGATAATCTATACTTATTAAAAACTGATTATGGTTTTTGGACACAAAATACTGATATAGGAATATATTTTAAAAAGCTATTTGGTCTTAAAGGAATATTTGGAATATTTGACTATGATTATATAGAATATGACACTTGGAGTGATTCAACAAAAATATCAAAATATTCATTCTCAGATGACAGAACAGATATTATATTTAAAGAACATACTAAAGTAAAAGGGCAAATTTTAAATCAATATTCGTGTGATGAAAAAGATGGATATTTAAGAATTGCGTTAAATGATCGACAAGGAACAAGAATTAAAGTGTTCGATTCAAAGCTGAAAGAAGTTGGTGATACAGGACCTGCTGCTAAAGGGGAAGATAATAAATCAGTTAGATTTGTAGGTGATAGAGCATACTTTGTTACATATAAAAATGTTGATCCATTATTTGCTATAGATTTATCTGATCCAAATAACCCAAGAATAATGGGAGAACTGAAAATACCAGGATTTTCAAATTATTTACATCCTTACGATGAGAACCATATTATAGGTATAGGAATGGCAACAAACGAAGAGATTGTAAGAGATGTTTATGGAAGACCAATTAGAGAAAAAATAACTTTTAATGGTATGAAAATGACACTTTTCGATATTTCTGATATAAGAAGTCCAAAAGAAAAAGATGTAGCATATTTTGGTGATAGTAGAACAGATTCAGATATAAATAAAAACCCTAAAGCTTTATTGTTCTCAAAAGAAAAGAATTTAATTGCTATACCGGTGAGCAATATGGGTAATCTAATGCCTATTCAATTTGGAGGCACAGGATATGATCAAGAATGGTATAGAATGATTAAATCACAAATAGTTATACATGAAAATGTTAAAGAAGGATACATTGTTTTTGATATAACAACAGAAGGATTTAAATATAAGGGTATAATAAGTCATGAAAAAATAGATTCAACACTTAATACTACATATTCTTATGATAAATATTATGGTACTAGTAGAAGCCCTTTAAGAGGATTATATATTAATGAGTATCTACTTACAGTATCAAATACTTTATTGAAAATTAATAAATTAGATAATTTGGAATTTATATCTAATATTGACTTAATAAATAATGTTCTAAAAGAAGAAATAGGTAATACTTATGTTTCAAATAGTATTGAGAAAACGGAATAGAGAGGGAAATATGGAAGAAGATATAAAAATTAAAAAAGAAGCTAAGGGAATAGATGCATTTGTTTTAAGTATTATTGCAAGTTTAACAATATGGTTTTGGTATATATGTTTACCAGCATCTATATATGCTTTGGTAAGAAGTATAATTGCGACTAAAAAATCAGGTAAAAAATTAGCCAAAGCTGCATTTATTATTTCATTAAGTGCTCTTACACTTTGTGTTGCTATATATACTCAAACAATTTTTACAATAATGCAAATGATATAAAGCTTTAATTGTAAGTTAAAGTCTAAATAAGGCAAAATTAAATAAACATAAAATAAATATAAAACAAAGATAATAAATATAATATAATAAACATATAAATTTATTTAAATTTTGTTTGACATAATATATCTTTCTGTGCTATAATATTTTCATGTAATGTCGAGTTGGAGAGATATATATGAGTTAATGCATATATACAAGGAATAATTTAAAAGGTGAAAATGATTTTGCCTTTTATTTATTGTTACATTATATAGTTTTGAAGAGGAATTGGAAAAAGTGGAACTATTTAAAAGTATATTTTTTGGGCAGAAAGTGTATTTTTAAATAAAAACCTTTATTCTAAGAAGGACTTCTAAAACAAGATGCCTAAATCTTTTTTAGGAGGAAAAATTGAATAATAAAAAGATTGAAGATTTAAGGAAAAAAGCTATATCTGAGCTTGGCCTTATACCAGTGGAATATGAAGGAGGAACTAGATATAACTTTTGTAAAGTTCCTGATTTTATCGATATCCCAGATTTATTAAAAGTACAAAAAGATTCTTATCAATGGTTCTATGATAAAGGACTAGGTGAAGTTTTAAGAGATATTTCTCCAATTAAAAATCACTCTGGTACTTTAAGTTTAGAATTTTTTAAGTATCATTTCGAAGATTCTACAAAATATGATATCCAAGAAACTAAAGCTAGAAATACTACGTATTCAAAAAGATTAATTGTAAGTGTTCGATTAACAGATGAAGAAACAGGGGAAATTAAAGAACAAAATATTTTCTTTGGTGATTTTCCTGTTATGACACAAAATGGGACATTTATTATTAATGGAGCTGAAAGAGTAGTTGTTTCACAATTAGTTAGATCACCAGGTTCATATTTTGTTCAAGAAGCGGCACCATATAGATATAGAGGAAAGAAAATTTATACTTCTACTATAATGCCAATTAGAGGTGCATGGATTGAAATTGAAACAGATGTTTTTGATACTGTATATGCAAGAGTAGACAGAACAAGAAAGATTCCTGTTACTACTTTAATTAGAGCTCTAGGAGTAGAAGATGACAATGAAATCTTACAAATGTTTGGAGATAATGAAAAAATAATAACAACACTTGCAAAAGATACAATTAAAACTACGCCAGAAGCCTTAATTGAAATATATAAGAAATTAAGACCAGGAGAACTTCCTACTTATGATGCTGCTAAAACTTTATTTAACCAACTACTATTTAATGATAGAAGATACGACTTATCTAAAGTTGGTAGATATAAATTTAATCAAAAATTAGCATTAGCAAGTAGAATTTCTAGAAAGATAGCAGTAGAAAATATTGTTAATCCAGATACTGGAGAAATATTTGTTAAAGCTGGTGATAAAATACTATATGATCAAGCTGTTGAAATACAAAACTCTGGCATACAATCAGTAAAGGTTAAGGGTAATGATGGAAATTCAGTTACTGTTATTGGAAATGGTACGGTAAATATTAGAGCATATGTTGATGATAAAATAGTAGATAATTTGGATATAACAGATTTAGTAAATTATAGTGTATTAAAAGATATTTTAGAAAATACTAAGAAAAAAGACTTAGAAAAAGTATTATTAGAAAGAAAAGAAGAACTAATGCCTTTCCACGTATTACCAGAAGATATTTTTGCAACTATTTCATATATTATATCTTTAGATAATGGAATAGGAAGATTAGACAATATTGATCATTTAGGTAATAGAAGAGTAAGATCTGTAGGAGAATTACTACAAAATCAATTTAGAATTGGACTTGTAAGACTAGAAAGAGTTGTAAGAGAAAGAATGACAATTCAAGACTTAGATTCAGTTACACCACAAACTCTTATTAATACAAAACCTATTACTTCAGCTATTAGAGAATTTTTTGGTTCATCACAATTATCACAATTTATGGATCAAACAAATCCTTTATCAGAATTAGCACATAAAAGAAGAATATCAGCTTTAGGACCTGGAGGATTATCAAGAGAAAGGGCAGGATTTGATGTTAGAGACGTTCATTATACTCACTATGGAAGACTATGCCCTGTTGAATCTCCAGAAGGTCCAAATATAGGTTTAATTTCAGCTCTGTCAATTTTTGCTAGAATAAATGAATATGGTTTTATTGAAACACCATATAGAAAAATTGATTCTAAAACACATAAAATTTCAGATGAAATTACATATATGTCAGCAGACATAGAAGATGAATTTATAATAGCACAGGCAACAGAACCTACAAAGAACGGAAAACTTGTAAATGAAATGGTTAGAGTTAGACATTTAGATCAAGTTAAGGAAGTTGAAAAAGAAGAAGTAGAATATTTGGATATTTCTCCAAAACAACTAGTAGGAGTTGGAGCATCACTTATTCCCTTCTTGGAAAATGATGATGGAAATAGAGCACTTATGGGTGCAAACATGCAGAGACAAGCTGTTCCATTAGTTCAAGCAGATTCACCAATGATTGGAACGGGATTAGAATATAAAGTAGCAAAAGATTCAGGTTTAATAGTTTTAGCAAAAGAAGCAGGAGAAGTAATAAAAGTTACAGCTGATGTTATTGAAGTTAAAGATGATAAAGGCAACAAAGAAAAATATGAATTATTAAATTTCAAAAGAACAAACGGTGCTACATGTATTAATCAAAAACCTATTGTTAAAGAAGGACAAAAAGTTAAAAAGGGTGAAACTCTTACAGATGGACCTGGAATTAGAGGCTCAGAATTAGCCTTAGGTCAAAATGTTATAGTAGCATTTGCTTCTTGGGAAGGATATAACTACGAGGATGCTATTTTAATATCAGAAAGATTGGTACAAGACGATGTATATACATCAGTTCACATTGATGAATATGAGTGTGAGGCAAGAGAGACTAAATTAGGACCAGAAGAAATAACAAATGAAATACCTAATGTTGGAGCTGATGCTTTAAAAGATTTAGATGATTCAGGAGTTATTAGAATTGGAGCCGAAGTTAGATCAGGAGATATACTAGTAGGTAAAATTACACCAAAAGGTGAAACAGAATTAACAGCAGAAGAAAGACTGTTAAGAGCAATTTTTGGTGAAAAATCTAGAGAAGTTAGAGATACATCATTAAGACTTCCACATGGTGAAGTAGGAACAGTAGTTGATATAAAAATATTTGACAAAGAAAATTCGGAGGAATTAAAACCTGGTGTAAACAAGGTTGTTAGAATTTATGTAGCACAAAAAAGAAAGATTGGTATTGGCGACAAAATGTCAGGAAGACATGGTAATAAAGGAGTTATTTCTAAAATATTACCTCAAGAAGATATGCCATATATGCCAGATGGAACACCAGTTGATATAGTATTAACACCAATGGGAGTACCTTCTCGTATGAATTTAGGGCAAGTTCTAGAAATACATTTAGGATTAGTTGCAAAGGAACTTGGGATGAAGTTTGCTACACCAGTTTTTAGTGGAGCAACAGACTTAGAAATTGTAGAATTACTAGAACTACTAGGTAAAAGTAAAGATGGTAAAACAACATTATATGATGGTAGAACAGGAGAAACTTTTGATGCGCCAATTACAGTTGGAGTAATGTATATCTTAAAATTACATCATTTAGTAGATGATAAAATGCATGCTAGATCAACAGGGTCATATTCTCTAGTTACACAACAACCTCTTGGTGGGAAAGCACAATTTGGTGGTCAAAGATTTGGAGAAATGGAAGTTTGGGCATTAGAAGCTTATGGTGCAGCACATACTCTACAAGAAATGTTAACAATTAAATCAGATGATGTTACTCAGAGAGTAAAAACTTATGAAGCAATTGTTAAAGGACAAGATATTCCAAAAGCTGGAGTACCAGAAAGTTTTAGAGTTTTAGTTAAAGAACTTCAAGGCTTAGGTCTAGATGTAGAACTATATAATGATGAAGAAAGTGTTGATCTTTCTTTAGAAGATGAAGAAGAAAATCTATTAACAAGAGAACAAATGCTTAAAGACAGAGAAAGAGAAAAGTTAGAATTAGCTAGATTAGAAGAAGAAAAGAAGTTAATAGAAAGTGATGATTATGATTTAGAGTCTATAGATGATGTTTATGAAGAAGAATTTGATATAGAAATTGATGAAGATGAAATAAAAAAATCAATGTCTATTAAAGATACGGAAGATATTGACTTAATAGAAGAAGACATCGAAGAAGATATTGAAGAAGAAGAAATACTAGAGGAAAACGAAATTTTAGACGAAGAATAATAATATTAAATAATAAGTGAACAGAACACTTAAAATCTGAAAAATGTAATTTAATAGTTTAAGGGAAATAAATTAAAAATATGAATATGCACAGCAAAGTTGTTTTAATATATAAACTTAAACATCCTATATAAAATATAATGGGAGGAAAAATGAACGACAAAGACTTTAATAGAATTAAAATCAGCTTGGCATCTGATGAAGCAATAAGAGAATGGTCTTATGGTGAGGTAAAAAAGCCAGAAACAATTAATTATAGAACTTTAAAACCAGAAAAAGATGGGCTTTTTTGTGAAAAAATCTTTGGTCCAACTAAAGATTGGGAATGTCATTGTGGAAAGTACAAGAGAGTAAGATATAAGGGAATAATTTGTGATAGATGTGGTGTTGAAGTAACTAGATCAAAAGTTAGAAGAGAAAGAATGGGACATATTGAACTTGCTACTCCTATAGCTCATATTTGGTATTTTAAAGGAGTTCCATCAAGATTGGCACTAGTACTTAATGTTTCACCTAAAGATCTTGAAAGAGTTATTTACTTTGCTTCATATATTGTTACTTCAAGTCAGATTCCAAATTTGAAAGAGAAGGATATTTTATCTGAAATGGACTATAGAGAAGCTGTTGAAACTTATGGTTATGGAACATTTAAAGCAGAATCAGGAGCTGAAGCAGTAAGAAAACTATTGGAAAAAATAGATTTAGATGAATTATCAGCAGAAATTTATGAAGAATTTAAAAATGCTCCACAAGGCAAAAAAGGTAAAATTTTAAAAAGATTAGAAATTGTAGAAGCATTTAGAACATCAGGAAACAGACCAGAATGGGTAGTTATGAATATTCTACCTGTAGTTCCACCTGATTTAAGACCAATGGTTCAATTAGATGGAGGTAGATTTGCTACTTCTGACTTAAATGATCTATATAGAAGAGTTTTAAATAGAAATAATAGATTAAGAAGATTATTAGACTTAGGTGCACCAGATATTATTGTAAGAAATGAGAAAAGAATGCTTCAAGAATCTGTTGATGCATTATTAGATAATACTAAAAGAGGTAGACCAATAACAGGACCAGGAAACCGTCCTTTAAAATCTTTATCAGATAATTTAAAAGGAAAGCAAGGTAGATTTAGACAAAATTTACTTGGTAAAAGAGTTGATTACTCTGGCCGTTCAGTTATAGTTGTTGGACCAGAATTGAAAATTTATCAATGTGGTCTTCCTAAAGAAATGGCCATTGAATTATTCAAACCATTTGTTATGGGACAATTAATATCAAAAAATTTAGCTCCTAATATTAAAGCAGCTAAAAAAATGGTTGACACTCAACAAGAAGAAATATGGGATATATTAGATGATGTTATTGATGATCATCCAGTACTTTTAAATAGAGCACCTACACTTCATAGATTGGGTGTGCAAGCTTTTGAACCAGTATTAGTTGATGGTAAAGCGATTCATTTACATCCACTAGTTTGTGCAGCATTTAATGCAGATTTTGACGGAGACCAAATGCCAGTTCATGTGCCTTTATCTCCTGAATCTCAAGCAGAAGCAAGATATTTAATGTTATCAACAAATAATTTATTAAAACCTCAAGATGGACAACCAATAACAGTTCCATCACATGACATGATCACAGGTTCATATTATTTAACTAGGCTTGAAGAAGGAGCAAAAGGGTCAGATAGTTACTTTAAAGATTCAGAAGAAGCAGAAATGGCTTATGCAACTAATCATATTAGTTTACATGCTCCGATAAATGTAAAAATGTCTAAAACTGATGACAAAGGTTATACTACAAGTAAAATTATTAAAACAACAGTTGGAAGAATAATATTTAATCAAGTAATACCTCAAGATTTAGGTTTTGTTGATAGAACAGATCCAGAAAAAGAATTTGATTTAGAAATTAATGAAGACATTTCTAAAAAACTATATAAACAAATAGTTTCAAAAAGCATAGATGTACATGGAATTACAAAAACAGCTGAAATTCTTGATGAAATAATTAAAGTAGCTTTTAAATATTCAACTGTATCTGGATTAACAGTATCTATTGCTGATGCCACTATTCCAAAAGAGAAACAAGCTATTTTAAAAGAAGCAGACAAAAAAGTTGATGAAATATATGAAAGTTTTAAAGAAGGATTATTGTCAGACGAAGATAGATATAATGCAACAGTGCAAATATGGCAAAAAGCTACTGATGATGTTACAAAGGCAATGGAAGCACAATTTGATCCAATGAATCCTTTCTATTTAATGGCGAGAACTGGAGCAAGAGGTAATATTAACCAATTAAGACAAATTGCTGGTATGAGAGGACTTATGGCTGATACTAGTGGTAAAGTTGTTGAAATACCTATTAAAGCTTCATTTAGAGAAGGTCTTGATGCTTTAGAATACTTTATTTCATCACATGGAGCTAGAAAAGGATTAGCAGATACAGCTTTAAGAACAGCAAATGCTGGATATTTAACTAGAAGATTAGTTGATGTTGCACAAGATATAATAGTAAGAGAAGAAGATTGTGAAACAGATATTGGTTTAAATTTAAAAGAAATAGTTGCTGATGGAAGAGTTGTAGAAAAATTAGAAGAGAGAATGGTTGGAAGATACCCATTAAAAGCTATCAAACATCCAAAAACAAATAAAACAATAGTAGCAAAAGATCAAATAATATCAGAAGCATTAGCTAATGAGATTGTTGAGGCAGGAATCAAAGAAGTTGAAGTAAGATCTTCAGTAGGATGTAAAACTAAACATGGTGTGTGTAAAGTATGTTATGGTAAATCGTTAGCTGCAAAAGAATTAGTTTCAATTGGCGATGCAGTTGGAATTATTGCTGCTCAAGCGATTGGAGAACCTGGAACTCAAATGACAATGCGTACTTTCCATAGTGGTGGAGTTGCTACAGCAGATGACATTACACAAGGTTTACCTAGAGTTGAAGAGTTATTTGAAGCTAGAAATCCTAAAGGTGTTGCTGTTATATCTGAAATTGATGGAACAATAAAAGTAAATCAACCAGAAGATAAGAAAAAATCTTTAGAAATAATAATTATAGGGAAAAATGAAACAAAAACATATATAGCAAATCAAAAATTATTTGACTGGGTAGTTGATGGAGCAGAAGCAAAAGCTGGACAACCATTAACTGAAGGTTCTATAAATCCTAATGAATTATTAGTTGCAAAAGGACCATCAGCTGTATTTGAGTATATAATGGAAGAAGTACAAAAAACTTATAGGAATCAAGGTGTTGATATTAATGATAAACATATTGAAATAATTATTAGACAAATGTTAAAGAAAGTTAAAATATCTGATCCTGGAGATTCTGGAAGAATGATAGCAAGCTTTATAGATTTACCTAATTATTATGAAGAAAATGAGAAATTAAAAGCAGAGGGTAAAAAGCAAATGAAGGGTAATAGAACATTACTAGGAATTAGTAAAGCTTCTATATCAACAGAGAGTTTCTTATCAGCAGCATCATTCCAAGAAACAACAAGAGTTTTAACAGATGCGGCAATTAAAGGTAAAGTTGACGAACTAATTGGATTAAAAGAAAATGTTATTATTGGTAAATTAATCCCAGTTGGTGCAGGATTACCTAAATACAGAAAAATCAAAACAAATACTTTAGATGACAAAGAAAGAATTGAAAAAATTCTAGCATTAAAAGAAAAGTATCAAGAAGATTTAGATTTAAATACAGAAAGTTAATAAAATTAATAAAAATTAATAAAAATCATTGAAAGTTCATAAAAACTATTAAAGCGGTATGAAAAAACATATCGCTTTTTTATTGTCATTTATATTACAAATGCCCAAAAAGGCTCAATTTAAACAAATAATAACATATAATATGAAATAAAGATGAATAAATTAGACATATAGTTGTATATTTGAGGCAAAGATGAAAAGAATTATGAAAGATAAAGAGAAACTAAAAGAAAAAGAAAAAGACTTAACAATTAGAGAAAATATTAATAAAAGACTAAAAGATGCTTCAGAAAGTAATATTCCGGATCTTTATAAAAGCCTAAATAGTTCTGAAAATGGTTTAACAGAAAAACAAGTAAAAGTATCCATTGATGAATATGGTGAAAATATAATTGTCTATGATAAAGACAATTCCATATTTAAAAGACTAAGAGAAGCATTTATAAATCCTTTTACTCTTGTATTAATTGTTCTTGCAATAGTATCTACTTTTACAGATATTATTTTGGTTTCTATTGAAGAAAGAAATTATGCAACTGTTATTATTATTAGCACAATGGTTCTTATATCTGGTGTTTTAAGATTTGCTCAAGAAACTAGAAGTGGTAATGCAGCGGAAAGATTACTAGAAATGATTGAAACCACTACTAATATTGAAAGAAAAGAAGATGGTCCCAAAGAAATACCAATAGATGAAGTTGTAGTTGGGGATATAGTACATCTTACAGCAGGAGACATGATACCTGCTGATATTAGAATATTAGAAGCAAAAGACCTTTTTATTAGTCAATCTGCACTAACTGGTGAGAGTGAAACTATTGAAAAAATAGCAAAAGAAAGCAGTGATAATAAAACACCTTTAGAAAAACATAATCTAGCATTTATGGGGACAAATGTTATTTCAGGATATGGAAAGGGAATTGTAATTGCCATAGGTTCTGATACATATTTTGGAGAAATTGCTCATAAACTAAAAAGAACTCCAACAGTTACAAGCTTTGAAAAAGGTGTTAATTCAGTTTCTTGGGTATTAATTAGATTTATGCTTGTAATGGTTCCAATAGTTTTTGTTATTAATGGTATTACTAAAAATGATTGGATTAGTGCATTGCTTTTTGCTATATCTATAGCTGTAGGTTTAACACCAGAGATGTTACCAATGATTGTAACAACAGGACTTGCAAAAGGTTCAGTAGCAATGTCCAAGAAAAAAGTTATTATAAAAAATTTAAATTCAATACAAAACTTAGGTTCAATAGATATATTATGTACTGATAAAACTGGAACTTTAACTGAAGATAAAATTAAACTTCAATATCATCTAGATGTAGAAGGCAAAGAGGATACAAGAGTTTTAAGACATGGTTTTATGAATAGTTATTATCAAACAGGACTTAAAAATTTAATGGATAAAGCTATTATTGATAAAGCTATTGAACTACAAGATATAGATGAAAAATTAGGCAAATCTTTAACTCGTTATATAAAGGTTGATGAAATACCTTTTGATTTTAATAGAAGAAGAATTAGTGTTGTTTTAAAAGATGAAACAGGAAAAACCCAAATGGTTACCAAAGGAGCTGTAGAAGAAATGTTAACAATTTCAACTTTTGTTGAATATAAGGGAGAGGTTGTTCCTTTAAATGATGATAAAAAAGATATTGTTAAAGCCAAAGTAAAAGAATTAAATGAAAGTGGGATGAGAGTCTTAGCTGTTTCACAAAAAACCAATCCATCACCTATAGGAGAGTTTTCGGTTGCAGATGAAAATGAAATGGTTTTAATGGGATATTTAGCATTTTTAGATCCCCCAAAAGAAACTGCAAAATCAGCAATACAGGCTTTAAAGGATCATGGTGTTAGTATAAAAGTATTAACAGGAGATAATGCTGAAGTAACAAAAAATGTTTGTATGCAAGTAGGAATTGAATTTGATAAAATATATATTGGAGCAGATGTAGATGAAATGGATGATAAAGAATTAGCTAAGATAGCTGTTAAAACAGCAATATTTGCTAAATTATCACCTGCTCAAAAAGCTAGAATAGTGAATCTTTTAAAAGAAGAAGGACATTCTGTTGGATACTTGGGTGATGGTATTAATGATGCATTAGCTTTAGAAGCTGCTGATGTTGGTATTTCAGTTGATAATGCTGTAGATATTGCAAAAGAATCAGCAGATGTTATTCTTTTAGAAAAAGATCTCATGGTATTAGAAAATGGAATTATTGAAGGTAGAAAAACATATGCTAATATTATAAAATATATAAAATTAACAGCATCTTCAAATTTTGGGAATGTGTTTTCTGTTTTAATTGCAAGTGCATTTTTGCCATTTCTACCAATGATGAGTCTACATTTAATCTTATTAAATTTAATATATGATATTTCATGTATTGCAATACCTTGGGATAATGTTGATGAAGAAATGATTAAAAAACCTAGAAATTGGGATGCTAGTTCAATATTTAAATTTATGATATGGATGGGCCCTATAAGTTCTATATTTGATATTACAACATATATATTAATGTATTTTGTAATTGCACCAGTGTTTACAGGAGGGCTATATTATCACCAATTAACAGATCCTAGTATGATGTTAACATTTATGGCAGTATTCCATTCTGGTTGGTTTATAGAGTCAATGTGGAGCCAAACTCTTGTTATTCATTTAATTAGAACAAGTAAAACTCCTTTTATAAAAAGTAATGCATCAAGAAATTTGACTATACTAACTCTTTTAGGAATCGTAATTGCTACTATTATTCCATATACGGCACTAGGTAAGACTATAGGATTATTCCCTCTACCAGCTATATATTTTGTATATTTAGCTTTAACAATAATAGCATATATGCTCTTAATTGGTATCTTTAAGAAAATATATATTAAGAAATATGGAGAACTTCTTTAGTTGTATATCATAAGTATAACAATTTGATTAATAAAGCTTTAAAATTTAAGTATTTGTTTCTAAAGTTTTGTTTAATGTGTTAAAATATAAATGTAAATAAATAAATAGGTAAAAAATGATTGAATTTAGAAATGTCACAAAAACATATAGCTCGGGTATAGATGCGGTTAAAAACGCTAATTTTACAATTAATGATGGAGATTTTACATTTTTAGTTGGATCTTCAGGTAGTGGTAAATCAACTTTAATTAAATTAATTTTAAAAGAGGTAGATCCTACTGCGGGAGCTATATATGTTGATAATAAAGATATTACAAAAATAAAAGAAAAAAGGATCCCATATTTAAGAAGAAGTATGGGTGTTGTTTTCCAAGATTTTAGATTATTACAGGATAAAACAGTCTATCAGAATGTTGCTTTCGCAATGCAAATTGTTAATGCGTCTAAAAGACATATTAAAAAACAAGTTAATGTTGTGTTATCTTTGGTAGGTTTAGATGGTAAAGCTAATTTTTATCCTACACAATTGTCTGGTGGTGAACAACAAAGAGTTGCAATAGCAAGAGCTTTAGTTAATAATCCAAGTGTTATAATTGCTGATGAACCTACGGGTAATTTAGATCCTGAAACAGCTTGGGAAATTATGAATTTACTTTATGAAATTAATCAAAGAGGCACAACTGTTATAATGGCAACACATGCAAAAGATATCGTTAATTATATGAAACAAAGAGTTATCGAAATTAGAGGCGGTGTTATTGTAAGAGATGTTAAAAAAGGTGGGTATTCAGGTGAATGTTAAATTTGGTTATTATTTAAAAGAAGGATTTGCTAATCTTTCAAAAAACAAAAAGTCAACCATAGCATCACTTACTGTTATGTTATCTACTTTATTTGTTTTTGGTGTTTTCTTATTATTGAATAAAAATATTAATAAAATAATATTAGGAATGGAAGAAGAGCAGGGAATTGAAGTTTTTATTAGTTTAGATGCTAATGATGAACAGGTTGCAAAATTAGGCGAAGATATAAAGAAAATTGATGGTGTTAATACTATTAAATTTAAATCAAAACAAGAAGCTATAGAATCTTTAAAAGAACAATGGAAAGACAATCCAAGCGTAATTGATGGATTAGTAGATCATGATGAATTTTTACCAGCGTCATATATAATAACATTAACGGACTTACATAAAAATAATGTAGTTCAAGCTGAAATAGAAAAAATGCCAAATGTAAAAAGTATAAGAAATCAAGATGATATTATTTCGGCAGTGGTAGTAATATCAAAGTCAGTCAAAGTATTTATAATTAGCATTACTACAATATTAATTATTGTTTCAATTGTTATAATTTCCAACACGATTAAACTTTCTGTATATGCTAGAAGAAAAGAAATATCTATTATGAAATATGTTGGAGCTTCAAATGGATTTATTAGAGGACCATTTGTAGTTGAATCAATTTTGATGGGGCTAATTGCAGTTCTTATTTGCCTTATAATTGTTTTCTTTACTTATGAATTTGTTACACAAAAACTATTAGAACTTGGAACTTCTCAATCTTTAACTATTGTTGTTGTTCCATTCTTAGACATACTACCAGAATTATTAGCAAGTTATTTTGGACTAGCTCTAGGAATTGGTATAATTGGAAGTTCGATTTCGATGAAAAGATATTTAGAAGTTTAAGACAAAAAATATATTTATATATTAAAAAATAAAAATAAGGCTCTTTTAAAGGGCTTTTTTTGTATTTATATTCTTAGCTCTTAAAAGCTTTATAAATTGACATAAACTACACTAATTGGTATAATTATATATCATTGCAAGCTTTGCAAATAACGGATTTTATCGTAAGGATAAAAAATTAAATTAATTATTAAATAACGGAACAGAAATATTAAAGAGAATATTTCTACAAAGGAGAAAAATGAATAAAAAGAACGAGAAGAATAGTTTTACTAAAACTATAGATAAGACTATTGTAAGAGATAGGAAAAAGATTGCTAGGAATGTGAATAAAAGCTTTGGAAAAACAAAAACTAAAACTAGTCATGAAAAAATAAATGATAATCAGCCTAGACTTAAAGTTATACCTTTAGGTGGTTTAGATGAAATTGGTAAGAATATTACTGTTTTTGAATATGAAGATGAAATCATCATAGTTGACTGTGGTATAGGTTTTCCAGAAGAAGATATGCTAGGAATAGATATTGTTATCCCAGATTTTACATATTTAGAAAAAAACCATAATAAAATTAAAGGTCTTTTAATTACACATGGACATGAAGACCATATAGGAGCAGTACCATATTTATTAAAAAAGATAAATATACCAGTATATGCACCTAGATTTGCTGTAGGATTAATTGAAGACAAATTACAAGAACATAAAATAAAAGATAGTAAAGTTATTGAAATTAAACAAGGGAGTAAGTTAAAACTAGGTAAATTCTTTGATATTGAATTTATACATAGTGCACATAGTATTAGAGATTCTCTAATGTTATCAATAACTACTCCAGTTGGTACAGTTGTTCATACAGGAGATTTTAAAGTAGAATTTTCACCAGTTAATGGACAAGTAATGAATATTGGGAAAATGGCAGAAATAGGGAATGAAGGAGTACTTTTATTATTATCTGATAGTACAAATTCAGAAATTCCAGGATTTACTGTTTCTGAAAAGTCTATAGGAAAAGTATTTGCAGATATATTTGAAGGTGAAACTAAAAGAATATTAGTAGCAACATTTTCATCACATATAGATAGAGTTCAACAAATTATTAATGTAGCTGTACAAAATAAAAGAAAAGTATCTATTAGTGGCAAATCAATGATAAATATGATTAAAACAGCTAGAAAATTAGGTTATCTTGATGTTCCTGATGAAACTTTTATAGACATTGATAATATTAATAATTATCCTGATGAAGAATTGGTTGTTATTACAACAGGTTCTCAAGGAGAAACAATGTCAGCTTTATCAAGAATGGCTACAGGACAACATAAAAAAGTTAAAGTAGGTTCTAATGACTTAATAGTAATTTCTGCAGATCCTATACCAGGAAATGAAGCTAATGTTTCTAATATTATTAATTTATTAATGAAATCTGGTGCACAAGTTATATATTCTTCAGCTGAAAAACTACATGTATCAGGGCATGCATGTCAGGAAGAACAAAAATTAATATTATCATTATTTAGACCAAAATATTTTATGCCAATACATGGTGAATATAGACAATTAATTGCACATAAAAACACAGCAGTTTTATTAGGTCTTCCTAAGGAAAATATAATAATAGCTGAAAATGGGCATACAATTGAGCTTACTAAGGATAAAATGCAAAAAGGTGGTATAGTACAACATGGTAAAGTATTTGTTGATGGTATTGGTGTAGGCGATGTTGGAAATGTAGTTTTAAGAGATAGACATCATTTATCTCAAGATGGACTAATTATTATAGTTATAACTATGGATTCAACAAGTGGAGAATTAGTAGCTGGACCTGATATAGTTTCAAGAGGTTTTGTATATATTAAAGAATCAGAAGAATTATTAGAAGAGTTAAGGAAAAAAGTTTTAAAAGCTATAATGGAAACTGATTCTAGAGACTGGACAGTTTTAAAAGGTGTTGTTAGATCAACTGTTTTAAAATTTGTTTACAAGAAAACTGAAAGAAATCCTATGGTATTACCTATAATAGTTGAAGTATAAAAATAAACTAGTTTTAAAAAGAACTAAAAAATAAATAATAAATAATAAATAATTATGAATTAGAATTAAAATTAAAATTAAAATAGAGAATAAGAATAGTAAAGGATAAAAAATGGAAAAATTAGAAGAATTAGCTAATTTAATATTCCCAGAATCTGAAAGTTTAGATTTTTATAATGAAAAGTATCCAGAGAGAAATTTAGATGAAGGAGCAATTGTTACTAGATTTGCACCATCACCAACAGGTTTTACTCATATTGGTGGTATATATCAATGTGTTATTATAACTCTTGTAGCAAAAAGAACCAATGGTCTTACTTTCCTTCGTATTGAAGATACTGATCAAGAAAGAGAAATTAAAGATGGGACAATTAAAATTTTAGAAGATTTAAAGCTTTTTGATATTAGTTTTGATGAAGGAAATGTTAATGAAGAAGAATATAGTGGTAAATATGGGCCATATAAACAAAGTGAAAGAACCAAAATATATCATGCATTTGCAAAACATTTAATTAAAGAAGGCAAAGCATATCCTTGTTTCTTAACAAAAGAAGAATTAACAGAAATAAGAGATAATCAAATGAAATCTAAAACAAGACCAGGAATTTATGGAGTTTTTGCTAAATATAGAGATATGCCTGTTGAGATGGCTATTGATAAAATTAAAAAAGGTGATGAATATATTATTCGTTTTAAGTCACCAGGTAAAGAAAATAATAAGATTAAAATAAAAGATGTTGTAAAAGGTAATTTAGAAATGACTGAAAATACACAAGACATTGTTATTATAAAATCTGATGGTTTACCAACATATCACTTTGCTCATTTAGTAGATGATTATTTAATGAGAACAACACATGTAATACGTTCAGATGAGTGGTTGGCTTCATTACCTATACATATCCAATTATTTATATCTTCTGGTTTTAAACCACCAAAATATGTTCATTATGCACCAATTGAGAAAATGGATGGAACAACCAGAAGAAAAATTAGTAAGAGAAAAGATCCTGAAGCATCTGCAATGTATTATGTTGAAGAAGGCTTTCCAGTTGAAGGAGTATATGATTACTTATTAAATATAGCTAATAGCAATTATGAAATGTGGAGAAAAAATAATCCTAAATTACAATATTTAGATTTTAATTTTGAACTTTCTAAAATGAGTAAATCTGGAGCACTATTTGATATGGAAAAATTATTAGATGTGTCAAAGCTTGCTATTGCAAATTTTACTGCAGAAAAATTATATAATGGTGCATTAATTTGGGCTAATAAATTTGATGAAGAGTTGAAAGATATACTGTCTAATAATAAGGAATATACATTAAAAGTTTTAAATATTGAAAGAGGTAAAGAAAAAAATCCTAGAAAAGACATAGCTAAAATGTCTGATATAAAACATCAAATTATATATATGTATGATGATAAATTTAATGATATAATAAAAAGAAAAGAAGATTATGATTTTCTAGAAATTAATAATAATGAAGATATTAAAGAAATATTAATAGAATATCAAAAAACATATAATATAAATGACTCAAAAGAAGAATGGTGGAATAAAATTTCAGATTTAAGTATTAAATTAAATTATGCTAAATCTGTTAAAGAATATAGGGAAAATCCTGAAAAATATAAAGGACATGTAGGAGATGTATCTACTGTAATTAGAGTTGCATTAACTAGCAGATCAGAAACTCCAGACCTATATGAAATAATGTTAGTTTTAGGAGAAGATAGTATAAACTCAAGAATTAATAAAATATTAAATTTAATTTAAAGGAGAAATATCTATGGAAATAAAAATTGTTGAAAATGAAGAAGAATTAGGCAGATTTGTTTCGGATATTGTACAAGAGACAATAATAAATAAGAATAGAGAAAATAAAAACGCAGTAATTGGCTTAGCAACTGGAACAACACCTATACCCGTGTATAAAGAATTGTCTAAAAGATATAGTGAGGGTAAAATTGACTTTAATAAAACAATTAGTTTTAATTTAGATGAATATATTGGATTAGATTATAGTAATGAAAACTCCTATCATAAATTTATGGAAGAGAATCTTTTTAAGCATATTAATATAAATAAAGACAATATATATATTCCAGATGGTAACTCCAGTAATTTAGAAGATGAAGCAAATAAATATGATAAATTAATTACAGATGTTGGAGGAATAGATATTCAATTACTTGGAATTGGTGAAAATGGACATATAGGTTTTAATGAACCTTACCAAAAATTAAACTTAAACACAAATATAGCTGATTTAAGTGAAAGTACTATAAATGCAAACTCCAGGTTTTTCAAAAGTAAGGACGAGGTTCCAAAAAAAGCAATAACAATGGGAATGGGTACAATATTTTCTGCAAATAAAATTGTTTTAATGGCTACAGGAAAAAAGAAGAAAGAAGCAATTAAAAAACTATTAACAGACTTTACTATAAATACAGAATCACCCGCTTCATTCCTAAAACTACATAAAGATTTTACTGTTGTTATTGATAAAGAATTATATGATGAAATAAACTCCAAGAACGAAGAATTATAATATTATGAATTAAAATTAAAAAACAAATAAATAAAAGAAGAAATACAAATAAAAATAAAAATAGAAATAGAAATAGAAATAGAAATAGAGGTATATTATGTTAGATATGAAATTTGTAAGAGAAAATCCGGATAAAGTGAAGGAAAATATAAAGAAAAAATATCAAGAGGATAAAATTCTTTTGGTTGATAAAGTTATTGAACTAGATGAAGAATTAAGAGAAACAAAGATAAAAGGAGATGGATTAAGACAACAAAGAAATACATTGTCAGATGAAATAGGATTATTATTTCAATCTGGCGATAAAGCAAAAGCAGAAGAAAAGAAAAAAGAAGTAGATCAAATTAATGATGAGTTAAAATATATAGAAGAAAAAGAAGAAGATTTAGAAAAAAAAGTTAGAGGAATCTTAATGATTTTACCAAATATTCTTCGTGATGATGTTCCTAAAGGTATAGATGATAGTGAAAATGTTCAACTTAAAACTTTTGGAGAAGCAAAAAAAGCAGATTATGAAATTCCTTATCATATTGATATATTAGAATCATTAGGAGGAATAGATTTAGATGCAGCTAGAAGAGTTTCAGGAGCTGGTTTTTATTATCTACAAGGAGATGTTGCAAGACTTCATTCAGCTATTCTTTCTTATGCTAGAGACTTTATGATAGAACGTGGTTATACATATTGTATCCCGCCATTTATGATTAGAAGAGAAGTTGCTGAAGGTGTATTAAGTTTTACTGAAATGGATTCTATGATGTATAAAATTGAAGATGAAGATTTATACTTAATTGGAACTTCTGAACATTCAATGATTGGAAGATATTTAAATCAAATATTAGATAAATCAGAGCTTCCTATAAAGATGACTTCATATTCTCCTTGTTTTAGAAAAGAAAAAGGAGCACATGGTATTGAAGAAAGAGGAATATACAGAGTTCATCAATTTGAAAAACAAGAAATGATTATAATTTGTGAACCAGAAGAAAGTTGGGATTATTTTGATATAATTTTACAAACTACAGTAGATTTCTTTTTAAGTATTGATATTCCTGTAAGATTATTTGAATCTTGTTCAGGAGATTTAGCAGATTTAAAGGCAAAAGGAATTGATGTTGAAGCATGGAGTCCAAGACAAAACAAATATACAGGCGAGTTAGGAAGTTGTTCAAATTTAACTGATGCCCAATCTAGGAGACTAAGAATAAGAGTTAAAGGTGAAAATGGAAATTATTTACCTCATACATTAAATAACACAGTTGTTGCTCCACCAAGAATGTTAATTGCATTTTTAGAAAATAACTACAATAAAGATGGATCAGTAAGCATACCTAAAAAATTGCAACCATATATGGGTGGATTAACAAAAATTTTACCAGTAAAAAAATAATAAAGGCTAAAGGTTATAAGAGTTATATGAGTATTAATATAAATAATGCAGAATTTTATATATCAGCAGTTAAACCTGAAGATTACCCTAATGAAAATTTACCGGAAGTAGTTTTAGTTGGCAAATCAAATGTAGGGAAATCTTCCTTTATTAATACTATGTTAAACAGAAAAAAAATAGCTAAAACTAGCTCAGAGCCAGGAAAAACAAGACAAATAAATTTTTACAATATTGACAATAAAATGTATTTTGTAGATATGCCTGGATATGGCTATAGTAAAATGAGTAAAACTGAAGAAAAGCAAGTAGGACAATATATAAATCAATATTTAAATTTAAGAGAAAATATATATTTGATTATTTTAGTTTTAGATATTAGACATAAACCAACACAAGAAGATCAGATAATGTATAACTACATATTGTCTAGAAATATACCTTTTTCTATTGTGCTTAATAAGGCTGATAAAATAGCAAAAACAAAAGTAGATGAAAAAATAGAGAAATTTAAAGAGATTTTAGGTATTTCATATAGTCCAATTTTTGCTTTTTCTAGTGTTAATAAAATATATACAAATGAAATTTGGGAATTAATTAAGGAGCATATTACAAATGAATAATTTAGTAAAAACAAAAAACAAAATAAAAACAGAGAACAGAAGAAAGATAGTAAAAATAAGATTTATAGCTATATTAGTAATGATTATTTTAGTATTAACTTTGTTCTTTACATTAAATAATAGTCAAGCATCATCTATAACTTCAGATAATATAAATACAAATAATTTTACAAATTTTATTGATAACAATAATGATGATGAAATAGATAAAGAAATTTATACTTCAACAACTGTAGAATCGATTACATCTGGTCTTTCAGATGAAAGCCTATCGTTTACAAATTTGTTGTTAATTGTATTAATATCAGTTAATTTAGTTTTATTAATATTATCAATAGTAATTTTAATGCAAATAAATAAAAAAATATAAAATATAAATATTAAGAAAAGTGTAAGTAAATGAAAATTATTGCAAAGAACCCTAATGCTAGAAGAAATTATGATATCAACGATACATATAATGCAGGAATAGTATTAGTTGGATCAGAAGTTAAGTCAATAAGAAAAGGTGAAGTAAATTTAAAAGATACATACTGTATTATTAAAAATAATGAAGTGTGGTTGCTTAATATGTATATAAAACCATATGATAAAAGAATTGATACTAATATTAATCCATATAGAAGTAGAAAACTATTATTAAATAAGTCTGAAATATTAAAATTGAAACAAAAAGTTGATGAAAAAAAACTTTCTCTAATTCCTATTAGCTTATATATGAACAAACATCTTGTGAAAGTTGAAATAGGATTAGGCAAAGGGAAAAAGCTTTATGATAAAAGAGAAGATTTAGCAAAAAAATCTGATGAAAGAAAAATTCAAAGAGCATTAAAAGAAAATCTAAAATAAGTGAGGTATGTTATGTTTCCAGAACAAGGAGTAAAAGACCAAAAAAAGAAATGGCCTATATTTATAATTATTATATTTGTAATAGGTTTTCTTTATATTTTATTTTATAAAGATTCTTTATTTATAAATACAAGAAGTGTTAATTTAGAGGTTTTAACAGATGGTAGTATTCAGGTTGAAGAAATATGGGATATAAATATTAGAAATACTTCAACACTATTTATTGCCTACCCTAAAGAAGAAGGTAGATATTTTAAAGATGTAAAAGTTTCATATTTTGAAAATGAAAGATGGAATTCTATGTCATTAACAGAGTACGCTGCCTTAGATGGAAGAGAGCCAGAGAACTATTATCATGCATCTAATTTTAATAATAAATTTGAAATTGCATGGGGAACAGGTTTAGCTGAAGGTAGAGACAGAAAATTATATAAAATTGAATATGTAAAAGAGATGACTTTTTTAGGACAAAATTCTGTTAACAAATATAATGACACTGCAGAACTTTATCACAAATTTATGGGTGGTGGTGAAGAAATACCAGTTAAAGAATTTGCAGCTACAATTACTTTCCCGGAAAAGGTAAACAAAGAAAATGCTTTAATTTGGGGACATGGTGTTAGAACTGGAAGTATTCATTTTATAGACGGGAAGGTAGAGGTCAAAGCGAAGGATATTACTCCTACTTCAATGGTTGAAGCTAGAGTTTTGTTTCCGGAAGAAATGCTTTCTACAGCTAGAAGAAATCAATTTAAAAATGGATATGACGACATTGTAAGAGAAGAAGGAATAAATACAGCAGGAACAGTAAAAGCTTCTGGATTTGCTTTTGGTGAAAAATATAGCAAGATTATTTATTTAACAGTTTATGTTGTAGTGTATGCAGTTATTATAGTCTTATTATATAACTTAAATAAAAAAGCAAATAAGTTTTCTTTTGAAAATGTTAAAGAATGGGATCTTTATACAGGGGTTCCCAAAACAAAATTAAATTTTATAACTGCTAATGCAATTTATAAAATTAAGTCGGTAAATATTTTTATTAATACAATTATAATGAAACTATCATTACATAAAATTTTAAGCTTAACAAAACTGGAAGAAGTAGATATAAGTAAGAAAGAAAAAAATCAATCTAAACAAAATGAGTTATTCATAGACGCATTAAAGCTTTATGAACCAAATTTAGATTCTTCCATTGTTCGAGAAGTTATTAATGATAGACAAGAAAATGATCTTAAATTAATTTCAAGGAAAGCTGGAGTTGTAAAAGGCAAATTTAATGAACTTGTATATATAGTTGATCTTAAAAAATACAGAGAAAAGGAGGTTGAAGAAGATGAAAAACTTGTTTTAGACTTTTTAATTTCTAGTATAATAAAAGCATATGTTAAAGATACTTCTATAACAAGAGAAAATTATACTATTAAATATATAAATAATTTAAGAAAATCTGGAATTAAATTAACAGATAGTGATTGGACTACTATTGAATCAGAATTTAAAAATTTAATTATAAATAATCTAGATGAATTATATATTGAACAGTATCAATTATTATTAAATATCTATTATTATTTAGATAAGTTTAAAACAAAATATGGAAAACGCATTATAGAAGAAAAGGAAATATTAGAAAAACAAGGAATCAAGTCAAAAGAAAAAGAAAAAATTTTTAGTAATCTAAATATGGTTAAATTAATATTTTATATTTTAGCAGCACTAGGAGTTGTAGTTGCGTTGAATGTTTTTGGAACAATAAATTTCAATAAAGAAATATATATATCATTGCTTTTTGCTACTCTATCATTGCAAGTCATAGTTAGTTTTTTAGCTAGAAAAACTGAAGATAAAGTTTATCCTTCATATACAGAAGAAGGACTTAATATATATTATGAATTCAAAGGATTAGAAAAATTTCTTTCAGATTCTTCATATATAAGTGAATATGATGAGAAATCAGTTATTATTTGGGGAGAATTTTTAGTTTTTGCTACCTTCTTTGGTACAGCTAAAAAAGTTTTAGAAGCTTTAAAAGTTTCACATCCAGAAGTTATAAACGAATTAGAAACTTCCCCAACTTATTCAAGTATGGGAAGCGCAATACATTCATATTCTAGCTTTTCATCAAGTATTTCTACTGTTTCTACTTTCTCAGCATCAACTGGTGGCACATCATCTGGTGGTGGTGGTGGATTTTCATCAGGTGGCGGAGGCCGGAGGTGGCGGAGGCCGGAAGTGGTGGAAGATAAAAAATAAATAATTAAATTTTAAATATATAAAAGTAAGGGTAAAAATGAAATGGACTAAAAAACAAGAAGAAGCTATAAATGAAAAAGGCGAAATACTAGTAGCAGCAGCAGCTGGTTCTGGTAAAACTTCTGTTTTAGTTGAAAGAAATATTAAAAAAATAATTAATGAAAAAGTAGATATTAACAAAATTTTATCTATAACATTTACAACAGCAGCAGCGAATGAAGTTAAAGAAAGAATACTTTTATCATTATATAATGAATTAGATAAGAATGAAGATGATAATATTAAAAGGCAAATAAGATTATTGCCAAAAGCTAATATATCAACACTACATTCTTTTTGTTTTAATTTAATCAAAGAAAATTTCTTTAATTTAAATTTGTCATCTGAAATAGTGGTAGGACAAAGTGAAGAAATAGATATTTTAAAACAAGAAGCTTTAGAAGAGGCTTTAGAATTAGAATATGAAAAAAATGAAGAAAGTTTTTTTAATTTATTGAATTTTTATTCTAGTTATAGAAATGACAATATATTAAGAGAAGAAATAATTAAAATACATGAATTTTTAGAATCTATTCCTTTTTATGAAGATTGGATTGAAGAAGCATTAGATAAATTATCAGAAACAGATCTTGATTACGCTAAAACTTTCTATGGTAGTATTTTATTTAATGAAGCTAAAGAGATTGTCAAAGGTAATATTGATTTATTAATAAATGAAAGAAGTAATTTATCAATTGATCCTAATCTAATAGTTTTTAGAGATACTATTTCTGCAGATATAGACCAATTAGAAAAATTATTGAATACTAGTAATTGGGATGAGTTATATAATCAACTTAATTACATAGAATTTGAAAGATGGCCAACTAAAAAAGGATTAGTTTCAGATGAAAAAGATAGAGCATATAGAAATAGAAACAAGGTTAAAGATGATATTGCTTTATTAAAAGATGTATATATTAGAGAAAAAAGCGAAAATATTATAGAAGATAATCTTGGTATAATTAATAATATTAAAACATTATTTAGTTTATCTCAAAAATTAGATAAAGCCTATACTGAACTAAAACAAAGCAAAAACCTTTTAGATTTTGCTGATTTAGAAAAATATGCATTAAAATTATTGTTAGAGAAAAGAGATGGAAAATATTTTAGAACTGAAATAGCAGAAAATATTAGTCAAAAATATGTAGAAATACAAGTTGATGAATATCAAGACATCAACAAAATGCAGGACTTAATCATCTGGTCAATATCTAATGATAATGTGTTTAGAGTTGGAGATTTAAAACAAAGCATATATAGATTTAGAAAAGCAAATCCTGATATTTTTATTGAAAAATATAATATGTTTAAAGAAAAAGATGCTGGAGAAATAAAAAACGAAACAGAAAAGCATATGAATTCAAGTTTAATTAATCATTCTAATGATGGAACAGATATATTAAATGGATCAAAAATTCTTCTATATCAAAACTTTAGATCTAGAAAAAATATAATTAATTTTTGTAATGATTTGTTTTCTATAATAATGTCTGAAAAACTTGGTGAAATTGAATATGATGAAAAAGAATATTTAAATTATTCTGCTAATTATGAAGATAAAGATACAACTACTGAAATTACATTAATTTCAAAAGAAGGGTCAACAGATACAGATGATTTAGATGATGAAACTAAAGAACTCATAGAAAATACTGAAAACATACAATTAGAAGCTTATTATATTGCGAACAGAATAAAAGAATTATTTGATTCAGAATTTTTAGTGCAAGATTCTTCTGGTTCCAGAAAGATTGAATATAGAGATATAGTAATTCTGCTTAGATCTGCAAAAGATAGAGCAGATACAATTGAAAAAATATTATATGAAAAAGGTATACCCGTTTATACAGATTCTTCTAGTAATTTTTTTGAATCACCAGAAATAGCAACAATAATTTCGTTGTTAAAAATCATAGATAATCCATTATTAGATATAGATTTTGTTTCTATATTAAAATCGTTTTTTGGTGGATTTACTTTAAACGAAATCACTAAAATTAGAATAACAAATAAGAATACTTCAATGTATGGTTCGTTAAGAGAATATTATGAAAAAACAAAAGATAAAAAAACAAAAAACTTTTTAGATTTTTTAACTAAATTAAAAGAAGTTGAAAAGTACTTAGGTATCACTAGTTTATTGAATTTGATTTTAATTGATTCAGGCTATATTAATTATATTTCTTTAGAAAACAATGGTGAAATTAAAAAAGCTAATTTATCTTTGTTCTTAAGTAGAGCAGAAGAATATGAAGGATTAGGTAATATAGGTTTATTTAAATTTATTCAATATTTAGAAAGATTAGAAATAAATAATACAGATATTGCATCAGCTAATATTATTGGTGAAAAAGAAAATGTTGTAAGAATAATGACAGTACACTCTTCGAAAGGATTAGAATTCCCAATAGTAATTTTAGCCAATACGAATAAAAGAATAAATCTACAAGATTTAAGAGATAATCTTTTGTTAAGCTTAAACTTTGGTGTTGCTATAGATTATTTAGATTATAAAAGAAAGATTAAATATCCCACTCTTATTAAAGAAGCTATTAAAATAAAAATGAAAGAAGAAATAGTAGCTGAAGAAATGAGAGTATTATATGTTGCTTTAACAAGAGCAAAAGAAAAACTTATTTTAACTGGTGCAATGAAAGATGCTAATAAATATATTACTGATATAAATAATTTAGCAGAAAGCTATACTGAGAGAAGCACAGAAAAGATTAAATATACAATGTCACCATATATTTTAAAGTCTAAATCATCATATTTAGAATGGATATTATTAGCAAATAATATTGGCTTAAGCAATTCAAAACTTACAATACTAACTGCAGATTCACTAGACTTTAAAGAAAAAGAATATAAAAAAGAAATTTTAAAGATTGATTTATCTGAATTCCAAGATGAAAGTATAGCTCTAATTAATAAGAAACTAGAGATGTTAGATTATAAATATGATATTAAAGATTTGAATTACACTAAAATTGCTGCAAGTAGAGTTGATCTTTCTGAAGAAAATATTATACAAGAAAACATTAAATCAATTCAAATGAAAAAACCAAAATTCATGATATCTGATACATTTTCAAAAGCTGAAATAGGTAGTTTTAATCATTTGTTTTTACAAAAATTAAAATTTAATAAAATATATAGCAAAGAAGAACTAAAAGCTGAATTAAATAAAATAGTAAAAGAAGGCTTATTATTAGAAGAACAAGCTAAACATATTGATATTAAAGCAATTTTAAATTTTGTTCAAACAGAAGAGTATAAGGAAATAATAAATTCAAAACAAGAAAAAGAAAAACAATTTGTTTCAAAGTTTTTAATGTCAGAAATCAAAGAGATTATTGATAAAGATAATATAGAGATTGAAGAGAAAGATAAAGAAGAGGAATTTGTATTAATTCAGGGTATGATTGATTTATATTATATTACTGAAGATAATAAGCTTAAGATTTTAGATTATAAAACAGACAATACAGATTTAAACACTTTAAAAGAGAGATATAAAACTCAAATGTTAATTTATAAAAAAGCTCTTGAAAAAGCTTTAAAAAGAGAAGTAGATCAAGTATTAATTTATTCTACTATTCACAATAAATATATAGAAATATAAGTTGATATAGTATATAATAAAAAATATATAAAGGAGATGAATATGGCCAAAAAAAATTCGAAAAAAACAAAGAATGCTGATGAAAAAAAAGAAAAAGATAAGATTAAAAATAAAGAAGATAAAAAAGTAAAAGAAAAGAGTAATAAAAATAAAGAAGAAAAAATAATAAAGGAAAAGAAAGAAAAAAAAGCATCTAAAAATAAAGAAGAAAAAACAGTAAAGAAAAATAAAAAAGATAAGATAAAAGATACTAAAAAAGAAGCAAAAAAAGAGAAAAAAGCAAAAAAAGATTTTAAAGTAGAGATTCAAGAAGAAGAAACTGAAGAAATGATGGACGAAGAAACTAGTAAAGCTAAATATGTTTTTATATATTTTTTTATGACTTTAATGCTTATTGCCATATTAGCTCTTTTGTTTATAATTTTAAATGACAGATATTCTTTAATATATAAAAAACCTGTTGCTACTATTGAACTAGAAGAATATGGTAATATTGTAGTTGAATTAGATCCAACAAAAGCTCCAAATACAGTAAATAATTTTGTAAAATTAGTTGAAGACGGCTTTTATGACGGGAAAGTTGTTTATGGCCTTGATGCTATTTCAATACATTTTGGAAGAGCAAAAAGAGGGGGGTCAGACAATGCTACTACTTCAATGGTAGATAAAAGCATTGAAGTAGACTCAGCTCTTGATTATGAATACGAAATAGAGGGAGAATTTGAAAGTAATAATTTTAAATTAAATGATATTAATCATGAAAAATATGTATTGTCTTTGGTAAGAGCTGATTATTCAGATTTGGGTGTAATACCTCAAGCTTACTCATATAATTCTGGAGCACCACAATTTAAAATATTATTTGATAATGCACCTGGGATGAATGGAAACTATGCGGCTTTTGGTAAAGTTACAGAAGGGACAGAAATAATAGATGAACTAGCAAAAAGAAAATTGGAAAGCAATTGGGAAGGCGAATTAAATAGATACGAGAAATTTGTAACGATTAAATCTATAACAGTTAATACTTTTGGAAGAAAGTTTAAAGATGTTAAATTACATAAAATGTTTTCACCAGAAGAATATTTCTTGCAATTGTTTCAAAATGATTGGTTATAAAAGATATAGGAGAAAAGTATGAATAAAAAAGGAATAACACTAGTTGCATTATCAATAACTATTCTAGTTATGATAATATTAGGAACAGCAGCTGTTGGAAGTGTTATAGGCATTATTAATCTAGGAAGAAAAGATGGTTTTGAAGCTACTTCAAGAATTGTTAGAGAACAGATTGAAGTAATTTATAGAGAAACTATGAATAAAAAAGAAAGTGATGAAGATTTTGATGCTGCTTTTAGAAGACTTTATGTTCCAACTACATTTTCTACTCCTTTGCCTCTTCCAGCAAGTGCAATACCACAAGAAACATTAAATGTTATAGTAGATAGATATAGTATGACTGCTTTACAATTAGAAGCCTTACCTTTTTACAGAGTCAATACTCTTCAAAGTAAAAAACTATTAGGGATAGAAAATAGCCAATTAAATTTTTATGTGAATTTTGATAAAAACATAGTTTTTACTATGTCACCAGTTGAAGTTAATGAAAAAAATGTTTATACATTAGAAGAAATTGATTTAAACTTCAAAGTTACCAATAAAACCATAGATATTTCTCAAATTAATATTGGAGATATAATTATATATGATCCAACAAAAGGAGTAACAGACACAACATTACTAACATACATCTCACCTATTGGATCAGCATTTGCAGAAAATAATATTTCAGGGAATGGACATTCTTCGCAAACTTTGACCGCAACATCATCGCATAATCAATACATTGTTATTGGTAAAGAAAATGGGAAAATAAAAATGATGAGCAGAAATTTAATAAACCTTTCTGGATCACATTTTAATATTAATAATGGACAAGGACTTTTATATTATGAAGAAGAATTACATAAAATGTGTAGTATTTTTGGTCATGGAATAGGTGCTGACAAATCAATGGTTACTACATATACCATAGGTAATCCTGCAATTCCATCTGAATTAAAAACGAAAAAAATTAGAGATTCTGGTGCTAGATCTATAATGTTAGAGGATTTAGAAGTAATGTCAGCAACTAATTTAAGAGCAAATGGAAATTCTGCAAATCCTACAGTTAATGTTTATGTTCCTACATTATTAGGGCAAGACAATAGTGGTATGTCAGAACCTGAATCAAGAAAAAGCAATCTTTTATATACATATAAAGCTACTCCGAGAACTAGTTTTGTTTTAAGATCTAAGTATTCATCAGTAGGACTAAATAATATATTTTTAAACTCTTATCATATAGCAAATAGGGCAGTTAATACTACTGAAAGTTCAGCAAGTTTTATTACAATGGCAGTTGATTTAAACAATATTTTAGGTACTGCTCCAATAACTGGAACAAATAGCAATTATACAAGTGCAATATGTTCTCGTTATTTGCGTCCAGTGGTGTTTTTAAGCCCAGATGTTATGCTTAAACAAACAACAACTAACAATCAATGGCAAGTTGTTCAATAACTCTTGATATATTATAGTACAAAAGATGGTAAACTAAATTAAAATAGAAGGAAAAGAAGATGAAAGATAATATAACTTTAAAAAAAGTAATTTGGACAGTAATAGGATTTTTAATATTGGCTTTAATTATAGTGCCTGTTGGTGAAACTCTTATTAATGAATCTAGATATAAAAATCCTAATAAAGACTTGGTTTATGTAAGTAATGATGATTTTGATATGACTATTAATAGATTTGTTGCGTCTGGAAGAGATGGATTTGTTAATGTTGATATTGTTAAAAAGAATGAAAATTGGAAATATGCAGAAATACAAGTTATTGATAAAGATGGATATATTATACATAGAGAATTTGTTGATTTAAGAGATGTGCCTGTAGGAACAAAAGTCAATGTAGAATTTTCGTTTAAAGGAGAGGATGCTGTTGCTTTAAATATTATAGGAAGTGATGAAATAAAAGAACCGATATCAGTTTTAAATACTTTAAAAAATAAAATTAAAGATACAAAAATATATAAGGCAATAGACAATTTATATGAAAAACATGTTAAGGATAAATTTGGCTTTAATTTTGATGAAATAAAACTACAATTACAAAAAGTTCCTACTTGGTTAAAAGGGCTGTATTTGCAGGTTAGTGCTTACTTTACTGCTTTACATCCAGGCTTAAGAGCTATTATATTAATAGGTATAGGATATATGTTTATATAGTTTATATAAACAAGAATTTAATAATAGTTAATTAATAAAAAATAAAGGGAAATATGGATACAAAAGAAAGATGTAAAGAGATTAGAAAAATAATATTAAAATTAGTATATGATGCTCAATCAGGACATATTGGAGGATCATTTTCGGCAACTGAAATATTAACAACATTATACTTTGAATTTTTAAATTCTGATGATAAAGTTATTATTTCAAAAGGTCATATTTCACCACTAATATATGCTATTTTATATCAAAAAGGCATTCTTTCAGAAAAAGATTTAAAAGGCTTTAGAAAAATTGATGGTAAATTAGAAGGACATATTAGCAAGTTTTCATGTAAGGGAATAGATTTTTCGTCAGGCTCTTTAGGACAGGGTTTATCTGTAGCAAATGGTATGGCAATTGTTAAACAAAGAGAAAAACAACCAGGTATAGTATATTGTTTGCTTGGAGATGGTGAGATGCAAGAAGGACAAATTTGGGAAGCTTTAATGACATCATCTAAAGAAGAATTAGCAAATTTAGTAATTTTAATAGATAAGAATAGCTATCAATTAGATGGAGCTGTAGCTGATATTAAAAATATAGATCCATTAGGACATAAATTAGTAAGTTTTAAAATTGAAACAATAGAAATTGATGGACATGATATAAATGAGATTAGACATGCATTTAAGAAAGCACAAGAAAAAAGAACAAAAGCATTAGCTATTATATGTAATACTGTAAAAGGTAAAGGTGTTTCTTTTATGGAAAACACGAGTAAATGGCATGGAAAATCACCTAATGAAGAAGAGTATATAGAAGCATTGAAAGAATTGGAGAATGAATTATGAAAAAAGCAACAAGAGAAAGTTATGGTGAAATCTTAAAAGAAATAGGAAAAAATAAGAATATTTATGTTTTAGATGCAGATCTTTCTGGTTCAACTAAAACAGAAGAATTTCAAAAGCTTTATCCCAATAGATTTATAAATATGGGAATATCAGAACAAGACATGGTAGGAACAGCTGCTGGAATTGCTTTATCAGGAAAAACGGTTTTTTGTTCTTCTTTTGCAATTTTTTTAGTTGGAAAAACCTATGATCAAACTAGATTAGCTATTGGATATAATAATGCTAATGTAAAACTTGTTTCAACTCATTCAGGTTTATCACCAGGTGAAGATGGCCCAACACATCAAATGATTGAAGATATAGCAATTATGAGAACTATGCCTAATATGAGAGTATTTGTTCCTGGAGATGATATATCAACTAAGAGGATAATTGAAGAGATTAGTAAAGATGAAAAACCAGCATATATTAGATTATCAAGATCTAAAACAAATATTATATATGATGAAAATGAAATTTTTGAATTAGGTAAATCAAAAGTTCATGGAGAAGGGAAAAGAGCAACAATTTTTGCAATAGGAGATGTTTTAGAAAGAGCATTAGAAGTTCAAAAAATTTTACTAAACGAACATAATATAGATATTAGAGTTGTAGACTTATATAGTATAAAACCAATAGATGAGGACACGATATTAAAGTGTGCTAAAGAAACAGATTTATTACTAAGTGTTGAAAACCATAATATTATTGGAGGATTAGGAAGTGCAATATCTGAAATATTAACAACTAGTTATCCTAAAAAACTTATTAGAATGGGCTTAGAAGATGTTTTTGGTAAAAGTGGTAAAGCTGAAGAATTATTAGATAAATTTGGATTATCTGTAGAAAATATTATAAAGAAAATTTTAGGAGAAATATTATGAGAAAAAAAAGCAATCCTGAAAAAATAGCAGAAAGAAGAGCAAAAAGAAAAGAAAAGATGATAAATGAAACAGATTTAAATACTCATTTACCACCACAAAGAGAGAGTACTGCTTTTTATGAAAAAGACAATAAAAAGAAAAGAAAACCTAAAAAAATTTCTTATTCAAAAAATAGAAGAAATAGAAAAAGAGTAGTAGGTAAAAAATCTTTTAAGGCTTATATTATCGTATTGTTTATAGCTATATTAATTCTTATTATTTCTATTCTATCAGGTAATAGAAAGGAAGATGTTAGCAAATTTTTTTATTATAACAACCAGAAGATAACAACTAAAAAACCTATTAAAACTTCATTGGCACAAAATAGCACTGCTAGGCTAGCAATTCTTTCATTAGACGATATTAAAAATATTTTTGATCCTAATATTAGATATTCAAAAGAAAGTAAAGAAATAATTACAATAGGAAAGACTCATGTAGCAAGAATCATTTTAAACGATTATGCTATAAATTTAAATGGTACAGATTCCGCGATAAATGTATCAGCTTTTGAAGAAGACGGAGTTGTATATATACCTTTAAATGATTTATCTTCAGTATATGGAATAGAAGTATTTGTTACACAAACAAATAAAGTTTTAGTTGATCAATTTCATAAGCAAAAAAAACTAGTTAAAGTTTTAGATAATACTAGGTTAAAAAAGTCTAAGGGTATATTTTCAAAAACCTTATTAAAACTATCTGGCAATGAAGATTATGTTTTGGTTGAAGAGGGTAAAAACAAATTGAAAATTAGAACTTTAGAAGGTATATATGGTTATGTTCCTACTAAAAAATCTAAGTCTATTATAGAAGTTAGATCTGATTATATAGAAGAAGAAGCAACTATATATAATTTTATTAGGAATTATAGAAGTCCAGATGATAACTTTGATAAAATTACATTAAAAGAAGGCTCTAATGCTACTATAATAGATTTATTTAATATAAGTGGCAATAAAAACAGTATTGTTTTGAGTGAAAAACATCAAAAAGATGAATCTTCATATAAAATATTTAGAGAAAAACTTAGAACAGAAAATATAGAGGTAGTTGCTGAGTTAAATCTTGAAAAATTTCTATTAAGCAAATATTTAGAAAACTTTGAAAAGCGTCAAAATTTTATATATAATATTTTAAAAATATCAACTAATCATAATCTTAAAGGAATTGAAATAAAGATTGCTAAAGACGAAAATTTAAAAATATATGAAGATTTTATAGAAGAATTAAAACCCAGACTTAAAGAAAGAGCTTTAATGTTTTTCGAATTTGAACAAAAAATTTAAAATTAAAATAGATAAGGAATAAAATTATGAATCAAATAAATGACAATGAAAATATTATTGAAACTTCAACAGAGTTTAAAAAAATAGGAGTGAGACACAATAAATATGGGAACAGGAATCCAAAAAAAGTTAAAATGAAGTCAACTATTTTATCTCTTATTATTTGGGGACTAATAATTGCAATTTTAAGTGGAGTGGTTGTGTATTTTTGGCAGATTTCTCCTTTAAATAGAGAAAACAAGGAAAATATTTATTTTGTTATTGAAGAAGGAGAGTCGTCTGAACATATTGCTAAAACTTTAGTTCAAAAAGGATTGATAAGAAATGAATCATTTTTTAAACTTTATACTAAAATAAAAGATATTAATCATTTTGTTGAAGGTAAATATAAAGCATCTCAAAAAGATAGTTTTAAGGAAATTATGAATATGATAGTAAATGGTGAAGTTGATGATACTCTTTTAATATTTCAAATTCTAGAAGGTAAAAATATCCGATATATAGCAAATAAAGTTCAAGAAGAATTTGGAATTAATAAAATAGATTTTATGAATAAAGTTAATGATAAAGTATATATAGACACATTAATTGAAAAATATTGGTTTTTAAATAAAGATATTAAAAATAAAAATATATATTACTATTTAGAAGGATATTTATTCCCTGATACTTATCATTTTGATAAAGAAGATACAGATATTGAACTGATTATTGAAACAATGTTAAATAGAACGGAAGAAATACTTGAGCCATATAAGTCAAAATATGTAGATGATGAAGGAAAAGACTTAATGACTATTAAGACTATGCCAATACATCAAATTTTAACTTTAGCTTCATGTGCTGAATTAGAAGGAGCAGGTGAAGAAAATAGACGTGAAATTGTTGGTGTATTTATAAATAGACTGCAAAGCGGAATGAATATGGGTAGTGATCCATCAACTTATTATGCTATTAAAGTGGATATAAGTGAAAGAGACTTGACAATGTCAGAAATTATGAAAGAAAACCCATATAATACTAGAGGACCTAACATGATAGGGAAAGTTCCAATTGGACCAATTTGTGCTCCAAGTAAAGAATCTATTGATGCAACCTTTAACTATAAGGTAACAAAAAACTTGTTCTTTGCTTCAGATAAAAATGGTAAAATGTATTTTTCTGCAACTGAAGCAGAACATGATGAAAAAATTGAAGAATTAATAGATTCTGGTCTTTGGTATATACATGAAGAATAAATTGGAATCTTAAAAAACTAGTTTTAAATTAAAATTGATTAGTTAATAAAGTAAAAATTAATAAAAAAGAATATGCTTGCAATATTCTTTTTTTTTAGTATAATGCTCTTGGAATATTAGGAGAAAATTTATTAAACAAGACTCAAACGCTTTTAAATTAATTAAGGCTTTTCTTGTTTTTGCTTCATCAATTATTGTTTTTTTTAGCAATAGAAGCCTAATAAATCATGAAGATTTCGACAATTGGCCAGTTATTGGTTATTATACAATAACTTCAGATTATGGCGAAAGAATTTCCCCTATAACTGGATATAAGAGCTTTCATTATGGAATTGATATTGGAGCACCAGAGGGCTCAAAATTAGTAGCTATAATGGATTCTAGAGTGAAATTTGTAGGATTTATAGATGGTTATGGGTGTACAATTAAATTAGAGAGTAATTATAAAGAAAATATCATTGAATTTGTTTATTCACATGTTTCACCAGAATATATAGTTGAAAAAGAAATGGATGTATTAAGAGGAGATGTAATAGCCTATGGTGGACCTAAATATATAAATTTGAATGGAAACATTATTTTAAATGGGAACACAACAGGTCCCCATCTTCATTTTGAAATTAAAATTAATAATCTTAATGTTAATCCAATAATATTTTTAAATAAGCTAGAAAACGAGGTGTTTCAGAATTAAAAGTAAGAATTAGTTAAGTTGATTTGTGCTTATTTCTTCTTCTAACTTAATAGTTAAATTAACATCTTTTTTATTCTTGAAAGCAATAAATTGAGAAACAAATACAAATATAATAAAAATTAAGATAGCTGTAATTAAAGCTATAAAAAATATGCGATTTGAAGTTTTATTCTCTGTAATGTTATCTGTTTTTTTTGGTTCTACTTCTTCATTGTTTTCTTTTTTGTTTTCTTCTTCCATAATTTAATCTCCACTATTAATATATAATATTATTATACCAAATACAATTTATTTTAGTAGCTATAATAATAAATATATTTATATTTTATCCAAATAGTGTTTAAGCAATATAGCTCTAAAGTCTATGATTGCATTATATGAATAAATTATATATAATAAGACAAGTTAAGGAGGTAGATATGGCGGTAATTTTAGCAGGGCAATTAAGAAATGGAACAACTTTTGAATTAGAAGGTAATGTATATAAGGTTTTAGAATTCCAACATGTAAAAATAGCAAGAGGGCCAGCTGTAATTAGAACTAAATTAAAAAATATAATTGCTGGTAATATTATAGACAAAACATTTAGTCCTTCAGACAAAGTTGAAGGGGCTATGATAGAAGTTAGAGAGATGGTATACCTATATAATGATGGGAATATTTATCATTTTATGGATAATGAAACATATGAACAAATAGAACTACCATTAGAAAAAATTGAAATAGCTATAAAATATATAAAAGAAAACATGAATGTTAAAGTTTTATCTTACAAAGGAGAGATCTATGATGTAGAACCGCCGATGTTTGTTGAATTAGAAGTTAAATACACCGAACCAGGTTTTGCTGGAAATACTGTTACAACATCAGGAAAAAATGCTACAATGGAAAATGATTTAATAGTAGAAGTTCCGTTATTTGTTGAAACAGGAGATACATTAAAGATTGATACTAGAACTGGTACATATATTGAAAGAACTAAAAAAGCATAAGCATTATAATGTTTTAACTAAAGTAAAATAAGTTAAACTAAGTTAAACTAAGATAAATTATATTTAATTAAATTAATCTATATGATTATGTTAATATTAAAGATATAAACCATAAATAACAAGATAAATCGTCTTGTTATTTTTATATATTTTCTTGTTTTTTCCCTAAAATATGCTATAATATAAAGTATCACTATGTGAAAGGGGGATATTGTCATGAACCAGAAAGATTTTACTACGGTAATGTCGCCCGACCGGTTTATTGCCGAACTAAGAGAGCTTAATCCAGAAATTGATCTTAAAATGGTCGATTGGGTGTGCATCCAAGTTGGCAACAAATCTATTGAGGAAATTCTTCTACCAGATGAATTTTCTGTAATGGAAAAATCAGCATACAGGATGAAACTGACCAATGCTCAAAGCAAAACGTTTGGCCAGTATCAGCCGGTTTTAATTTTTCCAAAACCAGAAGATTACGAAGAAGGAGACCTTCCTTGAACGTTAAGAAGCTCCTATATTTAGGAGCTTCTTCGGTTTTAATTGTCTTTTTTTTCTTTGTTTTTATTAGCTTTAGTATTTCTTGCTCTTTTGATAATATTATCATTATATTGTTTGTTAATTTTATCTAAAACAAAGTCTAATTTTTCTTCTTTAATATTTTTGCAGTTTTTTCTTTTTATACTTTTAATATCTTTTTTATTTTCTTCTTTTATAGAAAAAAGATCTATTTGTATATTAGAATTTAAAATTAAATTATCTAAAGAAACACCGATTAATCTAACTTCATAATTATCAAACATATCATTTAAAATTTCTATTGCAGTTTCATAAATAAGTTTTGTATTATTAGTATGTTCTTTTAAAGATTTTTGTTTACTTCTATCTTTAAAGTTTTTATCTCTTAAAGTTAATCGTATAGTTTTACAAAGTAGATTTTCGTTACGGAGATTATTAGCAATTTTTTCTACTATTTTAAGAATATGATTTTTTATTAAACCAATATCTTTAATGTTACTAGGAAGAGTTTCAGCATTAGATATAGATTTTGCTTGTAAATTTTCTGAAACAACCTCACTATCATCAATTCCATTTGCTAATTTCCATATTTCTATACCATGTTTACCTAATTTGTTTTTTAAATCAATTGGATTAGAAATTGCAATATCTCTAATGGTATTTATTTGCATCTTTCTTAAAATAGATTGTGTTTTCCTTCCCACAGTAAAAAGGTTTGAAATATCTAATGGCCATAGTTTCTTTTCAATTTCATTAGAATAAAGTGTATGAATCATATTTGGTTTTTTAAAATCTGATGCTGTTTTTGCCAATAATTTAACATTTGAAATTCCTATATTAACTGTAAATCCTAAAGAATTAAAGATATCATCTTTGATTGTTTTTGCAAGCTCAAGAGCTGTTTTACCCAATAAATAATCAGTTACATCAAGAAAGGATTCATCAATACTATATTTTTCAATAATTGCAGTATATTTGGATAAAATAGAGTTAAAGTCTGCTGACATTTTTTCATATAATACAAAATTAGCTGGATAAATTTCTAGATTAGGTACTTTTTGCATGGCAAAATAAACAGGTTCACCAGTTTTTATACCTAGCTTTTTAGCAGGATTCGACCTAGCCAAAACTACTCCAGATCTTTTAGTTTCATCACCACCGATTATAGAAGGAATTAATCTAATATCTTTATTAGAGGTTTTTAATAAGTTTACAGCAGTCCACGATAAATATGCACTATTAACATCAATATGAAAGATAATTTTATTTGAAGTATCTTTTTTTATTAAAAGTTTTTTTAAATTCTCTTCCAAGATTTTCCTCCTAGATTAAATATATTTTATTTATACTTTGCTATATAAAATTCTAAATATATTATATAATAAAATAAGTAAAATTAAAGAAATAATATGAAATGAAACATAAAATTAAAAGTAATATAAAATTAAACAAAAAGATTAGGAATCAAACAATTAAAATTGACAGATAATTTTAATAAGATAAAATATAAGTAGGAAAAATTAAATTAAGATTCATAAATTAATCCTAAGCTTATAAGAAAAAAGAATTTAAAAAGTAAAGAAAAGGTTGAAATGATAACATATTTAAATATTGAAAATTTAGGAATAATAGACAAATTAGAAATAGCTTTTACTGACAAATTAAATATTTTAACTGGAGAAACAGGTGCTGGTAAAACCCTAATAGTAGAATCATTAAATTTATTAGCTGGTGCAAGATTTTCAAAAGATATGATTAAGAAGAATGCAGATTATCTTTTAGTTGAAGCATCTTTAAATTTAAGTTTAAAAATACTAAAAAAAGCTAATGATAATAGTGAATTAAACTTAGACTTATTAGATGGAAATGATATTTTAAATGATAATGACTTTATAGATATAATAATTACTAGAAGAATCGATAAAGACGGAAAAAATATTTGTAAAATTAATGGTAGATTAGTTACAGTTAATGAATTAAAAAAATTCGTTTTATATATTATAGATATACATGGACAACATGAGAATCAAAATATAATGTTAAATGAAACTCAAGTAGAATTAGTTGATAGATTTGCTCAAAAAGATATTAAAAATACATATAAAGAATATTTTAAAAAGTATGAGAGTAGACAAAAACTTCTATCATTATTAGAAAAAGATTTAAAAGATGAGATGTATACTAAAAGACAAATAGACCTTCTTGCTTTTCAAATTAAAGAAATTAAAGAAGCTGAACTTGAATTAGGTGAAGATGATGAGCTTGAAAAACAATATAAAATATTTAATAGTAGCGAAAAAATTATTGATGCATTAAATTTATCTAATAATATATTGTCAGATGATATTATAAAAAATCTTTCTTTGATTACAGCTCAATTAGAAAATATTTCAGATTTAAATGAAAAATATAACGAATATTTAAATTCAACTAAATCAGCTTTTTACGACTTGGAAGAGGTAAATTTTGATATTAAAAATGAGCTGGAAAATATTAATTTAGATGAAAGAGCTCTAGTTAGAATTGAAAACAGACTAGATAAAATAAATTCTCTAAAAAGAAAATATGGGAATACTATTGAATCAATAAAAGAATATTTAGAAAATATTAAATTAGAACATGAAAGTTTAGTTAATTTTGAAAAAGAAAAAGCTAATTTAGACAAAGAATTAAATCAACTAGAAATTGATATGGGGGTATTAGCAGATAAATTATATATAATTAGAAAAAAACATGCTGAAGAAATATCTAAAAAGGTTACTAAAGAGTTAGAAGATTTAGAAATGAAATCAGCTGCGTTTCAAGTTAAAGTTATGCAAACTGATAAATTCAATCGTTATGGTAAAGATATATTAAATTTTTTGATAATGACAAATAAAGGATCTGACTTTTTACTTTTAGATAAAATTGCATCTGGTGGCGAAATGAGCAGAGTAATGCTAGCTATAAAGACGATTTTATCAGATCAAGATGAAACTCCGATTTTAGTTTTTGATGAAATTGATACTGGAATAAGTGGAGTAACTGGTCAAGTAGCAGGAGAAAAACTGAAACATATAGCAAAAAAACATCAAGTTTTATCTGTTACACATTTAGCTACTTTAGCGTCTCAAGGTGATAGCAATTATTATATATATAAGACAGAAGAAGACGGAATTACTAAAACTAAGATTAATAAATTAAATGAAGAAGAGATAATAAAAGAAATTGCTAGAATTTCTAGTGGAAAAATAACAAAGGAAGCTTTAGAATATGCAAAAGAATTACGAACAAGAAAAAAAGAGTAATATATTACAAAATTATTACAAAAGTTTTACAAAAATGTAGCAAAATTATTTAATATATGATAAGATTTTATAAAGTACAAAAGGAAAAAGGGGTTAAAATGGTTGAAGAAAATCTTTCGTTAGTGTCAAATAGTGATTTAGGAGTTTTTAAAAAATTTACAAAAGCTTTAAGTCTTTTTTTGTTACCTAGTAAGTTAGGATATAATTCATATCAAATATCTAGAAGAAGAAGACAGTTAGTAAAGGCATATGTTGCTTTTAATGAAACACTCACTGTTGAAGATGCTAGCAAGAAAGAAAAAGCATTTGAAAAATATGAAAATGAATATTTAGAATATCTAGAATATATTGATAAATATATTATGGATTCTATTCGTAAAAAAGTAATGAATGGAAGAGCTTCAGAATTTGAAAAAGATGCTTTAATGGAATACCATAAGGTGGCTTCAGCTAAAGATGAAGAATTTATTGAATATAAATTTAGAAAACAAAAATATTTATTAGAATTAGACTATAATAAATTTTTAGAAGAAGACAAAACTTCAAAATATGATAATTCATTTAAAACCCTATATATAGAAAAACAAGACAGATTATATAAAGGTATATTAAAAAATTATTCAGTTAAAATTACTGATGACAGAATGTCACAAAAAGCGAGTAATATTCAAGTATATTTAAATATATTTGCAACCATTGAGGAGTATTTAAATAAGATAATTCCAATCAAATTTGAAATTGAAGGTGAGGCTAACTATAAAGATATACTTAAAGAATATGATGAGTTTACTACATATTCTGTTGGGAAGTTAGATGAAAAAGCTTTTCTAGAAAAAAATATGTTACTTCTTTCAATTAGTAGATCATTATTTACTCATTCATTACCTTTAGTAGTTGCAGAACAATGTTATGAGAAATTATTGAAAGATACTAGGCTATTATTAGTAAATACAACTAATGAACATAAACAAGAAAAAGCATACCAAATGTTATTAATGCTTATAGAAGAATATAATGTTAAACTTCTTTCAGTAAAGATTTATTGGGAAAATAAAGATGAGAGAGAAAAAAATAAGAAGTTCTGGGAAGCATTTACAGGTGTTGAAACAGAAAAAGAAAAAGAAGTCCTTATTTTATTAGAAGAGTTAAGGAGACTAAAAGAAGAAAATTCTCCAAAAATGAAAAAACTAAAGAAAATATATAAAGCTAAATTGTCAAAATTAGGTGTTTATAAAATTATTGATGGAATCAATAAAAACTTTGAAGGTAAAACTTTTAAAAGATTTTTAGTTGCATGTAATTAATTTGTTGGAGATAAAATGTTAGAACAAATTCAAATTGAATATAAAAATAGTATTAAGGTAATAGATAATATTAAAAATATAAATGAATTAGTTAAAAAAGTTTTAGGAGAAGCAATCAAAAGCGAAAATATCCCCTATAACTTTTTTTTATTAATTGTATTTTCATCACCAGACAAAATTAAAGATAAAAATAATGAATATAGAAATATAAATGAAACAACAGATGTATTATCATTTCCAAGCTTTTCAAAAAGTGAAATTAATAATATAATTAAGTATAGTACTAAGAAGAATAAAGAACATTATATAGAAATTCCAAGAGATGTAAAGCCTTATTTAGAAGGAGAATGGTCTCTAGGAGAAATACATATAAATTTAGAAAAAATAGAAGAACAAGCAATGGAGTATAATCACTCTGTAACCCGAGAATTAGCATATATTTTAATTCATGGGTTTTATCATCTTTTAGGAGAAGATCATATAAAGAGTATGGATAAGGGTATAATGAGAGAAAAGGAAGATAATATTTTAAAGAATTTGGGTATATTGAGGGGTAGTGAATGAGTGAAGAAAAAGAAAAAGAAATTGTAGAAAATATTAATTTTGAAAAGAAAAACGCTGGTAAAAACAAAAAGTTTACAGATGCTTTTAAACATGCTACAAGTGGTTTTTTGTTTGCAACACAAAGTGAAAGAAATATTAGAGTACAATTTGCTTTAATAATTATTGCTCTAATTTTAGGAATACTTTTTAAATTAACAAAAACAGAAATAGTTTTAGCAGTTTTAGCAATGTTTTTTGTAGTATTCGCAGAAATGGTAAATACAGCAATTGAAGCAGTAGTTGACTTACATACAGACAAATATCATCCTAAAGCCAAAATAGCAAAAGATGTTGCAGCAGGAGCAGTAATTTTGTCAGTTTTAAATGCTGTTGTTATAGGATATTTTGTATTTTTTGAAAAAATTGCTAATTTTGGATTAAAATATTTAGTAGGATGGTCAACTGCAAATCCTGCAATATACTTTACAATTTTAGTGCTAGCAACACTGATGTTTATTCTTATTTTTAAAGTATTTTCTAAAAAATTAACATCTAATAAATTCATACCTAGTGGTCAAGCGATGATTGCAACATCAATTTTTATGGCTATATGGTCACAAACAAAAAACACTATAGTTATAGCTTCAGCATTGATTTTTGTAATGTTAGTTTCTATTAATAGAATTGGTACTGATAGGCGAACGGTTTGGGAAGTTGTTACAGGAGCTACTCTTGGAATAATTATTGCAACAGTAGTATATACAATTATTAAAATAATAGGAGGTGGATTATGAGTCGAGCAGAAAACTTAAAAAGAGATAAAAAAGAATTAAAAGAAAAGAATAAAAAAAAGAAAGATAAAAACAATATAAAAGATATAAGTGAAGAGATTGAAGATAAAATTAAAGATGAAAATAAAAAGCTAAAAAATAAAAAAGAGAACAAAGAAAACAAAAGAAGAAGCAATAAAAAATCTAAGGCAAAAAAAATTTGTATTATTTTAATCATTCTTTTAACTATAGTATTCTTATTAAGTTTAGCGTATTTTTTATATATTAATTTCTTTAAGTATGAAGTAATAAAAAGTAAAATTAAAGTAGAAACTGATAATTTAAATTTGAATATTTTTGATATTAACAGTAATTCTAGACCATTTGCAGTAATGATTGATAATTTAGAAGATGACTCATGGCCTCAATTTAATATTAATGAAGCGATGGTTGTATATGAAATATCAGTTGAAGCTGGTATAAGCAGATTAATGGCAGTTTTTAAAGATAAAGATAAATTAGATAAAATCGGGCCTTTGAGAAGTGCAAGACATTATTTTTTAGATTATGTTAAAGAATATGATGCTATATATGTTCATGAAGGATCTAGCCCAAGAGGAATAAGTGAAATATATTCAAGAAATATTGACTCTGTTGCTGGAAGTTCAGGATTATTCTATAGAGATAATAATAGATATGCACCTCATGATGCTATTACTAGTAGTAGCAGAATTATTAAGGCTGCTAAAGCAAATAAGTTTTCATTAACAACCAAGACTAAAACACCTTTAAAATACTCATTATTTCCTGTAAAATATGATGGTGCAGTTTCTGCAGCATCTATAGTAAGTGGATTTAGTTATGATGGAGATTTAAAACTAGTATACAACGAAGAAACTAAAAAATATGAAAAATATGAAAAGGGTGAATTATTAAAAGATGCTGTTACAAAAAAACCTCTTGCTGCAACAAATATTATTATTCTTAACACAAGATCTTATCTGTTAAGTGGTTATGGAGCAGGACATGGTAGAATACATGTTGAAACAGATAGAGAAATGTCAGGTTATTTTGCTACTAATGGTGAGGCTGTTAAAATAAAAGCAAATAAAAAGACTATTAATTCACAGACTAAATACTCATTATTAGATGGTACAGAATTACAGCTAAATGATGGAAACACTTTTATATTTATAGTTCCAGATGGTTATGACATTGTTATTAAAGCTGCTAAAAAAACTGAAAAAACAGAAGAAATTCTTGATGAAGGTGGTGAAATAATTGAAGAAAAGTCAGACAGAGATTTAGTAATAGAAAAACTAATAGAAGAAAATAAGTTAAAGATTATTAAAGAATATTAAAGAATATTAAGGAACATAAAAAAACATTTTAAAATTAAGGAATATAAATTATATATAAAAAGAGAAAGACATGAAAGAAAAAGATTTTAAATCAGGATTTATAGGATTTTTAGGACGAACTAATGTGGGAAAATCTACCATATTAAATAAATTGCTCAATGAAAAGATTTCTATAGTAAGTCCTAAAAAGCAAACAACTAGAAAGAAAATTAAAGGCATTTTAACAGAAGAGAGTTATCAGTTAATATTTTTAGATACGCCTGGTATTCATAAAGGTAAGTTTAAATTAAATAAAGTTATGAATGAAACCGCATATATTTCTAATCTAGATGTTGATTTAATTCTATTTGTTGTTGAACCCAAAATTACTACTCAAGATTTACAAATAATTGAAAAAATAATAAATGATGGTAAATTAAATTCTAAGCCAATAATACTTTTAATAAATAAAATTGATGAATTTAAATTTGGGAAAAACAAAGCAAGAGATTTGAGTCTTATTGAAGAATATTCTAAACTATATCCATTTGATTCTATAATTCCTATTTCAGCTGCAAATAATCATAATATGGATCAAATTCTTCCTGAAATTTTAAAACATATTAAAACAGGACCAAAGTATTTTTCTGAAGATGAATATACAGATCAAACTGAAAGAGAAATTGTTGAAGAAGTAGTAAGAGAAAAAGCATTAAGATTATTGAAAGAAGAGATACCACATGGAATATTTGTTGAAGTGGAAAAAATGTCTTTAAGAAAAACTAAAAAACAAAAAGATATCTATGATGTTGATATTATTATTTATTGTGTTAAAAATTCGCATAAAGGAATTATTATTGGTAAAGATGGTGAGATGTTAAAAAAGATTTTAACTTTTGCTAGAGAAGATTTAGAAGAAATGCTTAATATTAAATTTAATATGAATGTATGGGTAAAAGTAAACAAAGATTGGTTAAATAAAGAAAATATAGTAAAGAGATATAAAAGTGAGTAAAATTATAAAAGTAATTGGTATAGTTATAGCAGAAAACTCTGTATCAGACTCTGATAAAATGTTAACAATTTTGACATCAGAATATGGTAAAATAAATGCTATTGCCAAAAGATCAAGACAAATTAAGTCTTCTCTTTTATCTGGAACACAATTCCTGTGTTTATCTAATTTTACATTATATAAAGGAAGTACTACTTTTAGAGTTAATGAAGCAATACCAATTGAAATGTTTTATAATATATATGAAGATTATGATAAATTGTTACTAGCTACCAATATAACAAAAACTATTCACTGTGTGGCATTAGAAAATTATTTCGAACATAATCTTTTAAAATTATTTTTAATTACCTTAAAATTTATTTCTAAAAATAGCAAATCAAAATCGGATATCTTTATTGAATCTGTTTTTAAATTAAGATTATTAGCACAATTAGGATTTACTCCAGAATTAGTAGATTTACCAGAAATTAGTTCTACAAAGAACAATAAATTAATTTATGAGTTAATATTTGATTTTGAAGATAATAGAGTAATAGCAGTCAATGAAAATATTAAGATACGAAATAGTATTAGAATACAAAAAGAAACACTGCTAGCTTTAAAATATATTTTTAGTTCAAATCTAGATGATATTTATGATTTTACTATATCTGATAGAATCTTAATTGAGCTTTCTAAAATTTCAGATAAATACTTTGATAAATGTATTTATTAAATTTCATTAATTTTATTAGATTTATTAGTTTTATTATATAATTTCAAAATGTAACAAAAATGTTAATTATAAGCTTTGATAAAATATTTTTTATTATGTATAATGTCAATGTAGGAGGTAAATATGAAATTAAACGACAAAGTAGTAATAATAACTGGTGGAGCATCAGGCATGGGAAAAGCAATGGTTCATGAGTTTTTAAAGCAAGGAGCTAAAGTAGTTGCTGTTGATATTAATGATACAAGATTAACTGAAATGGCTACAGAAGAAGCTACAGCAAATTTAATTACTTTAGCAGCAGATATATCAAAAAAAGATACAAATGAAAAAATGATTGATTTAGCTGTAGAAAAATTTGGTAAACTAGATATTTTAGTTAATAATGCAGGAGTATTAGATGACTATATGAATGTAGGAGAAATGACAGATGAAGTATGGGAAAGAGTATTGCAAATTAATTTAACTGCACCAATGTATGCTTCAAGAAAAGCAATTAATTATTTCTTAAAAAATTCAATTAAAGGAAATATCATAAATATTGGTTCAGTAGGCTCAATTGCAGGATCTAGAGGTGGAGTAGCATATGTTGCATCAAAACACGCATTAGCAGGCTTTACTAAAAATACTGCTCAAGCTTATGGAAGAAGTGGTATTAGATGTAATTTAATAGCTCCAGGAGCAGTTGAAACTAATATAGCAGAATCTGTTAGACCTGAAACAATGAATCAAAAAGGATTAGATGTATTAATGGCTGGAATAGGATCAAATATTGCACAAGGAAGTCCTGAAGATATTGCAAATGTTGCTTTATTTTTAGCTTCAGAAGATTCAAGCTTTATGAATGGAGCAATCGTTGTTGCAGATAGTGGTTGGACAGCATACTAATATATAGTAAATCCTAAAACAGATGTAAAAAAAGAACTTATTTAAGTTCTTTTTATTTGCTAAATAAGAGCAATAATGATAAAATTAATGTGTTTATAAAGACAAGAACTTAATGAAATATGGAGATAATTAATGAGTATAATACGAAAAATATTTAAATCACATAGTGATAGAGAAATTAAAAAAACTTTAAATATTGTTAAAGCTATTAATGAATTAGAAGATGAAATTAAAGCTTTATCTAATAATGAATTAGCTGCAAAAACATCATATTTTAAAGAACTATTAAAAAAAGGTTCTACCCTTGATGACATACTTCCTGAAGCATTCGCAGTTGTTAGAGAAGTTTCTAAAAGGATATTAGAAATGAGACATTTTGATGTACAATTAATAGGTGGAATTATCCTTCACCAAGGCAAAATAGCCGAAATGAAAACAGGTGAAGGTAAAACCTTAGTAGCAACTTTACCAGCCTATTTAAACGCTTTAACAGGCAAAGGTGTACATATAGTTACAGTTAATGAGTATTTAGCTAAAAGAGATAGTGAATGGATGGGAAAAGTATTTACTTTTCTTGGTCTTTCTGTTGGTCTTAACTTAAATCAAATGACTAAAGAAGAAAAAAAGAAAGAGTATGAAAAAGATATACTTTATTCAACAAATAATGAACTTGGTTTTGACTATTTAAGAGATAATATGGTTACTAATGCTGAAGATATTGTTCAAAAAGAGTTAAATTACGCAATAATTGACGAGATTGATAGTATTTTGGTTGATGAGGCAAGAACACCTCTTATTATTTCGGGTAAAGCTGGTAAATCTAACGATGTATACAAACAAGCTGATGATTTTGTAAGAAGATTGTCAAAAAAAGAAGTAATTGAAGAAAAAGCAAAGTCGTTTTTAGATATAAGTTCAATTACTGAGGGTGAAAGTGAAGAGGATTTATCAAAATATGACTATATTGTTGATTTAAAAGCAAAAACTGCATCATTAACTGAAAAGGGAATACATAAAGCTGAAGAATATTTTGGATTAGAAAACTATAATGACCTTGAAAATTCAGAATTAGTTCATCATGTTACTCAAGCAATTCAAGCACATGGCGTTATGAGAAATGATATAGATTATATTATTCAAGACGGACAAGCTTTAATTGTTGATGAATTTACAGGAAGAATTATGCATGGTAGAAGATATTCTAATGGATTACATCAAGCGATTGAAGCAAAAGAAGGTATAAAAATAGAAGATGAGTCAAAAACATTAGCAACTATTACTTTCCAAAACTATTTTAGACTTTATTCAAAACTTGCAGGTATGACAGGTACTGCTATGACTGAAAAAGAAGAGTTTGACCATATATATAATTTAGATGTTATAGAGATACCTACAAATATGCCAATTATAAGAAGTGATCGTTCTGATACTATATATAAAACTGAACTTGGTAAATTTAATGCTGTTTTAGAAGATGTTAAAAACTCTCATGAGAGAGGACAACCAGTTTTAGTTGGAACTGCATCAGTTGAAACATCAGAAATATTATCAGCAATGTTTAATAAAGCCGGGTTACAGCATCAAGTATTAAATGCAAAACATCATGAAAGGGAAGCTGAAATAATAGCTCAAGCGGGTAAGCCAGGGGTTGTAACTATCGCAACAAACATGGCTGGTCGTGGTACTGACATAATGTTAGGTGGTAATTCAGAATTTTTAGCAAAACAGCAAATGAAAAAAGAAGGAAAGACTGAAGAAGAAATTTTAGATGCTACTTCATACTTTGAAACAGATGATGAAGAAATAATAGCAAATAGATTAAGATTTAAAGAATTAAAAGATAAATTTACAAAAGAAAACGAAGCTGATAAGAAAAGAGTTATTGAAGCTGGTGGTTTAAAAATAGTTGGAACAGAAAGACATGATGCTAGAAGAATAGATAATCAGTTAAGAGGTAGAGCTGGACGACAAGGAGATCCTGGAGATTCTGTATTCTATCTTTCATTAGAAGATAAATTAATGAAGGTTTTTGGTGGTGATGTTGTTACAAGACTATATGATACTTTAGATATTCCAGAAGATTTACCTATTCAAGTAGGTATGATTTCCAGAGCAATTGAAAATGCACAAAAAAGAATAGAGGGCTTAAACTTTTCAGCTAGAAAACATACATTAAATTATGACGATGTTATAAATGTTCAAAGACATTTAATATATGGACAAAGGAGACAGGTATTAAATGGTGACAACATACATGAACAAGTTATAACAATGGTTACATCTTCTATAGAGATGCTTATAAATACATATAGAGAAGAATTAGAAACAGGTACATATAATTATGATATCTTTTCTAGAGAAATAATTAATAATTTAGCATTGGATCCTAGAAAACTTTTAATTGATAAAGATGGAAACAAATTAGAAAAGGTTGATGTAGATGAATTGATTAATTCAATCTCAGATATAATAGTAAATTACATTGAAGAAGAACATAGTAAACATCCTGAAGAATATGAAGAAATCGAGAGATATATATTATTAAATGTTGTAGACAATGCTTGGATTGAACATATTGATACAATGGATGATTTAAAAAATGGTATAGGCTTAAGAGGATATGGTCAAAGAGATCCTGTTGTACAATTTAGAATAGAAGGTTCTGAACTTTTTGATGAAATGAACACACAAATCAAATTACAATTTACTAAAATGTTAACACATGTTAAAAAAGTTGAAGATCAGAATTTAAAACAAAAACAAAAAATTCAAATAACAAGTGCTAGTCAAGAAGAAATGAAATTACCAGAAGCTCCACAAATGGATAATCCTCAAACTGAAAAAGCACAACCAATTGTGAATACAGGTAAAAAGGTTGGAAGAAATGACCCATGTACTTGTGG
>CAZTTS010000003.1:0-89628 GCA_964616165.1 uncultured Lachnospiraceae bacterium
CTTGCATCTTCATAAATTTTTTGTACTGTTGTTCGAGCAACCTCCATAAAACCAGCACATTCTTCCTGAGTTAAATTACTATGATCAATTAATCTAATTGTTTCATATTCTTCTAAAGTCATAAAAACATAACTGGTTTTTGGATGATTGAGTGGACCAAATATATTGACTTTTGGTTTACCACAAATTTTTCTTGCTTTAATTGGTCTAGCCATAAATTATTCCTTATCTAAAATTATTTCTAAATCCTCTACCGCCTCTTCTACCCCTGCCACGGCCAAACATTCCTCCTCTAGGAAATCTTTCTCCGTCTATATTTCTAGATTCTCTTCCTTCAAAGCGGCAATTGCCCATTCCTCTTCCTGTTCTTGGTCCTCTTCCTTCTGGACCCGTTCCATCTAATCTAGGCATTTAATTCACCTCCTTTAGTATAATCTTTTAAGTTATTCTTCTTCATTAACTACTTCATCTTTAGTATCTTCGTCAGAATCACAGTCTCCCATTCCTCTTCCAGTTTTTGGTCCTCTTCCTTCTGGACCCGTTCCGTCTAATCTAGGCATATACTTCACCTCTTTCTTTTATATAGTTTAAGCATATAATTATCTGTTCTATAAACATTATACACTAGTTATTGACTTATGTCAATAACTAGTGTATATGTTTTTCTATATATATTTTTTAAATATTTAATATCTGTTTAAAGGCTTATTTTAAGGTAAGATCTTTTATACATTCTGAAGCCATTAAAATTCCAGCTATAGATGGCACAAAAGATATAGACGAAACATCTTTAATGTCCTTATCAAGCCTTGCATCTCCTTCTTTTGAGCACACAACTTTTAGGCTTTTAATATTCTTTTTTCTTAGTTCTTTTCTGATCTTTTTAGACATAGGACAATCAGTGGTTTTAAAAACATCCATAACTTTTAATTCTAAAGGTTTTATTTTATTTCCCACCCCCATAGAAGATATAACTGGTATATTAAGATTTTTTGCAACATTTATAATACTAATTTTAGCATCAATTGTATCAATACAATCCAATATGTAATCAGAATTTCTTATAATGCTTATTATATCTTCTTCATTCTCAACAAAAATGTCATATTTTACTATTTCAACTTTAGGATTTATATCTTTACATCTACTAAATGCAATATCAATTTTCTTTTTACCAATAGTTGAATGAAGAGCATATAATTGTCTATTAATATTAGTTTTATCAATAATATCATTATCAACAATATTAATTTTACCAATCCCTGTTCTTACTAGTGTTTCTAATGCATAAGAACCAACCCCTCCTAAACCAAAAACCGTTATTTCAGATTTAGAAAGTATATTTATTCCATCTTTTCCTATTAAATTAATTTGCCTATCTAGCCAATTCATATATTTATTTTATGTTTAAAAGCTTTCTGTGTCAATTATACTTATCTTTTTAAATTGAAGATTTAAGATTATTATGTTATAATTTATATATAATCTGTCATTTATGATTATAATTTTTTTTGATCAAAAAGGAGGTATGCAGTGGAAGAATGGTATAAAATGACGATTGTACGGATTAAAGGCATTGATTTTGTCCCAACAGAGGACATTGTCATTCCAGATGACGAGTTGAAAAATATCGGTTTGATGGGTGTAAATATTGTGCACGTCATACGATATACATCAGTAGTAATCTACTACATTCAAACCAAACAAGGAGCATTCAAATGTACTGTTTGGAAAAAGAAGTATCGGGAGGAAACATGAACAAGAAGAACATTCACTTAGAGTTTGTCTGTGGTCTCCAAATCCCTGAGGATATGTTGACCTTTTCAGACTTTACTTGTCCGATTGTCAAAGATGGAAGATGGTTTAATGAGCAAAAACGAAAAAAGATACGTAATTGCTCGATTCAAACCGATGAGGGCATTTTCCGCTGTAAGTGTGAAGACTTTTAATTAAGTTTTCTACTACATTCTTAAAAAGAGAAGGATATCCTTCTCTTTTTATTGCTTAATTTTAATGGCTATAAGTGTTTTTTAGCAATTCAATTAATTGTTTAAAATTAAAAGACATGCTATAATATGTACATATTATTTATAAATTGAATCATAGTGTAGGAGGAAACCATGAAAAACAGAGACATCAAAGAAAGATTAGTTCTACCGACGGTTGGTTCTGACCTTTTCCCAATTACTCGCATGTTAAGATGTGATTTGTTCCAAGAAACGGAAATAATGGGAACACAGGTTGTTGGCAACACAAGAAAATGCTTGGTTCAAGGCTATAGGGGTGTAATGATGTGCGAATGCACAAAACCCGAAAAATAATATAAAAAGAGAAGGTTAACCTTCTCTTTTTTATATTTCCTCTTATATTTTTTTAATTTTAATTCTTCTTTATTGTTAAATTTTTCTTCTAATAACAAGACCTTCTTCTACTTCAAAAGGTACTTTTAAAATTACTTGTTGACCTTTTTTTCCAGGATTTATTTCTTCAATGTTTTCTTTTGATTCAACATCTAGCATCTCTTCAATAACAAAAGCTCTTCCTCCTAGTTCATTAGGAATTATTACCTCAAGATGATCTCCTATATTTAATTTGTTTTTTATTTCTACTAAAACCAAATTATCAGAGTTGGATTTTGCTAGTGTTTTTGCTGCATATTCATACTCTTCATTATATTGTCTTCCACTAATATCTTGTGTATCTTGCTTACTTTTATCATGAAAATAAAAAGTTGTAAGGGCTCTTGTTCTTAACTTTTCTATCTCTTTATAATATTTAGAACTATTAAAATCTTTAGAATTCATAATATAATCATCTATTGCCTTTCTATATATATGAACAATTGTTGCCACATAATAATCTGATTTTAATCTTCCTTCAATTTTTAAACTATTAACACCCATATCTATAATTTCAGGAATTTCATTAATTAAACATAAGTCTTTTGATGAAAACATTGTAATACCGTTTTCGCTCTCAACTACAGGAAAATATTCTCCTGGTCTTTTTATTTCTTCTGCATAAAGATTGTAATTCCATCTACAAGGCTGTAAGCACTCACCAGTATTGGCTGATTTATCTGCCATAAATTGACTTAAAAAACATCTTCCTGAATAGGCCACACATAATGCACCATGCACAAATATTTCAATTTCTAAATCCTTAGCTTTATTCCCTAGAATTTCTTTTATATCATATTTCGATAATTCTCTACCCAAAATAATTCTACTTGCACCATTTTTATGCCAAAAATTTGCTGTATGATAACTAATTGTATTAGCTTGAGTAGATATATGTATTGGGATATTAGGAGCATATTCTTTAATCATTTCTATTATACCTGGATCTGCAGCAATTATTGCATCCACTCCTATTTTATACAAAATTTGAATTTGTTTTTTTATTTCATCATAAAGCTCATCTCGTGCAAAAATATTAATTGCAACAAAAACCTTTTTGTTAATTTTATGAGCATATTCAACTATTTTTTCTATGTCAAATTCTTCCATCCCAGCTTTATTTCTTAATGAAAGTTTGGGTGTACCTAAATATACTGCATCAGCACCATATTTGAATGCTGTTATTGCTTTTTCTAAACTACCTGCTGGTGCTAATAGTTCTGGTTTTTTCATTTATTTCTCCTAAAATATTTATTTCACTTTGTTTTTATGTCCTATTATTATACAAAAAATACAGCAATCAAGCAAATTGCTGTAATTTAAAACTATATATTTTTTGTTTTATATTGCTATTTATTTTATATAATTTTAATTCATTTATCATTGTTAAACATAATCAAATAATTGATTAATAGTGCCTGCTCCAACAAAAAGTATTAAATCATTTAAATCTATGTTTTCTTTTAAATATTTTATAATATCTTCATATGTGTCAATATATATAGCTTCTTTATTATACTTCTCATTTAAATCATTTACTATATCTTCTGATTTTATATCAAAAATATTTTGTTCTCTTGCAGCATAAATTTTAGTTAATATAATTTTATCATATTCTCTCAGTGATTCCACAAATTCATTAAATAAGCCCTTTGTTCTAGAATATGTATGTGGTTCAAATACTATCCAAACCTTTTTTCCAAAAACTTTTGCAGCAGTATATAATTCTTTAACCTTAGTAGGATTATGTGCATAATCATCATATACATTAGCTCCATTAATTTGACCTCTAAGCTCAAATCTTCTATCCGCACCATAAAAGTCCTTTAGTCCATTTTTTATATCTAATGGTTTAATATTATATGCTAAAGCGACACTGGCAGCAGCCAAAGAGTTTAAAACATTAAAATTACCAAATACATTCAGTTCAATTTCTATTAAAAACTCGTTTTTAAAAAATAGTTGATATTTTAAAACATTATTTGAATATTCTATGTTTTTAGCAAAAACATCCGCTTTCTCATTTAATCCAAATGTATAAATATTAAACTCTTTACCTTCATTCAATAACTGTTCTTTAAAATTTAAACTATTAATATCGTCATAGTTTAAAATAATATTCCCATTATTTTTTGTATTTTGAGCAAATTTATAAAATGTTGCTTTTATATTTTCAAAATTCTTAAAATAATCTAAGTGATCATAGTCTATATTTAAAATTATAGCTGTTTCATGTTCAAACTGAAGGAAACTTTCTTTATATTCACAAGCTTCTAATATCAAAATTTCTGAATTCCCTATTCGGTAATTAGCATCTATATTTTTTAACCAAGCTCCTATTTGTATGCTTGGATCTTTTTTAGCAGCTAAAAATATTGTTGATATCATAGCTGTTGTTGTTGTTTTACCATTAGTTCCTGCGATTGCAATAGAATGTTGGTATTCTTTTGCAATTAAACCCAAAGCTTCTGCTCTTTCCATTATTGGAATATTTATACTTCTTGCAAGTTCAAGTTCTTCATCATTTTCTGGCATTGAATTAGTATAAATTAATAAGTCTGCTTTTTTTAAATTTTCAAAATCTTTTCCAATTACAACTTGTACCCCGTTTTTTTGCAAGGCTTTAGTATGGATTGATTCATTATCATCACTTCCCGTAACATAATACCCCAGTGATTTAAGAGTGGCTGCTACACCACTCATACTAACTCCACCAATTCCTCTAAAATGTATATTTTTTATGTCTTTTGTAAGATTTAAATTTTTAAACATTTTATCTACCTTCTAATTCTGTCCTTGTTACATATGTTTCTATATATAGTGGTAATTTTTTACCAGTTGCTTCTTCAAAAGTTAATTCTATATAATTTGGCATTGATACTATATAATCATCTCCACTTTCAACAATAGTTGTTATTTCTAAACCTTTAATTTTTTGTAGCTCACTTTCTATTTTAAAAGCCAAATCATTTGTACTAGAAGTTTCCATTGTCCCAATAACCTGGTTTGTAACAGCTCTAATAGTTTCTTTAGCTTCTGTAATCTCTTCATCTCTTCTAACTTGTTTTGTTCTATCAATCAAGCTACCTTCAGCTATAGCAACAATAGATATTGTAACTAGAATTAAAATTACTATAATAGTAACAATTAATGCAATTAAAGTTATTCCTTTATTGTTCATTTTATTCCTTATAAACTATTAAATCCTGGCATTAACTCTGAATAATAATATGTCCTATCTTTAATACTAACATAATCAGTAAAAACTTCAAAATTACTTATTCCTTCATTAAATAAAGCATCAGAAATATAAGAAATTTTAGCATCTGTATCTTCAAAATACCTATTATCTATTTCTATTAGAATACTTTGCAATATTTCTTTTTCTTGCTCTACTTCAGTAGATTCACGAGAATCTTTACTTCTATCAACAATATTTTGATCTTCTGAAGATAGGCTTGCTACAACAATTCCAGCTATAATTGTTAAAACAATTATAGTTATTACTAATGTGATTAAAGTTATTCCGTTCTTTTCAGTTAATAATTTATTCTTCAACACTTTCTTGACTTTCTTCAGCCTCATAACCTTCTACATTTTCATGTGGTAATAAGTCTGAGATTTTTGTATATTTAAGAATTTTTCCTTCTTCATCTAGAGTTACATCATAAGTTATAGTAGGATTTAAATCAGAAGTCTTATATATCGAAATAGCAAATTGTTTTTTTGTTTCTTTTGAATCCATATCTAAATCTGCAAAAGTTACATAAATCCCATCTTTCAATTCTGATGTTTCTATATCTAATATACCTCTAAAATATAGACCATCAAAAGTATCAATCAACAATTCTTTGTCTTTATGAATTGCAAATGAATGTAATACTTTTTTTGCTACATTTTCTTTTTCTTCATGTTCTAATTTTGGTAAATCATAAAGATTAAAATAAACATGCTCTGCTCCAGTTACAAGTTCTTCATGCTCATTCATCGCCAATACAAGAAGATCATAGTATGATTTCTCTTTAGTATTTAAACTTACATCTTCATGCACACCTTTTAATAAGTTTTTTCCATCCATCATCTTATTAAGATACTTTCCTAAAAAAATTATACCAATAATTACAAGTGCAAAAATTAGTACAACAAAAATTAATTTTGGTAAGCTTTTTTTACCCTTTCTTTGTTTTGTTTTGTTTTGTTCTTTTTTCTCTTCCATTTTAATTCCTCTCTATACATATACTTTTCTTTAGTTTATTTATTATTTTATCACATTAAAAATTAATTATATATATAATTAATCTTCAATTTGATTTATTTTATTAATATATGGTAATGCGTATTCTTTCCCTTGGCTTGTATTATAGCCATCTAAAACATAAACTGTATGGCTTCCTTCATTTAATATATAAGCTCTATCATCATTATTTAATGTTAATCCATCTAACAACTCATAATTTATTAAAAAATATTTTCCACTATCAAATTGACTTCTTTTAGCACTAGGTAATTCTTCTTCACCTATTCTATGTGTAGCAGTAGGAGCTCCTGTACTAATTAGCATTCCCTCGCCACTTATAGGCAAAGAATCAGTTCTTAAAAAATATTCTTCAACTTTATCTGTTAAAAGTCTTAAATCTGCCTTTGTTTCATTTGCTCGTTTTAAATCAATAGCATTTATTGATATATACGTTATTGTGCCGGTTAATATTACTATTAATAAAACCATAGTAGTTAATGCAACTAATGTTACTCCTTTTTTATTAATCATTATTATCTCCATAATTTTAATATATAATATACTGAATGTTTTTTCAATTGACATTTACCACAAAATACTATAAAATTTTTTTACATGAAAAAACGAAAAGGAGGCTTATATGAGTAAAGAAAAATCAAGCGAATTCAACTTTAGTACGGAAAAAAACAAAAAACAAAAAAAAGAATCTAAAATTGGTTTTGGAAAACTAGTTGTATTACCATTTTTTGTAGCAATAATAGCAACTTTAATTATATTGTTTTTATCAGGTTTTTTAGTAAACAAATATACTTTTTTCAGCAATTTAGCTAATCTTATATATGGCAGACAAATAACAGAAGTTGAATTTTCTGAAAACTTACCTGGTTCAGCTAATACTAATTTAAATATTAAGCAATTTAACGAATTATCTACAGGTATTGCATCAAAAATTTTACCTTCAGTTGTAGGTATAGAAATTGAATTTAATATGTCATCAATATTTGGAAGTAGCACAACAAGTACAGCAACAGGTTCTGGTTTTATTATTTCTCAAGATGGCTATATTTTAACAAACAATCATGTTGTAAACCCACAAGTAACAACTGGGTTTTATTCTGTATCTGAAGCTAGTAAGGTAACAGTTACATTAAATAGCAAAGAACAGTATGATGCACAAATAGTAGGTACAGATGAACTAACAGATCTTGCAGTTATTAAGATTGAAAAAGATAATTTGCCAATTGTAGAATTTGGAGATTCAGATAAATTACAAATAGGTGAATTTGTAATGGCTGTGGGAAGACCTTTAAGTTTTGAAAACAGTGTTACAGTAGGAGTAATAAGTGGTTTAGAAAGAGAAATTAAACAAAATAACTCTTCATTTAATGCTGTTCAAACAGATGCAGCTATAAACTCAGGAAATAGTGGTGGCCCACTAGTAAATGCAGATGGTAAAGTTATTGGTGTTACAACTTTAAAAGTTATGGCTGTAGGAGTTGATAGTTTAAATTTTGCTATCCCTATAAATCAAGCACAAAAAATTTCTAAAGATCTAATTGAACATAAGGCTGTTCAAAGACCTGAATTAGGAATATCAGGAACAGATATTACAGCTATAATGCAGCAACAATTAGGCTTGCCTGAAGGAATTTTAGTTCAACAAATTAAAGAAGGTTCAGCTGCAGAAAAAGCAGGAATTTTAATATCAGACATTATTACCAAAATAAATGATAAAACTATAAAAAGTTTTACAGATATTGATGTATTAAAAGATACTCTTAAATCAGGTGACACACTAACTATACTTCTTATACGCTCTGGTAAAGAAGAAACAATAAAAATGACAATGCCTTAAGTCATCAAGCAAGTATAAGTGCAATAGCGTAAAGTAAAGTAAAGTAAAATTAAATTAAACAAAATTAAATAGAAAAAAAGAATACAGCTACATTGTAGTTGTATTTTTTATCTATTATTCATTATTTATTATTTGTTCTTTATTAATTATTTATTATTTTACAGTAATATTAATTTTTGAATCCCCGTCAATTATCAAATTAATACTACCATTAGGCTCTATGTAAAAAAACTTTGTTCTTTTGTTATATTTATGTTTTAACTTTTCTCTTCTAATTATTTCTCTAACAGCTTCTGAAATCTTGCTTTCTGACATACTTCTTGATTGTAAATATTCATTAAAACTCATCATTTTATTTTTTTCTACATTATATACTAATGAATTTATATCACTTACTATAACATTATTAAAACTTTCATAATATGAATAACCAAAAGATAATGTATTTTGATAATATGTAGCATAATAATCAAAATTTAATTGATTATCTCCTTCAAATACTGTTCTAATAGTTGTAATTCGATCATTAATATCTATAATTTTATCTTTAATCTTTTCAAGTTCTTTTATCTTTAGTTCAGTAGATATATTTAGTTTTGGCAAACTTGCATTTATTTTAAAATTATCTGTTTCTTCATAACTTATATAATCCGTATATATAAGTGAAGATAAGTCATTGTCTTTTTTTATTATAATGTCCTCGGAGTCTGTTAAAAAGTTGTTAAAATATGGCGTGCTTTTTTCAAGTTTAAGTTCATAAATCTTGTTTCCACTTTTTGTCATATAAACCTTTGTTTTTTCATCAAAATCAATCTTGCCAAAAGAATATACCATTGTAGCAACAAAAACAACAAAACAAACAAGAGCTATAACTAAATAAAAAACTCCACTTTTTTCATCTACTTTTTTAAAGAAAGAATTATTAATATCATTAAGTTTTTGAATTCTCTCTTGTTGAGATTCACTTACATCTACCTTTATATTGGTATCTTTATTATCATTTTCCATATTAAAACATTTCTAATCAGTCTTTTCAACTTTTAATTAGATTGATATGATTTTAACATTCTAAAATTAGCTTTACAATAAAAAAAGCACTTAAGTTTCAATAATGAAACATAAAAGTGCTTATATTGTATACATTCTTTAATATTATCTATTAATAATATTCTTTTTTATAACCAAATTATTTGTTTGTCTTTGTAATCACTAATCTTTTTGTTTTATTATAGTCAAGCTTTAAAGAATCTCCTTCTTTAATTTCACCCTTTAATATTTTATCTGTTATAGCATCTTCTACCAATCTTTGAATTGCTCTTCTTAAAGGTCTTGCTCCAAACTTTAAGTCTGTTCCTTCATCAATCAAAAATTCTTTTGCTTTATTAGTTAATTTTATTTTAATATCTTTAGAGTTTAATACCTCTTGAGTTCTAGCAATAAAAATATCTACAATTTTCAATAATTCTTTTTGTGATAAAGAGTTAAATACAATAATTTCATCAACTCTATTTAAAAATTCTGGTCTAAAAGTATTTTCTAATGCCTCTAAAGTTTTTTCTTTTCTTTGTAATTCCGTATTTCCAAACCCAATTGCATTTTGATTTAATTCAGAACCAGCATTTGAAGTCATGATTATTATTGTATTGGCAAAATTAACTACTCTACCTTGTGAGTCTGTTAATCTACCATCATCTAAGATTTGTAATAATATATTAAATACATCATAATGAGCTTTTTCAATTTCATCAAATAATATTATTGAATAAGGATTTCTTCTTACCTTTTCTGTTAATTGCCCAGCATCATCATAACCTACATATCCCGGAGGTGATCCAATAAGTTTAGAAATAGCATGGGCTTCCATATATTCACTCATATCTACTCTTATAATATTATGTTCATCACCAAACATCTCTTCAGCAACTGCTTTTGCTAGCTCAGTTTTTCCAACTCCTGTTGGTCCTACAAATATAAATGAAGGTGGTCTTTTTGTAGACTGTAAGCCTGCTCTATTTCTTTTAATAGCTCTAGAAACCATTTCAACAGCTTCTTTTTGGCCAACAACTCTTTTTTGAATATTATCTTCTAGTTTAATTAATTTTTCATTTTCAGCTTCAGTAATTTTTGTTACAGGAATTTTTGTCCATTGTTCTATTACTTTAGCAATATCTTCCACCGATAGTATAATTGGTTTAAGCTTTTTTTCTAAAATTTTTAATTCATCTTGTAATGCACATTCTTTAGTTTTCAAATCTGCTGCTCTTTTATAATCTTCAATAGAATCAGACGAAACACACTCTTCTTTTTCTGTTGATATGTTTTCTAATTGATTCTTAATTTTTTCTAATTCAACTAATTCTTTACTTTTAAGATTTACCTTAGAACAAGCTTCATCTAAAATATCAATAGCTTTATCTGGTAAAAATCTATTATTGATATATTTTTCTGACATTTCAACTGTTCTTTTAATTATATCATCTGAAATTTTAACTCTATGGTATTCTTCATAGTATTTTTTAATACCTTTAATTATTTCTATTGTATCTTCAATACTAGGCTCTTCAACTATAACGGGTTGTAATCTTCTCTCTAAAGCTGAATCTTTTTCTATATATTTTCTATATTCATTTAAGGTTGTTGTTCCTATTATTTGAATATCTCCATTAGAAAGTGCTGGTTTTAAAATATTGGCTGCATTTGTAGAATTTTCAGCATCACCATATCCTACAATAGAATGAATTTCATCAATTACTAGTATAATATTTTTTAAAGTTTTACATTCATTAATAATACCTTTCATTCTTTGCTCAAATTGCCCTCTAAACTGAGTCCCTGCAACAACGGCTGCCATATCTAATAAATATATTTCTTTATTTAAAAGTTTTGCTGGTACTTTTCCTTCAATTATTCTTTGAGCTAAACCTTGAGCAATGGCAGTTTTTCCAACACCAGGTTCACCTATTAATACAGGATTATTTTTTGTTCTTCTATTTAGTATTTCTACTGTTCTTTTAACTTCATTTTCTCTACCAATAACCGGATCTAATTCTCCTGCAGCTGCTTTAAAAGTTAAATCTTCTGCGAAAGTATTCAAAAACCTTTTCTTGTTTTTCTTTTGTTCTTCTACTTGAATTCTCTTTGCATTTTTAGACTTATCTTTAGGTATTTTTTTCCTATTTTTAGGCATTTCTTCTCCTGGAGTTAATTCAGCAAAAAATGAGATTCCTGCATTTTTAGCATCTTTATCCATAAGATTTTCTATCATTTTATTGATGTCTGAAGGAAACTTTGAAATCATATCTCTAATTTGTTTATCTAAATTATTTAAAACCTCCGGATCCATTCCTTCTAAATTAGCTTGTAGCATATTATTCATTTCTTCATTTTCAAAGTCATCTAATTTCCCCGTAAAATTATCAAATATATTATCTTCAAGTTCTTCATTTTCATCATTTATATTAAATTCTTCGTTATCTTTTTTGTCTATTTTAATCACTCCTTTTTTTATTATAAAAGTATATTATCATAATATTTATTTTTTTGCAATAGCAATCTCGGCCCTTGACTGCTAATTTCTATTCTATTATTATTTATTAATTTAGTCAAGTTACAGGTAATAGCTATGAAAGACATAAAAAACAGAAGCATTGCTTTAAATATACGAAAGGAAAAGGCAATGCTTCTTTTTTAATAAATATTTTTATTAATATTTAAATTTATATTTTTAGCAAGTATATTTATATACTTAATATTTATTACTACTTGAAATTAGTATTTATCGTTTGTAATAATTTAATCTAACTAATTTATAAATTATTATCTATATTAATTAATTATATTATTTTTTTATATTAATTATTTCTATTACTTCTTTGTAGCCAAGGTGGGATTGAGTATTGTCCGCCATTTGATGAATCTTCTTCAGTTTTCAAAGTATCTGTTGAACTTACCGGAGAAGCAACATCCCAAGGTTTAGCATCTGATACAAATGATCCTCTAGATGTTGTAAAGTCTTCGTCAAATCCTGTAGCGATAATTGTAACTATAATTTCGTCTCCTGCAGCTTCATCAGTAACTGTTCCAGCAATTATATTTGCTTCTGGATCAACTGATGCTCTTATTAATTCTGATGCAGTTGAGAATTCATGTAAAGCTAATGTGCTATTTCCTGTAATATTATACATAACTGTTCTTGCTCCATCAATAGTAGTTTCTAAAAGTGGGCTTGCAATCGCAAGTTTTGTAGCATCTTCAGCTCTATTTTCACCTGTTGCTCTTCCTATTCCTAAATGAGCCATACCCTTATCTTGCATAATAGTTTTTATGTCTGCAAAATCTAAGTTTATGTCTCCAGACACTGTTAGTAAATCTGAAATTGACTGTACTCCTTGCCTTAAAACATCATCCGCTTTTAAAAATGCATCTTTCATACTTGTTTTTCTGTCTATAATTTGAAGCAACTTGTCGTTTGGAACTACTATTAATGCATCTACTCTCGATCTTAATTTTTCTATTCCACGTTCAGCTTGCATAGCTTTTTTCTTGCCTTCAAAAGTGAAAGGTTTAGTAACTATTGCGATGGTTAAAATATCCATAGATTTAGCAACTTCTGCTACTATTGGAGCACCACCAGTTCCAGTTCCTCCTCCCATTCCAGCAGTAACAAATACCATGTTTGCACCTTTAATTACTTCTGCAATTTCATTTCTACTTTCTTCAGCAGCTTGTTCACCAATTGAAGGATCTCCTCCTGCACCTAATCCTCTTGTAATTTTTTCTCCAATTTGTAATATAGTTTTAGCTTTAGAAATTCCTAAAATTTGTCTATCAGTATTTATTGCTACAAAATCAACATTTTTGATTCCAGAGTCAATCATTCTATTAATAGAATTATTTCCGCCTCCGCCTACACCAACTACTTTGATTATAGCTCCTTCGTATTGCTTTACTTCTTCTTTTTCTATTTTGTCAAAATTCATTAAACCCCTCCCTATTTATGAATAAAAAAATTCTTTTATCTTTTCTTGCATATCTTTCAAAAAACTTCCTTGTTTTCTAATAGATATGGTGCTTGAAACTGTTTTAGCATATGGTTTTGATGCCATATATCTTACCAATGAATATGTACGAACTTGATCTGAAATTATTGTATTTAACACTTTATTTGTTGATAATTTTACTGGTAGATTTAAAGCTACTTTACCAACAACTTCTGCTTTTTCTATTTCCTTAATTCCTTGTCCATACAAAATTACATTGTTTATCTCTTGTTTAATTCCTAAGTCTGTAATATATTTATTAATTTGAACAAACATATCTTCAACTCTTGCCTCTATAATACCGGCTAATAATGAAGATTTAATTGTTGTTCTACTATGGTCTTTTACTGTATTTAATAATATATTTGTATCGTTTTCAATATATGATTTTAGAGCCAATCCATATTGTATTTTAAGTTTTTTAGCTTCTTCAAATGAGATATTTAATACTATTTCTATGTCTCTAATAATGTCATTACCACCGAATTTAAAGGTTTTTGTTGTAATTATACTGTCTTCTATAAAAACACCAACTTCTGTTTCTTTATCATCTATATCTACTATCATAACTCTATCATTAAATTCATTTCTATCTAGTAGAATATTTCTTTCTGCTAAAATAACTGGTGCATATCCATCAAGTGAAATGTTTATTTCTTTTAAAATTGATTGTAGTAATAATAAATATTCTGTATTTGCTAATATTACCTGTGAATATAATGTGATATTTGAACTAAATCTTCCAATAGGATCCTTCAACATTTCACCAGTGTCTAAAACATACATATTTGGAACAATGTCTATTACTGTTTTGTCTGTCGGTACACTAATATCTCCTGACTTTAATATACAATCCACTATATCTTTAGATGATATCCCTGCTAATTTATCTTTTGTATCTCTTGTAACTGTCTGTTGAATTATATCTGTATGCTTTCCAGGTATTGTTATATAAGCTGATCTAATATCAAATAATGTTTCTTCTTCAACTTCTTCAACTATGTCTAATAATGCTGGAAGTAATATATCTTTATCAATTTTCCCTTCAAAGTCATGTATTTTTGCACTTTTTGAAGCTTTTGCTATAATTTCTACTTGATTAAAATTATTTACTTCTCCTACTATTATGCTAACCTTAGAAAACCCCAGATCTAAGCCAACTATAATATCACCAACTGCCAAGGTTCCCTCCAAAATTATTAAGTTACACTTAATTTAATAATACAATATTACAAAATAGCAAAAAAGTCAATTGATTTTTAACACAATTGTAACTTAATTTGAACTATTTTCTTTTATCTCTTTATCTATATAGTTTTGGAAATGTTACAGAATTGCTACATTTAACAAAAATTAAAAAAGGAGATTATTATTCCCCTTTTATTTTTAATTTTTTATTATTTTATAGTTTATGTTTTTTAGCTTGGTTTTGGTTTTGTGCCTGTTATTTTAGCTTTAGTATTTTTGTTAGAACTCTTCTTTTTCTTTTGAGTCTCAGACTTAGCTTTACTTTTCTTATATTCTTCTGCTCTATTAGCCCATATATCCATATAATGTCTACGTAGAACAGATAAATTATTAAACATTCTGCCGACAAAAACTATAATTGCTGCTAAATAAATATCTACATTTAATTTTTGGCCTAAATATGCCAATACTATAGTTAAAATAGCATTACCAAAAAAACCTGAAATAAAAACTTTAACATCAAATCTGTTTTTTATAATTGAAGCCATTGCTCCAAATATAGAATCTAGGGCTGCTAAAATTGCAACCGACAAATAAATTGAATATGTATAAGGTATTGCTGGAATTAAATTACCAGCAACTATGCCTAAAATTATTCCTAATAATACAAATAAATAAATCATAATATCTCCTATTAATCACAACCAGAACAGCCATCACAACATATTGCATCACATCCAGAGATTGAGGTTGAAGACTCAGCCATCTTTCTTACTTTATCTAAATCTTCACCTTCAATTTTATATTCAGTCCCACAATTTTCACAAACAGCTTCTATCTTTCCTTCTTCAACCATTGTTAATAATACTTCTTTTGGTAAAAATCTCAATGAATTGATGAAATCATTCATTGTACATCCACATTCTTCTTGTGTTAATTTATATTCTTTTTCTTCTTTTTCTTCCATTATTTTCCTCTTTTATCTGGCATATTTAAAATCAATATTTCTGTCATATGCTACCACTTCCACTTCATTAGATAATCTATGAGAAACATTTTTATTAGAAGCTTTCATTTCATTTAAAGTACCACCCTTAGTCGTAACAGCCGCTTCTAATTCTTGTCCATCTCCTATTGCTCTAATTACATATGGGTTGTTTTGTTTTCTTCCATTTACATATATAAGATTATTATTTACACTAACTATTTCTGAAGAAAAAATTAATCTTTCATCATTAATAGAAATAGCTTCTGCACCTGCAATTCTTAATTGATTCACAAGCATTAATATATCTGTTGAACTAATTTCTGCTTCGCTTGTATCTGTTAGGGTTATAATAATACCAGAACCTTTAATTTCAGTGAAACCTAAATGCTCCTCTGCTTGTTTTAATTCTTTTTGTAATAACTCTGGCGCAGAAGAATTATTCTTTAATTCTCCCAAATATTCAATTACCTTCTCATTAATATTTGCAATTTTCTCTTCTTTTTCTTCAATCTTTTTCTTAACTGAAGTAATTTCTGATCTTAATTCTACTTCTCTCATTGCTTCTAGAGTTTGTATATCGGTTTGTTCTACTGTTTTAAATTGAATATATACAACAAAAACTAGCAAAAAAGATATTACTAATGCAATTATATATATTAATCTTTTATTTATAAGATTAAACTTTATATTTCCAATTCTTTTTTTACCCATAAAAGAATTAACAAAGATTTCAAATTTATCTTTCAAATTTAATTTACCTTTTTTAACTTCTTTTTTTTCTTTTTCTTCAGCCATATATTTTATTCTCCAGAGCTAAATGTTGCTTTATAAACACCAGTATATTTAGGGATACTAACATTATCATCTCTTTGTACTTCAACATTTAGGCCATAACTTCTTAGTAATTCTTTAATGCCACCAGCCATATTAATTGCTGATTCTAAATTATCTTGATTCCCAATTGCTTTGATTGTATAAGGTGAACCAATTTTTTCTTCATTTATTTTTATAACTACTCCTATACAAGATATACCTGTATTTGCCACAATTCTTTGATTATTTACAGAAATTGCTTCTGCTCCAGCATTTCTTAAAATATTAACAATCTGAAGTATATCTGTGTCATGCACAATTAATTGAGCATAATCTATAGTAGTACTTTCTTTTTTAATCACAGCATCACTAACAGTAATTTTAATACCAACTCCTGATAATTCTGTTAAACCTAATTTCTTATTTATATCATTAAGTTTTTCTTTTGTTTCTTTAGCTCTCTGGTCATTTTTAGATGCATCTTCTCTAAGTCTGTCCAACGTTTCTTCTCTTTTTAATTCTAGTTCTTCTAATTTCGCATAATTTTCTTTGTCTTTTAGTAATAAGTCTCTTAATTTGTTTTCTTGAGGAGTTGTTCCAACCTTTCCCGAATTATTAACTGTTTTAATTTGTAAGGTTATTGCCATAGATAAAGTAAAGACTATAATAAATAGTACTAATGATTTTGTCATATTATTAACTTTGTTTATTTTCTTTGTCTTATCCATTTATTTAGGTTTAAACCTTGCACTTTCTTCTGTTGCATATATATCACCAGACTTATTTCTTATTTCTTCTGAACAAAGTATTTCTCTAACAAATTGCATAGAATTCATTAAATTATTAGTATTTTCAAAATGAGCTTTCTTTTTATTTGATGCAAAATTAATACTAAATCCTTTGTCTTCTAAATTTATTTCACTAATCATCCCATCTATATTTAAAATTTTTGTTGTATTATATATTTTATTTATATCTTCTAAATTTCTTAATTCTTCTTCTTCTAATCTAACCTCATTATCAAATTTAGCTTGAACTCCAGTTATTAAAGGTATATTTGATTTTTTGTCCATTGTTTTTAAAAAATATCCTTGTTCATCAATTACGGAATAAATATCACCCGATTTAATTTGATATGTTTCTATTCTTTCTTGAACATCTAAATTTATAGTACTAGGTAATTTAAATCTAATGTCTACATTTTTTACCATTTTAATTGCTTCAATTTGTTTTTCTGCTTTAATATATCCTTGCAAAAATATATTTTTATCTAGTTCAAAATTTGCTTTATCTAAAATCTCTTTTTCTTCTACTTTTACTAAATTATTAATATTCACTTCTTTTAATAAGAATTGTGGAAGTGTTAAAAGTAAAATAATTGTAGTTAGTAAAACAATAATAAATAAAACGAAAAACACAACTACTTTTCCTCTTAGCGTTAAACCAACCCTAGTTTTTAATTTTCTTCTTCTTTTTTTTCTTCTTTTCATTTGTTCTACAATTATACTATTTAATTGTATAATTATCAATTAAAATAATACAACAAAATTTTTCATTTAATTTGAATTAAAATCTTGCTAAAACTATACAAATATGTGCTTTTATTATATAAAGATAATATGAACGAAAATAGAGAAATTGGAATATATATACATATACCCTTTTGTAAATCTAAATGTACTTACTGTGATTTTCTTTCTTTCTCTTTTAAAAATCAATATTTACAAGAAGAATACTTTAAAGCATTAGAAAAAGAAATTAAAAACTCTCTACTAAAATTGCAAGAAATTTATGATATACAAAACTTAAAGATTTCTAAAGAATTAAAACTACCTTTAGTAGTAGATACTATTTATATTGGTGGTGGAACTCCCTCTTTTGTTGATTCAGAACATATTGTAAGAATATTAAAAACAATTCAAAAAGAATTCCAGGTTCTCGAAAATGCTGAAATAACAATAGAAGTAAACCCAGAATCAGTAGATGAAAACAAGTTAAAAGCATATAAAAGGGCTAAAATTAACAGAATAAGCATTGGTTTACAAACAACAAATGATAATATGTTAAAAAAAATTGGCCGTCTATACAGTTATTCTCAATTTAAAGATAAATATAATCTAGTTAAAAAATATTTTAATAATATTAATATTGATTTAATGTTTGGACTACCAAATCAAAAGATTGATGATGTAAAAAAAGATTTGAAAGAAATTATAGATTTAAATCCTACTCATATTTCTACCTATTCCTTGATTTTAGAAAAAAACACTCAGCTATATGATGAAGTTAAAAACTATAAGATAAAAATGCCAGAAGACCAATTAAACCGAGATATGTATTGGTATATAAAAAAAGAATTAGAAAAACATCAGTATATGCATTATGAAATATCTAATTTTAGTAAGAAAAACAAGGAATCACAACATAATATACATTGCTGGAAACAAAAAGAATACCTAGCTTTTGGTATTGGAGCTTCATCATATTTTAATAATATTAGATTTTCAAATATTATTAATTTACCATTATATATTGATAATATAAATAATAATAAATTTAGTATTAATATTGAAGAAATTCAATCAGATAAAGATAAAGAAAAAGAATTTATATTTTTAAGCCTTAGAATGTTAAACGGATTAAATATAAGCGAATTTAAAAATAAATTTAAAAAAGATCCTTTAATTTTATTTCATAAGCAAATTACTAAACTCTCAAGTGCAGGCCTGTTAGAAATTGTTGAAAATAAAAATACAGTTAAAGGAATGAAACAAAAAAATGTACATATGGATAATATGTACATTAGGTTAACCACAAAAGGTTTAGATCTTGCTAATTTAGTTTGGGAAGAATTTATTTAGTTTTTTTAGACTTATTAGCTTTGTTTGATTTAGTTCTTTTTTTCTTTTTTCTTTGCAATCTTTTTTCTTCTTTTAAAATTATATCAGCCTTTGCTTCTATTCGTTTCATTCTAGCGTAAACCGTTGATTTAGATAAATTCAACACTTCCGCTATCTCTTGTAATGTATAATCTGGATATTTCATTCTTACTTTTGATAACTCTAATTCTTCTTTAGATAATTCATATTCTCTTCCAGCATCTCTTATCTTTTCAATTTTATTAATTTGTCTTAATGAAGTCATGAAGCTCTTAGTCATATTGGCAGTTTCAAAATTAATTGTTCTATTTAAATTGTTTATAACTTCTCTCATTACTCTAATATTCTGTAATTCTAAATATGCTTTATTTGCACCAATCATACCAATTATATTATTTAAATCTTCAGCCTTTTTAAAATATATACTGCTTGTTTTTTTCTCTTTATACTCCAATATCTTATATTCTAAATTACTATCACTAAAAACATAATCAAAAATTTCTATATTCTCTGCTTTCTTAAATATATTCCTAATTCTAAAAGATAGATGATAATTATTGGTTGAAACAGAAATATATCCACCTCCTAAAAATAATCCTTTTAAAAAAGATTCTCTAGAAAAAACATGTTTTTCATATCTTTGAATTAGATTATCAATAAAGTTTGTTAAATCTATTTCTGCAATAAATAGCTTTTCTTGTATAAATGCTTCAAAAGGAATATTTAAAGCCAACATTATTCTATTTAGATATTCTATATTATATTCATTATTGGTTCTAAACTCATATTTATATTTTTTTATTAATTTGAAATTTTCAGAAATAAAATATCCTAAAAACTCTGATATAATTTGTTCTTCTTCATCAGGGATATCTTTTTCTAATAATTCTTTCTTTAAACTAAAAGAAAATGTTTCTTTTTCTTCCATTTATTTCTCCTATTTTTCAGATAATATTATTCTATTTAAACCAGAAAAATCTTTAAAAACTGTATTTTTTGTCCAATTATTATCTTCTAATATTTTAAAAACATCATCTGCTAATCTTGCTCCTATTTCTAATAACAAAAAGCCTTTTCTATCATTAATATATTTAAATGCATTTTCTATAATTTGTTTATAGACTCTTAATCCATCTTCTCCACCATCTAAAGCTAAAATGGGTTCTTGTAAAACATCTTTATTTAAAGTTTTCATCTCTTCTGTTTTAACATATGGTGGATTAGATATAATTAAATCAAATTCACCTTTTATATTTTCAAATACATTTGATTCAATTAGTTCATATCTATTAAAATCAACATTTAAATTTTTTGCATTAATTTTTGCAATTTCTAAAGCTTCTTTTGATATATCAGTAGCAAGAACTTTCACATTAGAATTTTTTACCAAATGTATACCAATAATTCCTGAACCTGTCCCAATTTCTAATATATTTTTAAAATTATTCTTTTTAATCAAGTCTAAGGCCTTACTTACAATAAGTTCAGTATCTAATCTTGGTATTAAAACACTTTCATTTACAATATATTCATTATCTAAAAAGTATGCTTTACCAATTATATATTCTAATGGCTTCCCTTGTTTTAATAATTCAATATCATTATTATATTTTTGCAATCTATCTACTTTAATTTCTTTATTTTGAATTAAAACATATTCTTCTTTACTTATTTCTAGTATGTCTAATAGTAATAATTTTGCTTTTAATTTTGCTTCTTCTATATTAGATTTAATAAGAGTATTCTCACCTTGTTTTAATAATTCATTAATTTTCATAAATATACTCTCTTTTCATCAAGTTTTCTTCTACTAATCCAAGCCCTATAAATTTATCTAAATTTTCATCTTTATTTGTATTTTTTCTAAAAGAATATACTCGATATAGTCCATCTTTTATATTATTAGTTATTCTAACCCCATTTTTAAAATAATATACTCTAGACTCTTCTATTCTTGTTTTAGGAAAATTAGAAAATGCTTCTTCAATATCTATTTTAATTTTCATTTCATCATTTGTTTCAGACTGTATTGCTGATAAAACTTCTGAAATTTTATATGAATTTTCAACATTAAAATTGCCTACTGAAAGTCTATGCAATTCATTAACTGTTGCTACTGTTTTAAAAGCTTTTTCGGCTATATCTTCTACTAGTGTTCTAATATATGTTCCAGAAGAGCAAGAAATTTTTAATCTTAAAACATTTTTTTCATATAATACATCTAATATTTCAATACTAAATATTTCTATTTCTCTACTCTTTTTCTTTAAAATTTCATTTAATTCTTTTTCATCAACCAATTTATCTCTAGTTAATCTATATAATGATTCACCTTCATGTTTTAAAGCAGAATACCTTGGAGGAACTTGTGTTTGTTTGCCTTCAAAACCTCTTAACAGGTCTTTTATTTCATCTATGGAACAACTAGACAAATCAAAGTCTTCTTCTCTAATTTTAAGTCCTGTGATGTCTCCTGTATCTGTTTTTAATCCAAATTTTATATCAACAATATATGATTTATCTTTAATAACTAGATATTGTTCTAATTTACAAGCATTTCCGTAATAAAAGGACTAATAATCCTGTTGCCATAGGATCCAATGTGCCGGTATGTCCTACTTTAACTTTTAATGTATTCCTTATTTTTGCGACTACATCAAAAGAAGTCCATCCCTTTTCCTTATTAATTAATATTAAACCATCCATATTTAAAATTCTTCTTTATTTTAATTTGTTATATATCTTATTTTCTAATATTCTTATTGTTCTAATGTTTCTGCTGTTTTTTCTACAATATCTTTTTTAATTTTTTCTAAATCTTTGTTTTTAAAAGTTACACCAGCTGCATTTTTATGTCCTCCTCCACCAAAGGCTTCTGCAATAATTCTACAGTCTGTATCTTTTTCAGATCTAATACTTATTTTAAATCCTTCTTCAGTTTCTCTAATTAATATTCCTACATCTACACCTTGTATGTCTCTTAAAATATCTGAAAATCCTTCATGTTCCCCATGATCTCTATTTCTATATGCATCATCAGACAATAGTAAATATGAAGTGGCAATCCTATCATTATGGAAATATTCTAATCTATTTAGAACTAAACTATTTAATGCTAATTCATTCTTAGATTTATTTATTAAAACTTTTAAAAACATATCATTTACATTTATACCATATCCCATGGTTTTAACAACAAATTCTAAAACATCTTTATCTGTATTAGTATTTTTAAAGCCTGATGTGTCTGAAATCACTCCAGCCAATGCTGCTTCTACAACTTCTTTGCTAGGCTCTGGCAAATCTACTTCTTTTTTTATTTCATCATATATAATTGATAAAAGTAAGGCTGTGGCAGCAACATTTTTATCAAAAATTTTATAATCCCCAAAATTTGGTTCTCCAATATGATGATCTATTATTAATACTTTTTTTGCTATGTCTGCAGTATATGCTAGTTCTCCTAATCTATGTTTTTCATTTAGGTCTAATACTATTAAAAGATCTATATCTCCTTCTACATTTTCTTTTATATCATCATATCCTTTCAAAATAACAAATCTTCCTGAAACTTTTCTTAAAACTATTTGTATGGGTTTAAATACATCTTTATTTTGAAAATACTCTTGTAAATAATTATATAATGCTAAAGAAGAACCAATTGCATCTCCATCTGGATCTTCATGTGAAATAATTACAATGTTTTCCGCCTCATTTATAATATTTACTATGTCTTCTAATTTCTCAATTCCTTTTAACTCCATACATACCTCTTTTACCTTAATTAAAATATTTTTTATAAGTTATTGTAAACTAATAAGCTAATGAACTAATAAATTAATCAATTGTTATAAATTATTGTCATATTACTTAATTGTATTAAATACTAATGTTTTTAGCAATAGGAATATAAAAAAAGAACTAAACTAGTTCTTTTTTATATAAGTTTAATAAAAAGCTTAAAATTTTTAATTAATTTTAGTTAATTTTAAACTTAGTCTTTATCTTTATCATTCATTTCTTTAGACACTTGATCAATTAATGCATCTATTCTTTGTCCTCTTTCTATAACTTCATCCATTAAAAATTCTACACTTGGTGTTTTCTTAAAGTTTAACTCTTTAGCTATTCTTGTTCTAACATAGCCCTTAGATTTATTTAATGCTTCTAGTGTATTTTCTTTGTTTTTAGAATTTAATATTGAAACATAAATTTTAGAATGACTAAAATCTGCATAAGTTTCAACTGCTTGTACAGTTATAAGACCTGTAATATTGGCATTATTTAGTTCTGTATCTATAATTTTTGATACTAATTTTTTAATTTCAGAATTAATTTTTAACATTCTCATAATTATTTCTCACTTTCTGCTTTAGTTTTTGTTCTTTTAGGTGGGAGCGTTCTTTTTACTTCTTGCATTTCATAAGCTTCCAATATATCCGATTCATTAATATCATTAAATTTTTCTAGAAGAATACCACATTCATAACCTTTAGCAACTTCTTTAGTATCATCTTTTTCTCTTTTGAGAGAACTAATTTTAGTGTCTGCAATAACCACATTATCTCTAAGTACTCTAACAAGTGAATTCCTTGTTATTTTACCACTTTGTACTAAACAACCTGCAATTGTACCAAGTGCTGATACTTTAAATAGATTTCTAACTTCAGCTGTACCTATAATTACTTCTTCATATTTTTTATCTAACATACCAAGCATTGCACTCTCTATTTCTTCTAATGCTGAATAAATAACTGAAAAAGTTTTTATTTCTACTCCTAAAAGTTCTGCTTCAGATTTAGCAATAGTGTCTGGTCTAACATTAAAAGCAATAATTATACCATTTGATACTTTAGCTAAATTAACATCATTCTCAGATACAGCACCAGTATTGGCATGAATAACTTTTACCGTAATCTCTTCATTAGACAATTCTTCTAAAGAATTCTTTAGTGCTTCTGCTGAACCTTGAACATCTGCTTTAACTATTAAATTAAGAGTTTTCATATTGTTTAGGGCTAATGTTTCTTGTAATTTATCTAATGTTACAGCATTATTATGCATTAATCTCTTCTCACGACTTTCTCTTTTTCTTCTCTCAACTAATTGTTTTGCTGTTTTTTCATCTTTTACTTTATAGAAAGTTTCTCCAGCTTTAGGAACAGCATTAAGCCCTATTATTTCAACTGGCATAGATGCAGTGGCTTTTTGAATTTCTTTACCTTTATCATTTATCATTTTTCTAATTCTACCAACTAGAGTTCCAACAACTATTGTATCACCAGAATTTAATGTTCCTCTTCTTATTAATAGCGTGGCAATAGGCCCTATACTTTTATCTAATCTAGCTTCAATTACTGAACCTTTAGCTTGCTTTTTAGGATTTGTTTTTAGTTCCATAACATCTGATTGAAGTAGTACCATTTCTAGTAAATCATCAATTCCTGTTTTATCTTTTGCAGAAATTGGAACAAATATTGTGTCTCCACCCCATTCATCAGAAACTAAGTCATAATTCATTAAGTCTTGTTTAATTTTCTCTGGATTTGCTCCTGGTAAATCCATTTTATTTATTGCAACAATAATTGGTAATTCAGAAGTTTTAGCATGATTAATCGCTTCAACTGTTTGAGGCATAACACCATCGTTTGCAGCTACAACCAAAATTGCTAAATCTGTTATTTTTGCACCTCTTGCTCTTAGCATCGTAAAGGCTTCATGTCCTGGAGTATCTAAAAAAGTTACATCTCTATTTTTAACCTTAACTTGATATGCACCAATATGTTGTGTAATACCACCTGATTCTTTTTCCACTTGTTGAGTTTCTCTTATTGCATCCAATAATGAAGTTTTACCATGATCAACATGCCCCATTACAACTACTACTGGTGGTCTATCTTCTAAATCTTCTTTCTTGTCTTCTGTGTCATCAAATAACTTTTCTTCATAAGTTACTTCTACTTTCTTTTCAGCTTCTATCCCAAATTCTTGAGCAACAAGAAAAGCTGTATCAAAATCAATTGATGAATTTATAGTTGTCATTATTCCATAATCTAATAGTTTCTTTAGCACTTCAGCAGCTGTTTTTTTAATTGTTTTTGAAAAATCTTTAACTGATATTATTTCTGGAATAACTATTTTTTCTAGTTTTGAAGCATCTTCTAATTCTTTCTTCTTTTGTCTTTTATCTTTTTTTATAGCTGATGTTCTTCTTCTTCCTGAAAAAGTTACATCATAATAGTCTAGCATCTGACCAGATTCAAACATTTTTGAAAGATCAGTTGTTCTTCTTAATGCTTCTAATTTTGCATCATCAATTTCCTCAAATTCTTCAGGAGTTCTTCTTACTTTAGGTTTTCTCTCTTCTTGTTTTTGTTCTCTTTGTTTTTCTCTTGCTCTACCCTGTCTTTCTCTTTCAAATTCATTATCTTTGAACAAAGGTATTTCTATTTCAGGCTTTGAATCTGTTTTCCCTCTACCTCTACCTACAACCTCTACTCTCCCTCTTTTTATTTCTTTATCAAAGTCTTTTGGTTTAAAATCAGTATCTCTAGGAGTTCTAGGTGTTCTGGTAGTTTTTGTATCTCTATCTGTTCTCGCAGTTCTTTCTCTAGGTTTTGTACCAACAGTTCTTGAAGATTGTTTTTTATCAGATGAAGAAATTCTCTCTTGTTTTTCAACTTTTTCCTCTTTTGATGGTTTAGGTTGAAGACCAAAAAGCTCACTAACAGAAAGAGGTTTATCTTTTCTCTCTCTGTACACAATATTATAGTCTTGAGACGAAGACTTTTTTTGAACCTTACCCAAATCAGACCTTGTATCTTTTTTCTGTACTTCTGTTTGAGCAGGCTTTTTACTTTTATCATCCTTGAGTATAACTTCTCTACGGATAATAAATGGTTCGTCTTGCTTTAATTTTTCTTCTTCTTTTTCTTTTTGATCCTTTTTACTCATTTTTTCCTCGCTAATTCCTCGTTTATTACATTTGTTATTTCTTCTTTAATTTCTTCAATCTTATCACTTTTTATATTTCTTTTTATTCTTTTTTGTAAAAAATTTCTTTCAAGAGATTTGTCTAAACATGCGATAGAACACACATATACTCCTCTACCACCAAATGTTTGATCTTTATCAAAAATTATATTATTTGTTCTTTTATTTGTGTTGTCATTAGAATTTGCATCTTTATCTTTATTCTTTATATTTGCTATTCGATACATTTCTTGTTTTTCTTTTTTAATATAACAACCCAAACATGTTCTAATATTCTTTTTATTTCTCATAAATTATTCTTTTTCTTCTACTACTTCCTCTATTTCTTCCACTTTTGTTATTTCTTCTTTATCATTTAATATTTCTTCTTTTTTAAGAGCTTCCATTGCTTCTTCTTCCATCAGACTTATAGCAAAGTCTTCTTCAATATTAGTGTGTTGAGCTTGTAATGCTTCAATAATTTCTCTAAATTGAGATTCGCTCTTAATATCTATTTTCCATAAAGTTAAATTTGCAGCAAGTCTAACATTTTGTCCGCCTTTTCCTATGGCTAATGATAATTGATCATCAGGAACAATTACTTGTGCAAAAGTTTCTTCTGAATGAATATCAACAGCTAATATTTCTGCCGGCAATAAGGCTGAACCAATATATGTTGCTGGATCTTCATTCCACTCAACAACATCAATTTTTTCTCCATTTAGTTCATTAATTATGTTTTGTATTCTTATTCCCTTTTGTCCAACACAAGAACCAACAGGATCAATGTTTTCATTCATAGAATAAACTGCTATTTTAGTTCTACTTCCAGCATCTCTGGCTACTGACTTAATTTCTATTAAACCTTCTGCAATTTCTGGTATCTCATATTCAAACAATTTTTTTACAAATTCTGGACTTGTTCTAGACACAATAACTTGAATATCTCCTTTATCGTTTTTATTAACCGCTTGAACATACACTCTAAGTTTTTGATTAACTCTGTATTCTTCTGTTGGTGATTGTTCTTTTTGAGGCATTATTCCTTCTAATTTTCCTAAGTCTAAAACAACAGCATTACCTACTTTTTGAATACTTCCTAGTATGATTTCTCCAATTTTAGAACTATATTCTTCATATCTTACATCTTTTTCTTTTTCTCTTAGTTTTTGAATTATTATTTGTTTACCTTTTTGTACAGCAATTCTACCAAAATCTTTTGGCTTAATAACTTCTTCTATAACACTGCCAACTTTAGCTTTTTTGTCTATTTTTTGAGCTTCTTCTAAAGTTATTTCCTTTACTGTGTTTCCAACTTTTTTAACAACTTTCTTTTCAACAATAAGATTTAAAAGCCCTTTCTTTTCATCAATAACAATCTTAACATCTTCTTCAGTGTCATAATGTTCTTTATATGCTGCTTCTAATGCAAATTTAAGTGCATCTAATAAGAATTCTTTACTGATATTCTCTGTTTTTTCAATTTCTTCCATTGCTTTTAACAATGCTTTCATATCAATTGATCCCATCTCAATTTCCTTCCTTTTATATAATTAAGGAGTGAGATCTGCTCTCACTCCTCTACTATCTAATGCATACTTATTTTAACTCATTTATTCTTGATTGTCAAGAATTTCCCGCTTTTATATGCCAAATATGTTAAAAACTTCAATATATTTCCTAATGAAATCTATTGAAACAAAAAAACACAGATAAATAATTTATCCATGTTTATTTATATTTTTATTATATTTTTATTTTAACTTAATCTTTTAAGTACAAATTGTTTAATATTTTATCTTAAACATTATATTAGTCTACATTATATTTAACAACTTTAACATATGCAAACACTGCAAAGATAGCTAGAGCTGCAATAATATATACCATATTGCTATCAAATCCAGCATCTGGTAATACTTTATCATCTGCTACTTTATCATCTGCAAGTTTATCATCATTTACAGGAATAATTGTACTACCTGAGCCTGTACCTGTACCTGTACCTGTACCTGTTCCTGTTCCTTCTTCTCCTATTACAGGTATTTCTGTTAAATCTGTCGCATAAATTTTTGCAGGAAAAATCATAAATCCTATTAATAATATAATAATTACGCTTAAAATTTTTAAACTTTTTTTCATTTTCTTCTCCCCAACTAATATAATTGTTTTCTTTATCTAATACTATTTATAACATTAATACATTGTATAAACAAGTATAAAACTTTATTATTCACATTAAGTTAATGTTTCGTTTATGTTACATTTGTGTTAAATTATTTTTTATGACTAAAAAGAAGGCCGTCATCAATGTCTAAAATCTCGGTTTCAAATTTAGTCTTGTCTTGCATAATATCAATAAATTTTCTAAGATTATTTACTATGGTTCTATGCTTTTTCTCATTATATTCACCTAATACATAACCTTTAAAAAGAACATTGTCAGCAATTATAATGCCATCTTTTTTTAAATGTTTTAATCCTAGTTTAAGAAAATTAATGTATTGCCCTTTTGCAGCATCTATAAATAATAGATCAAATTTATCTTCTTCAAGAAAACTTATATAATCATCAAAAAAAGTTGTAGTGCTTAAATATTGATTAGCATCAGCACATACCACTTTTATTTGTTTTTCTAATTTAAATTCATCTATATTTTTTTTAGCATCTAAAAATCTATTTTGATTTTTTTCTATTGTAAAAACTTTAATATCTTTATTTGCTAGAGCAAAATTAATAGCAGAATAAGCTGTTGCTGTCCCTATTTCTAATATATTTCTGATATTATTCTTTGCTATAATATCTAAAATCACATTTAAAGTATTATCTTTTACAATAGGGATATTAGAGTTTAGGGCATCTTTCTTTAATTTATTTAATGTCATCATAAAAACCATCTTCAACTAAATCTAGTATTTTATTCTTTAAAACTTCGTTTAATCTTTCTACCTCATCTTTATCTTTTGTTGTTTTATCTTTTCTTATCATAGTTGATAAATTAAATTTATCTCCAACCTTTAAGTAATTACCTTTTCTAAAGGGTTTTAATGGGCCATTTACAGCCACTGGTAAAACATCAACTTTTGTTTTCATTGCTATATATGCAGCACCCGATTTAAATTCTCCTTTATGTAGTCCCTTCCTAGTTCCTTCTGGGAAAATACCTAAAATTTTGTTTTCCTTAATTGTTTGAATCATATTTTTTAATGGTACAATATCTGTTCCATCTCTATCTACTAGAATTACATCAAATGCCCAAGCTAAAAATCTTCCAATTGGATTCCTTTTAACACTGCTTCTACCAACAAAAATAATTTCTTCACCTTTATATAACGACATAACAAAGAAAATATCAAAATAATTTCTATGATTAGATACTAAAATAGCTGGTCCTTCTTTTATTACTTTTTCTTTGCCTATAACCTTCATTCTATACAAAAACATTAAGATTGATACTAAAGGTCTTGATATTGCTCTCGAAAATTTTTTTAACATTTTAATTCTTATCAACTTTCATATTATTTAATTCTTTTTTTCTGATTTTCCAATCAGGCATTAATTTATTTAGTAATTCTTTGAACTCTTTTCCATGATTATCGTGAATTAAATGTGATAATTCGTGTACCACTACATATTCAATTAGTCTTCTATCTTTTTTTGCCAATTCTAAAGAATATGTAATATTCTTTTTCTTGGTATTACAGCTTCCCCAGGTTCTTTTAAGTTTTCTTACTTTAATTTCATTAACTTTAAGATCTAATCGATCAGCCCATATTTCAGTTAAATCTGTCACTATAAAAATTAGGTTTTTTCTATACCAATTATCAATATATGCTTTCAAATAATCTTTATTATTATTTTTTCTTAGAATAAAAAGGTCTAGATATTCTCCATTTAATTCTACTTTTTCTTTAGAATATGTTTCTATTATATTAATTATATATTGTATTCCTAAATATTCAATAACTTCACCCGTTTTATATTCTAAAGATACAATTTTATTAAATTTAGAATGGTTTTTTTCAATCCACTCTCTTTTATCTTGAAGAAATTTATATATTTCTTTTTCGCTCAATTTAAAAGGAACAGATAAATTAATTGTTCCATCTGTTCTTATTGTCAAATTAATATTTTTAATTTTCTTTTTTAATATTTGAATATTAAAACCACGAAAATTAATTTCTTTTTTTTCTATTATATTTTTTTTATCCACTTTTATTTTATCAATTATTCTTGCACATCAAAATTTTCATCTACATTAACTATTTGTGTTGTGCTCTTATGAATAAAGTTTTTCTCAGTTAAATTTAAAATTTCTTTTTGTGTTATTAGTATTAATGACCCAAAAATAGCTATCATTACAAGTAATAGAAATAATAACCATACTCCTAGTTTACGATAAAATTCTTCTACATCAAAAGGTTTATCAGACCATTTAAATTCTTTTTTCTCTTTTTTCACTTCTTTTTTTTCTTCTTTTTCATCCATATCTTTATTTATTTTCCTCCTTAGTAACTTTATATAAATATTATATAAAGAAAAAAATGTTTTTTCAATATATACAATATATTTGTAAAATTTAAACAAATATTATAATAATTTCTTTTATACATTGGTTCATTATTTTTTACAAATAAAAAAGGCAATCGTATTGATTGCCTAATTATTTTCAAATTTAGTTTTTACTCTTTAATATCACTGTTTTTTATTTTGTTTCGCATAGTCAACTTGTCTAGTTTCTCTTAAAATATTGATTTTAATTTGTCCAGGAAAAGCCATTTCATTTTCAATTTTTTCTGCAACATCTTTTGCAAGTACAGTCATTTCTTCATCAGTAATTTTTTCTGGATTTACAATTAATCTTACTTCTCTTCCAGCTTGAATTGCATAAGATTTTTCCACTCCAGTAAAAGAATTTGCTATATTTTCTAATGATTCTAATCTCTTAATATAAGATTCAAAAGTATCTCTTCTAGCTCCGGGTCTAGATGCAGATATAGCGTCTGCTGCTTTTACAATTAGCGCTTCATTTGATTGAGGTTCTACATCATCATGATGTGATTCAACAGAATTTATTATTAGCGGATCTTCTTTAAACTTTTTTAAAACTTCTACTCCTAATTCCACATGTGTTCCTACTGTGTCAGCGTCATGATCTAACGCTTTACCAATATCATGAAGTAAGGCTGCTCTTGCTGTTAATTCTGCTCTTAAACCTAATTCTTCAGCCATAATTTTAGCTAAATTTGAAACTTCAATAGAGTGAGTTAAGGCATTTTGTCCATAACTTGTTCTATACTTCAATTTACCTAATAATTTAATAATTTCAGGTGGTAATTTTGAAACTCCTGTTTCTAACATAGCTCTTTCACCCTCTTGTTGAATTGTTTCTTCAACCTCTAGCATTGCTTTATCTACTAATTCTTCTATTCTAGAAGGATGGATCCTTCCATCATTAATTAGTCCTTCTAATGCCAGTCTAGCGATTTCTCGTCTTACAGGGTCAAAAGCAGATATAGTAATAGATTCTGGAGTATCATCAATAATAAATTGAGCTCCTGTTAAGGTTTCTAATGTTTTAATATTTCTTCCTTCTCTACCTATAATTCTACCTTTCATGTCATCACTTGGGAGACTTACTACCGAAATTGTTGTTTCTGAAGTATGATCTGCTGCACATTTTTGTATAGCATGAGTAATTACTTCCTTTGCTTCCTTTTCTGCACTAGCTTTGATTGCTTCTTTTTGTTCTTGAATAAGTTTTGCTTTTTCAACTGTTAATTCTTTTTCTAATTCTGTTAAAACTAAAGACTTTGCTTCATCTCTTGTTAGTTGTGATATTTTAAGTAATTCTTCCTTTTTTTGTTCTTCTAAATTTTCTAGTTCTGTTTCTCTTGTTATTAATTCATTTTCAAAGTTGTATAATTCTTTTTCTTTTCTTTCTTGTCTTTCTTCTTTTTTGTCAATCTGTTCTTCTTTTTGAATTATCCTTCTTTCTTTAATACTTACTTCTTTTCTTCTTTCTTTTACTTCTTCATCAGCTAAATTTTTAATGTGTAATGCTTCTTCTTTTGATTTAATTATTTCGTTTTTATACGCTGTTTCAGCTTCTAATTTGGCTCTATCTAATATGTTTTTAGCTTCATTTTCAGCATTTTTCTTCTTTGCTTTTAAAATCAATTTATACATTAACATACCCAAGGGTATAAATATTATAGCTGAGCCGAAAAGAATAAGTATAGTTTTTAATACTTCATTCATTTTCTTTTCCCCTTTATAAAATTTTCAATGTTCTTAATAGTTAAACACATCCTTTTCTTTTAATCTTTGATGTTTAACTATAATATTATCTATTATCAGTTTAATTTTCATTAATGTCTGTTAATAACTAAATTTATTATACAATATTAAACTAGTTTTTTCAAACAAAAATAAAATAATAAATCAAAATGAAATATTATTTTATTAATATTTTTATTATTTTATTGTTTATTCTTTCTATTATTTTTTAATATCTTCTACTTTAGACTTAAAGTCGCTAATTTTATCCAATATTTCTCTTATCTCATCTTCGGTAACTTCTTTTTCTATAACATTTTCTTTTAATTCTGCAACCAATCTATCAATTGTTGTTGAAATTTTGTCTATTGTACTAACTGTATCAAGTTGTTCTAATCTTCTTCTTTCTAAGATTAAATCATCTGGAATTCTTAAACGTTCTACTCCATCTTTTAATATAAATGCATCGCCAAAAGCTGGGATAATTGTTTCAATTTTGAAAATATCTATAACCAAGTTTTTAAAATTTTCTAAAGCATTTTCTGCTCCATGTACCAAAAATATATTTCTTGGTTTTTTCTCAAAACTAGATATGAATTCTAATAAAAATTCTTGATCTGCATGTCCAGAATAAGCTTCGATATATTGTATTTCTGCATTAACTGCAATCTCTTCACCAAAGATTTTAACCTTTTTTTCACCACTTATAATGCCATGACCTAATGTTCCTGGAGCTTGATATCCTACAAAAAGTATTGTATTTTTGGGATTCCATAAATTATGTTTTAAATGATGTTTAATTCTTCCAACTTCACACATACCTGATGCCGAAATTACTATTATTGGTTCTTTGGTAAAGTTTAAACTTTTTGATTCTTCTGCAGTTTTACTAAAATTTAGGCCCTTAAATTCTAATGGGTTATCACCAGAACTTAAATATTCTCTAACTTCTTCTCCAAACAAATCCATATTTCTTTGGAATATTTCAGTCGCTGATATAGCAAGCGGAGAATCAACATATACTTTAGCATTCATCAATTCCTCATATTGCTCTTTAAATATTTGTAATTGTTCTTCATCTAAATTATCTTTTATTTTATTTATTTCATAAAGAATTTCTTGAGTTCTTCCTACTGCAAAAGATGGAATAACAACATTTCCTCCCCTTTTAAGAGTTTTTGAAACTATCTCTAAAAATAATTTAGCTTTTTCATCATTTCGTTCGTGTATTCTGTCTCCATAGGTTGCTTCCATAACTAAATAATCAGTTTCATCTACAAATTGTAACTTATCAAGTAATGTAATCTGATTATTTCCAATATCTCCAGTAAATACTATTTTTTCTTCTTTACCATCTTCTGTTATCCATAATTCAACTATTGCAGATCCTAACATATGTCCTGCATCTGTGAATCTTGCTTTAATATTTTTATCTATTTGATAGATATTTTTATAATAAACCTTTTCAAATAATTCTAAAGAATCTACAGCATCTTGTGCAGTATATAATGGTTCGATTAGTTTTTTTCCTTCTCTTTTACGTTTTCTGCTTTTCCAGTCAGCTTCTTGTTCTTGTATATATCCGCTATCTGCTAACATAATACTACATAGGTCTACAGTCGCTTTTGTGGCATATATTGGCCCTCTATAGCCTTCGTTATATAATTTAGGAATCCTACCTGAATGATCTATATGTGCATGTGTTAAAATCATAAAGTCAATTGATTTTGGATCATATAGAAAATCATCATAATTTCTCTCTTCTTCTATTTCTTTACCTTGAATTAAACCACAGTCTATAAGAAACCTTTTATTATTTGTTTCAACTAAAAAATTTGATCCTGTAACAGCCTCTGCTGCACCTAAAAAAGTTATTTTCATTTGTTCTCCATATTTCTTTTGATTTTTGTTTATTTTTTAAATCTTTTTTATCTTATACGATTTATTTAAATTTATCTTTTTTTACGATTTATTTCTCATATCTCTTATTATATCTATTGCTTTTTGAGCAAAATATTCATCTTTAACATGTGGAATATTATATCCTTCTATTAGATTTATCATTTCTTGAGGAGTCTTAAGTACGATATTCCCCTTATTATCCTTGTTCTCTATTTCTAAATATAATCTATTATTAACCTGACTTATTATTATTTCGTATTTTCCATTAGTAAATGTTTGTGTATCTTGTTTTAATCTAAATAATTCAACATATCCTAGTTTTTTAAGTAAAACAAATGCTTCATCTACATCTTTAATTCTACAAACATATTTTGACTCATTTAAGATATTATTTTTATCATCAAATTCCTTGTCTTTTTTAACAATTTCTTTTCTTACTTCAGTTTCAGCTGCAAGTTTCGAGTCAATTATAAAGCTTCGTATCCTAACAGACATTTCTATTATGCGTCTTTCGTCATATTTATTAATATCATTAAATTCTTCTGGTATCATGTAAATATCATCTACAACAAAGTCCTCTGTCTTGCTATATCCATTTTTATTTAATATTTTAATTAATTCATCTCTTCCTACAGTAATTCTTATTGTAACCTCATGTTCACTATTAAATTCTTCTTCCATATTTCCTCCTTATAAAAAAAGCCTTGTTTTCTTTCTCAACTTAACAATTAGATCTGGTTGTCTATTTGTTTTAATTATTTCTTCTTGCTCTAAAGTATCTCTGTCATAAATACGTATACCTAATGTCATTGGCTTATAATCTATTTCAACAAACAAATCTTCTAAATCCAACACTCTAGTGTCTAAAACTGTTGCAATTAAATCATAATTTATATCAATATCATAACTCAACATTTGTATAGTTCCTAGTTCACAAAGTTTTGTAACTAGCATTTTTTCAATATTTTTAATTTTTTTATTTAATTTTTTAATATCTTTAATGCTTAACTTTTCATCTAATTTTAAAAATTTAAAATATCTAATTCTTTTTAAATCTAATAATATTTTAGAAGAACTTGTTTCTAATTCCATCTTATACAGCATTGCATCTAATATTGCTACTTGTAATTCAACAATATAGTCATGTAATTGTTTATTTTTATCAAAAGTTCTTATTTGTCTCTTTAATTCTTCCTTATATTCTAAAAATGTATTAGGTTTTTGTAACATGGTTAATAAGTCATACTTATTTAATGCTTTAACCCTTTCTTTTTCAATCATATCTTTAAATAGTATTATAGAAGTTATTTTTTTATTTTGAGGTAATTTTTTATTCTTTTCTTTAAATCCTTCTACTAAAAGTTCATCATTACTTAACATTAAATCAATACCAGATATTTTTTTGGTTAAAGCTTTTTTTTGTCTATTTACAGTTGTTAAAAATTTATTAGAATCTGACATAGTTTCTAATATCTTTTTCTTTTTTGCTATTTCTTTTTCTATCTTATCTTTATTTTTTACTGTTGGATACGCATAAATACTCCCATAAAATGCATCTAATACTTTATTAGCATGCGCTTCTCCAAATTGTTTGATTAAGCTTAATTTTATTTCTTTAATATAATCAGGTAGATTAATATTTTGATTTTGCCATTGAAACATAAAGTCTGCACCTACTAACCATATTAAGTTTTCATACAAAACATTTTTAATATATGGAAATTTTAAAGCTGGATTGGAAAACCAAGAAAAACCTCTAAAGTCTCTCATAATTTCTATAGAATTTAAAATAGATCCCTCTTCTAAAATACTTTGAAATGCATCTTTAAAAACATACTCATCTTTAATATAAAAATATTTGGGTTGTATTTCAATAATAGAACGATATAATTCAGTAGGAGATAGTTGTGTTACTATTGTTTTTGTTTTTTCATTTACTTCTCTTTTTAATAATTCTTTATTTTGCTTCTTTATTGGTTGAATTCCCGTTTTACCTAAATCCTCTTTTTTTATATCAAATATATTTTCTTTAATAATCTCTATGGATTCAACATTGTTTTTGATATTATTCAAAAAATTTATTATGATTTTATGTTTATCTAGAACATTAACCTTAACCTTTTCATAGTCTGGATAAATATCATTTAAATGGTTTAGAATTAATAAAAGAAGATTGTTCACTTCTACAGAAAAGCTTTTCTTTTTAAGAATTTCTTCTAAAATTTTATTATATTTCTTTGATGATTCAAGAAATAATTTCAATATTCCTCCCTTTTTTAAGCTTGTATATCTTTCAACTTAGGCTTTAAACACATTTATACATATATTACTATATTTATATTTTATTTTAATTATGCTAACTATATTTTACTTAATTTTGAGTGTATTGTCTAATATGTATAAAAATATTTTTTATTGAAAATTTTAATACATTTTAAGCAATTAGGAACAAATAAATCATCGATAAACAAATAAATTATTGGTATATAAATAAATTATTTATATGCAAATAAATTCTTAAAAAACAAATAAAAAATGCTAACTTGTTTTAATAGTTAACATTTTATTAATAAAATCTATATTTCAAAGATTCTTAATTGTCTTCATATTCATATTCATCTACATCTTCATCTTCATCGTCTTCTTCTGCTTGATTAGATTCTTCAACTAATTTAGCTTTTAAACTTTGCCATTCAGCTCCTGAAATAAGCACATTTCTTGATTGATTTCCTTGTTGTTTAGAGATTATTCCCATCTCTTCAATTTGATCAATAATTCTTCCAGCTCTAGAATCTCCCATCCTATATTTTCTTCTTATTAAAGATATTGATGCTCTCTCTTCTTCAACAAACAAATCAATAATTTCAAAAATTAAATCTCGATCTTCTTCATCCGTTTGTTTTATATCTTTAATTTCTGATTTTTTATCTTTATCAACTTTTCCTTCTTTTTCAGCCATTTTTTGTTCAGCATTTTCTATTAATCTATATGCAGCTTCTGGTGCTTCCTTCCTTCTTATTTTGCTCATCACAGTATTTATTTCTTTTTCAGAAATAAATGCTCCCTGTACTCTAATAGGTCTTGTTGCACCTATAGGATAATACAACATATCCCCTTTACCAAGAAGTTTTTCTGCACCACTTTGATCTAAAATTGTTCTTGAATCTATTTGTGATGTAACTGCAAATGCTATCCTTGTTGGCATATTAGCTTTAATTAAGCCTGTAATAACATCAACTGAAGGTCTTTGAGTTGCAACAACTAAATGTATTCCTGCAGCTCTACCCATTTGTGCTATTCTGCAAATTGCAGCCTCAACATCTTTGGCTGCTGTCATCATAAGGTCTGCTAACTCATCTATTATTACTACAATATACGGAATTTTTTCTACACTTTTTTCATTAAAACTGTCAATATTTTTAGCTCCAGCTTTTGCAAATAATTGGAATCTCCTAGTCATTTCATGAAGAACAATATTTAAAACTGCTAAAGCTTGTTTAGAATCTGTAATAACTTCCGGTACTGCTAAATGTGGCAAATCATTATATATAGAAAGTTCTACTACTTTTGGATCTATTAAAATTAGCTTTGTTTCACTAGGTTTCGCATTATATATAATACTATTTATAATAGTGTTTATACAAACAGATTTACCAGATCCTGTTGAGCCAGCAATTAAAATATGTGGCATTTTAGCAATATCTGCAACCATGTATTCTCCAGAAGTAGCTTTCCCAAGAGCAAAGGCTATTTTAGATTTTTCTTCAACAAATTCTTTAGATTCAATAACATCTTTAAGGCTTACAATTTCTCTAACTTCATTTGGAACTTCAATACCAACTGCTTGTTTCCCTGGTATGGGAGCTTCAATTCTTAAAGATTGAGCAGCTAAATTAAGAGCAATATCATCAGATAAACCTGCAATTTTATTAACTCTTACGCCTTCTGCAGGTGTAAGTTCATATCTTGTAACTGCAGGTCCTATAGAAACATCATCTACTCTTGCTGATACCCCAAAACTATATAGTGTTTGTTGAATCTTTTTTGCTGTTTTTTCTATCATTTTTTTAGAATCCGTTAAAGATATTGGTTTACCTTTTCTTAATAATGTTAGTACTGGACTTAGATAATTTTTATCTTCTTCTGTAACTTCAAAATTAGATAATGCTCCTTCAGAAACATCAATATCTAACTTTTTTTCTTCTTTCTTATCATCAGAACGTTTTTCGCCTTTTATTGTTGCACTCGCATCTAGTTCTGGACTATCTTCTATATGGTGTGAATCATTGTCTACTCCCATATTTTTTGATTTCAAGAACATTCTTTCAATAAAAGACGGTCTATCTTCAACTTCTGAGTCTACGGTTTTGTCCAAATTAAATCTTAACTGATCTTCTAATTCCTCTTTTTCTCTAAGTTTTTCTTCTCTAGCTCTTGCCTTTTCCCTTTCTTTTTCTCTTTTTATTCTTTCTTTTTCTCTTCTTTTATATCTTTCTTCTCTTAAATCTCTTCTTTCATCAAGTTTATCTCTTAAATATATAGTAGGGCTACCTGCAAAAGTAGTAAATGTTAAAATAAGTGCTGAAACTGCTAAAATTATTCCTGCACCTACTAAGCCAAATAATTTTACAAAAGGTATTGCTACTATGGCACCTACTGCTCCTCCTGCAACTCCTACTTTCCCTAATTCATAAGAATCTACAATAACTTTCATAATATTTGCATCTATTGAAATATTCTCTTTTGATATTTCTAGAATTGTTAATAGTGAACAAAGAATAATTATTATTAAAATAAATTGCGTTATTCTCGTTGTATATGATTTCTTCTCTTCTCTTGCAGTAGCAAAAGCTAAAAAGAAAACACCAATTGGAATAAGATACTTAACCGAACCGACAGCACCACCAATAACAGGTGATATTACTTCACCAATATATCCTGTTTTTAAATATATTATTATTGCTGTTACGACAGATATTATTAAAAGAATAATGAATATCGCATCTATGCTTTTTTTGTTCTTTTTTCTTGCCAAGTATTTCCTCCTATATAAAAGGAAAGACACTCTGCTTTCCTATCTAAATTCATTTCTATTTTCTTTGAGTGTATTTAAAGCAGAATTTATTAGATTTTGGCTTTCATTTAAATGTTCACTTAAATCTTTTATTTTGTTTTCAGCCTCTGATAAGATTTCATCAGTATATGCTTTTGTACCTTCTGTTATTTCTCTACTATGCTTCTTAGCTTCATCAATAATTTGATCTTGTCTAAGATATGCTTGTTTTGTTATTTCATGTTCATCTATCATTTCAATGATTCTATTTTCAGCTTCTTTAACTATATCTTCTGCTTCTTTGTTAGCTTCTTGTAAAATTCTAGTTCTCTCTTCTTTAATCCACTTAGCTTGCTTCATTTCGTCTGGCATTTTTCTTTTAATTTCTTCTAGAATTTGCTCTAAAACTTCTACATCCACAATACGTCTAGTTGAAAATGGTATACTTCTACCATCTTCTATTAAGCTTTCTATTTCGTCAAGCAGTTCAAATACTTCCATTTTTACCTCTTTTTTTCTTCTAGAAATATTATATAAGGTCTTCCATATTTCCTTTTATCAATAATAGTAAAATCTTTAAATTCTTCAAAATCTATTTCTGTTTCATAAATTATTAATCCTGAAGCTTTTAAAATTTCTTTATCCTTAATTATCTTTAGTATTTTCTCTATATTATATTCATATGGTGGATCTAAAAATATTAAATCAAATTTTTTCTCTGTTGTTTTTAAATAATCCACTGCATCAATATAATATAATTCAGCATTTTTGCCTATTTCATTATGCGTTTTTGTAATGTTTTTTTTAATAATTTCTACAGACTCTTTATCATTGTCACAAAAAGTTACACAAGATGCTCCTCTACTTAAAGATTCTAAACCCAAAGCGCCTGAACCAGCATATAAATCTAATACTTCTGAATCTATTATTTTTTCAGATATTATACTAAATATTGCTTCTTTTGCTCTATCAGATGTTGGCCTTGTGGTTTCACCTTTTTTAGTAAATAGTTTTATGCCCTTGCCTTTTCCTGTAATTATTCGCATATTTTTCCTTCGTTTGATAGTTTCATTTTATATTATAAGGCGCATAAGTCAATAAAATTAATGAAATTGTAACTCATAATTAATGATTACAACATTATAATGTCTTTTTGTAATATAAAATTGGCATTTAGTAATATCACTGTTAAAATTAAAACATAAATGATATTATATATTTAATAATATATTTAATAATATACTTATTAATATTGTAGAATGTATTTTGAATATATAGACAAATACACTAAGAAAGGATCTTAAATGGAAGAAAATAATAAAGAAATAAATGAAGAACTTAATGAGAAAACTAATAAAGAAAATGAAGGAAGTAATGACAATTTGGAAACAAATTTTAATAATGAAAATCTAAAAAATAAGAATCCAATTATTAAATATTTTTTCATTATAGTTTTAATGGTAGTATTAACACCTTTAATTCATTTCTCTACAACAAAACTATTATATAAATTAGTTGAGGATATACCAAATGAAAAAATATATGAAAGAAATAATATAGAAAACACCGAAGAGATTGAAAACAATCTTATAGAGAATACTAAAGATGTTGAGAATGAATAGATGATTCTATAAATAAATAAATGAATGAATGATTTTATAAATAGAAAAGAAAACTAATAACAGTTTTCTTTTTTTATCTTTAAATTTTATTATATAGCTTTAATGATTATACTAACTAACTGAGTAACTGAGTAACTAACTAATTATCTAACCAATTAATCATCTTGTCTTTGATATTCAACTTCATCTATTTTCCCATCTTTATTTACAAGTTCTGTAATCTTTTTTTCAGCTTTATCTAATGTTTCATTACATTTTTTAGATATTTTCATACCCTCTTCGAACTTTTTAACAGATGCTTCTAAAGTTAATTCACCTTTTTCTAATTCTTCTGCAATTTTATTTAATTCTTCTAGTTCTTCTTCAAAACTTTTTTCTTTTTTATCTGCCATAATTACATCCTTCTCTTATTTATTAATTTTTATATTAATTCCTATGTTAATTTTAAACTATTTCTTCTATTTCTTTTTTATGAACATTTACTTTATAAGTAATTATAGTTCTTGTAGTTTTTTTATCTCTAACTTCTATAATAAGTATATTATCAGATTCACGTCTTAATAAGCTAAAATAGTAGTTTGTATCTTCAGGTTCCCCTTCATCGCCATAAAACAATTCTTTGGCAACCTTTATAGCCAATTCTTCCTCTTCTTTTTGTTTTTTCTTGCTATCTGTTGTAACTGGAGCTGTAGAAGGTTTTTCCTCATCAGTTGTTTTGTCAACTAATTTAAAAGCAGTTTCTTCTTTCTTAGTAAAGACTTCTTTTTCGTCTTCTTTTGTTTCTGGCTCTTCTTTATCATTCCCATCAGGAAGATTTACTCCATCTTGTTTATTTTCTTCTGCTTTTTTCTCATCTGCTATTTTAAGACTTTTTAAGAGTTTCCCATCCATTATTGAATTAGCCACTAATGCACCAAAAATTATTATTATTATAAAAACAATAATTGTTAAAAAAGTACTTTTTCTTTTTTTTCTTGACTTCCTTCTAGCCATATTCCACCTCACTTTATTTCAGCTTCACGCTTACAGTCTTTTGATCTTATATCTATTAAATCACCTTTTTTAAGCTTTTTCAATTCTCTAACAATTTTACCTTCTTTTTCTACTAATACATACCCTCTATCTAATATATTTAAAGGATTTACTAGTTTCAATTTATTATCTACTTTATGTAAATTATTTTGATGATTTAAAATTGTATTCTTTATATTATTAACAATATTTAAAACAATATAGTCTATCTTCAGTCTTAATTCATTTATATTACTTTGTGGGCTTTTTAACTTGTTTGCAGAAGACTGATATTGTAATTGTAAATTTTCTAACTTCTTTAAAAGTGCTTGTTTTAATCTATTATTATATACATCTATAGTGTTTTTGACATCTATAATGTTTGGAATAGCAAGTTCTGCAGCAGCTGACGGTGTAGGAGCTCTTAAGTCTGCTACAAAATCAGCTATTGTATAATCTGTATCATGCCCAACTGCAGATATTATTGGTATTTGAGAATTAAATATACTTCTTGCTAAAACCTCTTCATTAAAAGGCCATAAATCTTCTAAAGATCCTCCCCCTCTACCAACAATTAAAACGTCTGCTAATTTATGTTTATTCATGTATTCAATTGCTTTGGCAATCTTTGCGCCTGCACCTTCACCTTGAACAGGAACAGGTAATAATCTAATATGTATGCCAGGATTTCTTCTTGTTCCTACATTTATTATATCTTTAATAACAGAACCTGTATTAGATGTTAAAACACCTATTACTTGTGGCATAAAAGGAATTTCTTTTTTATGTGTGGGACTAAAAAGTCCTTCTGCTTCTAATTTTTTCTTTAATTCTTCATATTGCTGATAAAGATCTCCCATACCTGCTTGCTTCATATCTTTTACATATATTTGATATGAACCACTTTGGGGATATACAGAAATTTTACCAAAAACAATTACCTTTTCACCATCTTTTGGTTCAAATTTCAGATTAATAGTATCAAATTTAAACATTACCGATTTAATAACTGCTTTTTCATCTTTCAATGTAAAGTATAAATGTCCTGAAACATGTCTTTTATAATTAGAAATTTCTCCTTCAACTAAAACAGATTGAAAATATTCATCTTCATCAAATTTTAGTTTTATATATTCTGTTAATTCTGATACAGTTTTAGGTTTTATTTGTACTTCTTCCATTACTTCCTTAATTTAAATTTATTTATCTAATTTTTCATCTTTAACTACACTTGCTAAAATCCCATTTACAAATTTAGCAGAAGAATCTGTGCCATATTTCTTAGCCATTTCAACTGCTTCATTTATAGCAATCTTATATGGTAACTTTTCATAAACCATTTCTGCTATTGCTAAAAATAAAATACTTAGATCTATTTTTGATATTCGATTTATTTCCCAATCAGATTTTAGATTTTTCTTTATTGATTCATTAATATAATTAAAGTGATCCTGAACTATATATACTGTTTTATATATTTCAGTAGCATCTTCTTCTGAAATTTCATAAATTTCAAAATAGTTTTTTAACTCTATTTTAGTTAAATTTTTTTGATCTTTCCAAAAGAATGTAGAGAATATATATTTAAAAGTTAATTCTCTTATTTCTGTTTTGCTTAACATTATTTTTTCACCTTTGATGTTTTTGTTTCCTTTTTTTCAGAAGTTTTTTCTTTGCTATTAGTTGTTTTATCTTCTTTTTGAACCTTTGTTTCCTTAATATCTTTTGTAGTTTTTACTTCTTTGTTTTCCTTCGTTGCTTTTGTTTTTTTAGTTTCATCTTTAGCTTCTTCTTCCACAATTTCTTCTTTTTCTGTTGGTATTTCTTCTTTTTCCTCTCTTTGTTTCATTTCTGGGCTAGTTTTATTAGAAATTTTATCAATATTCACATTAACTTCGCTTACTTCTAAATCTGAAGCTTGTTTAATTGCAAATTTTATATCTTCTTGCATTCTTTTAGTTACTTCCTTGATAATTGCATCTTGATATACTACAGCACTTATATTAACTACTATTTCATTGTTTTCATCTAAATGTATTTTAGAAGATATACTTTCTGTACCTTGTATTTTTTTCGAAATATCTCTTACTAAATTTTCTAAAGTTTCTCTTGAAATTAATAATTTCCCATTATTGTTTTCTAATAATATTCCGTCAATTTTATCTTTTTTAGTCTTTGATTGAAATAAAAAGCCTTTTAACGATAAAATAAATAGCACAATTAAAACTATTGCTGAACCTATTACAACATCTTTATCTACACTTAATAACATATAATATGTTTTTGGTGCAGATTCTAAAATTTCACGTGCACCAAAAAGATCAAATAATAATAATACTACAAATACAATATTTAATAACATTATTAGTGAAAACAGCCATAAAATAAATTTATCAAATTTTTTCATTATTCATCCTCCTTAGGATTTTTTTCTATTATTACATCATCTTTAATATTTTCTTTTGTTTTTTCTACATCCATGTTTATCCCTTGAACATGAACATTTACTTCTCGTACTTCTAAACCTGTCATTGCTTCAACAGATTTTTTAACTCTTGTTTGTATTTCAAAAGCAACTTCTGGAATTCTTGTTCCAAAATCAACAATAATATTTGCATCTATTTTACATTTATTTTCTTTAATATCTACTTTAATTCCCTTGCCTTCTTTATTTTTTGTTTTAAAGGCTTCAGTTATATTGTCAAAAAATCCTGTAATTCTGTTAGCACCTATAACTTCAGATATCGCAACACCAGCAATTGTAGCTACTACTTCTGGTGAAATTTCTAAGTCATCCTGTATTTGTTCTTCAGGATTAATATTTTCAACTTTTTCTTCTTCCACTTTTTTCTCTTTTTTCTTTGCCATAGTAACCCCCTAATTATATTTAGTATACCAATTTATTATATAAAATACAATAATAACTAATACTCAAAATATCATACTATCTCTATTAAATCTATCTTGTTTATTTTTTTTATTTTATTCTCTTTACTGCATTTTCTTTTTAAATTTGTTTTACTTTATTGCTTTTCTAAAGTATAATTTATTTGAAAAGAAAAAAATAAAGGATGGTAAATATGGAAAGATCTAAACTAATTATAATAGAAGGCCCACAAGGTGTTGGCAAGTCAGGCTTAACATCATATTTAAGAGAAAAGGTCCCTTCATGTGACTTGTATAGATTAAGTGGAGTAAAAGACAAAACGATAACAGGAAGAGAAAAGTCTATACAAAGATATTATTCTTTAATGGCTTATTTAAAGGAACAAGAAAGTGTTGGTTTAAATGAACTATTTGATAGAACATTCCCTACAGATTATGTATATGCAAATTTAGGGTATAAAGAATATGATTTTGAAGATATTTTTAAAGAATTAACAGAAAAACTTAACAATCTTAATTTTGATATTTATTATTTTTCATTATATCTTGAAGACCCTGAATTATTTAAAATTCGCTTACAAAGAGATGATAAACATAGCTACCAAGAAGTAAGTATAGATAATAGTCTTAAACAACAAGAAGAATATAAAAAAGTAGCAGATTACTTTAAAACTTTTGATAATATTAAAGTTTATGAAATAGCTACAGATGACTTTGATAAAGCATATAGACAAATAGATAAAATATTGGGAATTGAAAAAGAATAGGGGGAAAATTATGGATAAAAATTTAAACTTAGTTATAACTAAATTCAAAGAAAAGACCAAAAAACAGTGCTTTTCTTATACATTATCAGAAGAAAAAGCAGAAATCACAGATAGTAAATTAGGGGGACTTCCTTATATGAAGGAAGACGAAGATTATCCTCTAGATTCTTCAGGAAAACCAATGCCATTACTTGCACAAATAAACTTTGCAGATATTGATCTAGAAAATTATCCAAAAACAGGATTATTACAAATATTTACAGAAAACCCTCTTAGTTATCCAGTAGAATATAAAATAAAATATGTTGAAGATATATCAAGTAAGCCAAATAAAAATCTAACAAAAATAGGTTTAACTACTTTTGTAATAGAGGAAGAAATGAAATTAAACATAATACCAGATATTGCATACATGCCTTTTAGTGATTATCGATTTAATGGTATTTTAAAGGAAATTTTACATGAAGTATACGGTTCAGATGATAATTTAGAAAACATTATTGATGTTATCTTAAACAATATTGAACCACAAAGTGGTTTAATTGGTGGTTATGCTGATTTCACTCAAAATGATCCCAGAACAAACAAACCAACTAAAACTCATCTAAGTGAATGCATTATAAAAATTGATAGTTATTTAAATATAAACAAAATATTTTTAGGTGATGCAGGAATAGCTTGGTTATTAATTTCTGAAGAAGATTTAAAAGCAAAAAGACTTGAAAATGCTGAATTTGATTGGGATTGTTATTAACACTTTTTAAAAAAATATCAAAAAATTAAATAAAATTAAATAAAATAAAATTAAATATTAAATCAAGAAAAGAATAAACAAAAATACTAGGTATATACCTAGTATTTTTTGGTACCGGTCGTGGGACTCGAACCCACACATCTATAAAGATAACAGATTTTGAGTCTGTCCTGTCTACCAATTCCAGCACACCGGCTTATTTGTTTCCTCCATGATCTTCCATTTCATCTATTGATCTTGAAACACTATGTTCTATTTTTTCCCAAGCTTTAGTTGGTTTAAATATAACTTTAATATTAATCATTATCCAAGAAAGCATAAATACTGGAAAACCTAATATACCTTTCCATAGTTTTTTAAATGATTTCTTTTCTATTATAACTGTAAGAATCGCTCCTAGAAGAGGCATAATAACTATTGTAAAGAAGTATAATAACACATTTATAAATAAATCTGTTTTTCCCATTTGTCCAAGAAAATATAATGCAAAATTAAGTGATACAAGTACTATGGCAACCAAGAACATTGGAACACCTAAAATATATAATAACATATCAAAATTTGTCATTGTTTTCCATCTTGCTGTAGCCTTAGCTAAATCTTTGGTATATGCTCTTAAACATTGTATATGTCCTGTTGTCCATCTTTCCCTTTGTTTCCAACTTTGCACAAAACCTGTAGGTTGTTCATCATAAACAATAGCTTTTCTTTGCCATCCTAATTTTTGACCTTCAATAACTGTTAATAAAGAATACTCTATATCTTCTGTTAAAGTTTTTGTATTCCATCCTTTTTCTTTAATTAATTCCATATTAACCATAAAAGCTGTACCATTTAATAATGGTGATAAGCCCATATTATATCTAGCTAAGTGGAAAAATCTATGCATCATCCAATAATATATTGCATATCCCCCTGAAACCCAAGAATCAGTTGGATTCTTAATATCTCTATATCCTTGAACTACTTTTTCACCTTGGCATAATGATATATTCATATGTTTTAAAAATTCTGAATCAACAATATTATCTGCATCAAATACAATCATTGCATCATATTTTTTTTCTAATGTGGGCATTATTTTTGTTAAAAACCAATCCAATGCAAAACCCTTAGTTTTCTTTGTAAGATCATTTCTTTCATAAACAATTGCTCCATGTTCTTGTGCTACTTCTTTTGTTTTATCAGTAGAATTATCAGCAATAACATAAGTATCATATAAATCTTTAGGATACTCTATTTTCATAATAGAGTCTACCAAATTACCTACAACAGCTTCTTCATTATGTGCTGGTATTACTATCATGAATCTATGGTCTTTCTCTATCTTTAAAGGTTTTTCTTTTACTTTAACTAATGCTGCAAGAGCAATAATAAACTGATATAACCAAAATATATTGGTTATAACAATTAAACTTATTTGAGCTATTTCTACTACCTTTGTAAATACTGCCATTTTTCTTCTTTCTTTTTTATTATAATAATTATAGCAAAATTGCTCATAATTAGCAATTTTATTATATATTATAAGGGTTTAATTCAATTATAATATTTGTTCCTTTAGGTATTTTAATAAATTTTACTACCTTATTAATCCAATAAGATATTTGATTATTTAAATCTAATTTTAAGATTATTTTCCACCTATATTTATTTTGTATTTTAGTCACTCTATATGCTTGTGGCTCAAAAATTTGTATATTATCATGTATTTTAGTTTTATTTAATAATCTATACAAATCTGTGATGGTTTTTTCTGCATCTTCATTTGTATCTGCAAAAATTGATATTAAAAGTATGTCCACAAATGGTGGATATTTTAACATTTTTCTAATTTCTATTTCAGAATCATAAAAATCCTTATAGTTTTGTTTTTGAGCTAATTCAATAATATAGTGATCTGGATTATATGTTTGAATAATAGCAATACCAGGATTTAATTCATCTCTTCCCGCTCTACCAATTATTTGTACCAATGTTTGAAAAGACATCTCATTAGCTCTATAATTTTCTATATTTAACATATTATCCGCTAATATTACTGATGATAAATTTACTTGAGGAAAATCATGACCCTTTGTTACCATTTGGGTTCCTATTAATGCATCAATTTTATTGTTTTTAAATTCCTCTAAAATTTTACCATGTGAATCTTTTAATTTTACAGAATCAAAATCTAGTCTTGTTGTACTTAAATTGTCAATTTCTTTTTTTAACATTTCTTCTAATTGCTGTATTCCTATGCCAACTTGCTTTAATATACCATTACATTTTGGGCATGACTTTGGCATTAAAAGCTCATATCCACAATAATGACATTTTAAAATATTTTCTTGTTTGTGATATCTTAAATTAATTTGACATTTAGGACAAGAAATTGTATGTCCACAATCATCACAAATTAAAAGTCTTGAATATCCTCTCTTGTTTAAAAATATAATACTTTGCTTATTGTCTTCTTTACTTTCTATTAATTTAGATATTAATTCTTTTGATAATATATTCCTACTTTTTCTTAAATCTATAATTTCAACATTAGGTAATTTTGCATTATTAGCACGTTTTGTTAATTCTAATAATTTTATCTTTCCAATTTGTGTCTTATAATATGTTTCTATTAAAGGTGTAGCTGAACCTAATAATAATACTGCGTTTTCAGTTTTAGCAAAATATCTCGCTATTTCAGTAGCATGGTATTTAGGAGTAATCTCAGACTTATATGACGAATCATGTTCTTCATCAATAATAATAATTCCTAAATTATTTATTGGAGCAAATATTGCAGATCTTGTTCCAATAACAATTTTAGCTTCTCCTTTTTCAATTCTTATCCATTCTTCAAATCTTTCTCTGTCAGTTAATCTACTATGCAATATTGCTAAATTTTCTTCACCAAATCTTGATGTAAATCTTTTAATCATTTGAGGAGTTAAGGCTATTTCTGGCACTAATACAATTGCTGTTTTATTCATTTTTAAAACATAGTCTATTATTTGTAAATAAACTTCTGTTTTACCAGAACTTGTTACTCCATGAAGTAAATATTCCTCATATTTTTTTTCTTTGATAGAAGATATTATTTTATTATATGCTTCCTTTTGTTCTTTGTTTAAAACTTTCTTAGTATCTGCAATATGTGATTTAAACTTATATCCCTCTATTTTTTTTGATTCATAAATTCTGTTTATAATTCCATTATTAATCATTGTATTAATAACACTTATACTTATAGCTATGTTTTCTATTAAATCTTTTTCTAATATTTTATATATGTCTTCATTATTACCTTCATTATTTCTTAAGTTTTTAAAATGCTTTCTTGCATAATCTAAAACTTCTTTTTGTTTTGATGTAATCCTTAATGTTTTATTGCTTTTTTCTTTATATATTTTAAGATATTCTTCTAGGTCTTTTTCCGTTAAATAATTAAAAACTATATGTTTTTCTTCCAATTCTTTCATAATATTATCTGAGGATTTTCGATATCCTGGATTTAACATTAATTTTATTGCTGAAGATAAATTACAAAAATATCTTTTAGACATTATTTTTGCTAGTTTAATTTTAGATTCAGATAGTAGTTCACCTGTTAAAACTTCTAATATTTCTTTTGTCGCATATTCTGATTTTGTCATAATATCTAATACAAAAGCATCTCTTTTAGAATTGCCTTTCCCAAATGGAATAAAAACTCTTGATCCTAAAACTACCTTGTCCTTTAAATGATGTGGTACTTTATAATCAAAAGTCTTATTTAAATCTAATGTTTTTGTGTTTAATATTACTTTTACATACACTTATTCTTACCTTTAATTCATTATTAAATTTATTGTTTTAATTTATATTCTTCTTCTATTATTCTTTCAATAATATTTAAAGTTTTTTCTAAATTATCATTATGTACAACATAATCATACATTGTTAACATTGACTCTTCATATTCTAGTCTTGCAAGCCTTCGTTCTGCATTCTCTGGAGTTTCACCTCTATCTAATAGTCTTTGATATAATTCTTCTTTTTTTACTTTCAAAAATATTGATATAGTTTTTAGCTCATCTTTAAATATATCCATTAATTCTCTCGTTCCATTTACATCTATGTCTTTAATTACAATCTTTCCATTTGCTATTTGTCCATCCAACTCATCTTTAGAAGTACCATAATAATTGTCATGATGAATTGAATATTCATATAATTTTTCTTTTTCTATTAAATCAACAAACTCTTCTTGTGAAACAAAAAAATATCTATCTAAATCATCTTTATTATCTCTAGGTGCCCTAGTTGTATATGATTTAATAGTACCTAATTTTGGATTTCTTTTCATTAATTCTACTTTTATTGTATCTTTCCCAGAGCCTGCAACTCCAGATAAAATTATAAGCATAAATTCTCCTTACATGAAAATAGATTTTATTATAATGCAAATTTGCTATATACTAAAATCCATCCATTTCGTTTATTATTTTTTATTCAAGTTCTGCGACATTATACACTTTACCCTCAGCTACTTCATGAGCTGCTAATGTAAGTGGATGTTGATGTCTAAATATTGTTAATTTTTCACTTCCTTGATGTATTTCTCTAGCTCTTTTAGCAACTAGCACTATTAATTCATAAGTATCATTAACTCTTTTTCTTAATTCTTCTGTATTTGGTTCTGTTATCATTGTTCCCTCCAATTAGATGTATGATTCTCTATTATCTTTTAATATTTCTTTAATATCTGATCTTGATCTCATATATTCAACATATACTATTCGAGATTGTATTAATCCTTTAACTATATAGTATATTATATAACAAAAAGATAGAATAAGCAAAGAATTACCATTAAATATAGGATGTCCTTGAATCATTTCAGAACATATTAATAACGCAAAAGCATAAATCATTGTTTCTAATAGCAAAAGAAATTGAGATTTATTAAAATCATGATATAGTTTTTCAGCTAATAATATAACTCCACTTATTAATAAAATTTCTATAATTCTCAATGCCCAAATATTAATTATTGATTTTTCAAAATAAAAAAAGAACATTACAATTGTTAATGCTGCTATAAATATAGCTTTCCAATATTCCATTAATTGTACTTTTGTTCTTTCTCTTTTAAGTCTTGGTGGAAGAGTAATATTTAAATCTCTTACAATTTGTTCTTCTTCTTTAGTTAATTTAGAATCTTTTTTTCTTTTATTTTTAACCGTATTGTTTTTTAATAATTCATTTGTTTCTTCATCAAAATCACTTTTATTCATTCAAGCCTCCTATACAAAAATTGTATTCTATTTTTTATATTCTTTCAAGCATTATAGGCATTCATTCCTTACTTTAGAAAACTTTTAATCTTCAAAATCTCCAAGTAAATATTGTAATAAAGATAAAATAACTGCACTTGCTGTTTCAGTTCTAAAAATTCTTGGTCCTAAATTAATTAATTTTATTTTTTCATACAAATATTTTCTTTCATCATCTGAAAAACCACCTTCAGGTCCTATAACAACTGCTATTGTTTTTATGTTTGCATCACTTAGTAAATTTAATTTAAATTTATCTTCTGTGCTTTTAGTATCTAAATATAAGCTTAAATCATACTTACTAAAATCAATATTTTGTATTTTGTTTATATATTGAATTTTAGAAATAATATTTCTTTTTGATTGTTGAGCAGCAGATTTTGCAATCTTATTCCATCTTTCTATTTTCTTGTCTACATCTTTCTTTTGTAGTTTAACTACAGATCTTTCCATCTGTACGGCATAAACATTCATAACTCCTAATTCTACAGCTTTTTCAATAATATATTCCATTTTATTTAATTTAGGAATTCCTTGAAAAATATCAATTTGAACATTTGATTCATTAGAAATTAATTCTTTAATCGGTTTAATTGTTAAAGGTTTTATATTAGTTATTTGAGCTTCATATACCTCTTTTTTAGAATCAACAACTTCCAGAAATTCTCCTACAGTTTTTCTCATTACAAGAAGTATATGTCTCTTATCTTCTTCATTTTCAATAAGATATTCTTCACCATTTAAATTAATATTATTATTTAAAAATATTCTCATAGTATCCCAACTCTTTGTTACTTACTTCTATAATTAAATATATTATTAATTATACTTTAAATCAAGATATACAATGTTTCTATGGAACAAAATAAAAAGAGGATTTAAGTCCTCTTAATACATAATTGTTTTCAATTTTTAATTAATGATTTTGAATATTACCTTCTGGTAAAGCAGGGTAATCTAAAACCACTCTTATTTTTAATATATATCTTAATGATCTAATAAATTTACTATTTTTAATTTTTTGCCAAAGACTAGGTTGTATTTCAAATCTTGTTTGTTCAAAAAATGCTTCTTTAGGTAAGTTAACTTCTTCTATTTCTGGCATTTTTTCTATTTTAGGTTTCCCACCACCTCCAGCTTTTGGTGTATCATCATCGTCATCTTGCGGGAAACTTGTATTTTTAATAATTTGCTCAATAGGTGTTGGAATAAATTTTAATGCTTCTGCAATTTCAATACCTATATAGCTTAAAGCTTTAGAGCTATCTTCTATTCTTTCCAAATCAATTTCAACAAAAAGATTTGATTCTAAATTTTGTATACTTGTTTCTATATTGTTCAATGCTTCTTTTTGTTCTTCTGCTGATCTTTTTGCAGAATTAGCTAAAACAGTTAAAGATTTAGCAACAGGTGCTGAAAACTTACCTGTATATGTTCCAACTTTTTCTACCCATCCCTCTTCTTTTTCAGTCACTGTAGTTTTTGCTTCAGACAATAGTTGAGCTAATTTTATATTCTCTTCTTTTGAGCGCATTAATTTTTCTAATTTTTTAGTATTTTCTTCAAATTGTGCTGTAGAATATTCAACCAAATCATATGCTACTCTATACACAGTTGTAGGGAATTCTTTTTTATTAGGATATTCTTTAAAATATGTAGTTATTGATTCTACCAAATCTTTAAAGTAAGCATCATCTTCTAATTTAATAATAAGTTTTTTACTATGTGGATTAATAAGACTTTTAACCTTATCAATATTTGATAAGATTTTTTCTTCAGTTATTACCATCCTTACATTAACTATTCCTGGCCTTTTGAAAAAGAAATCCATCTATTCCTCCTAAAAGATTTAGATACTTTTATTATATGAATTTTTGTCTTATTTTTCAAGTTTTTTTAAGCTTTTAAATGTTTCATTTCTGTTACATTTCTTATTTCCCTAAGCTTTATAACTTTTGATTTAGTTTTCTCTTCTTTTTTACATATAAATCATAAATCTTAATTTATATAAGCAAACAATTTAATAATCAATTTAAGCAAAACAAAAAAGACATTTGAAATGTCTTTGTTTTATTTTTCCCGATAGTAATAATTAAGTTTAAATTATAGTTCCCTACCATCTGTAGTTTCTTTTGTGTTAGTTTTTCTGCTTTTACTTTGTGCATCAACATGCCCTTGCATTTTAGCAAGTACTTCTTCTATGCTTAAAGGTTTTTCTCCCTTAGCTTTTTTAGCCAATAAATATTGGTCTATAGCATATTCTACATCTGAATGTTTAATTTTTTTAATTGCTTGATTGTCCTTACGATTTCTCATTTAAAAACTCCTTTAAAAAACATCTATTTTATAGTATAACCGATTTGTTACTAAAAAGCAACATTTAAAATGCTTTTTCTATAAATATTTTTTAATTAAATAAGGGTTTATTTTTAACTTTCTATCGCTTTATTCTCTTTCTTGATCATTTTGTTTTTCTACATCAAGTGATTTATTTATTTCTTGTTTTACTTCTTGAATGAAATCCATTCTATCTTCTATGCTAGTTTCTTCAAGCATTTTAGCTGTTTCTTTTTTCATAGAATAGTCTCCACGTTTAAATGTAGGCTTTGTTGCTTTTATTTTATCGAATACTGCATGGTCTTTAACAGAATCCCATCTCCTTCTATATATTTGTTTTTCATCTTCATCTTCAAAAAGTATATTTAAAAGAACTTCCGTTTTTTCAGCCTCACTCAAATTTTTATCTTTTATTGTTTCAAATTCTTCTTCTTTATATTTTGGATCTAAAGAAATTTCCCTTGAAACTTTTAATAAAGAAGCAAAAAGATATATATTTTCTTTAATAATATTAGGCTTTAAAGTACCATTTGGCATTCTAAACTCTATTGTGTTTAATCCACCTTCACACAAATTAATTACATTTACTCCTCTATCTCTTGTTAACTGTAAATCTTCCATTAAAAAATCATATTCTTCTTGAGTTTTAATATTTATTTCTCCAGTTTTAAATATATTTGAAAACACATGATTACTTTTATCAGCATATCTTGAAATTCTTTCTCTTGGGACTTCACCCTCTTCATTCGACATTTTATAGAAAATTTCTTCACATTCATTATATATTGTAAAAAATGCTTCCCAAACTTTCAAATCTTTTCCTAAAAAGTCAGCACCAAAATGAATATGACCACCACATCTTTGACTTGTAGTTAAGTCCAAAGATTGCATAATTTGACACATCATATCTATTTTTTGCATATCTTCTTTTGTGTTTCGTAAAATAGGACTTATAACTTCTACTCCGTCTCTTAAAGATGTATCTGGTACAGTCTTCCATTCATTAAATACTTTTCCTATAAACAATAAACCTCGAGCATTAGCTCCTTCTGCTTCTAGCTCTATCCCAATTGTTATATCCGAAGGTAGTTTTAAAGCTTTGGTTTGTATATTATTTGGAAATATACCACTATTTTCTAATTTCTTTTTATCTTTTAAAGTGCATAAAAGTAATATTTGATCCGCCTTATTATTTTTTAAATTTAAATTGCTTACATAATCTAATTTAAGCTCATCATTTTTAATAGACTTCATTATATTTATTTTGTGTTCTAATTTTAAATCAATTTCAAGATTATATAGAGCAGCAATTTTCAATTCATCACTTTTAAACAATTCAATTATTTTACTATTTTCTGAAGCTTCAAAGTTCATCTCAGGATTAGTTAAGATGTTCATAATAAGTTTTTCACTATCAAATGATTCTATTATATTCCTTTTTTCATATTTATCTAGATATTCTTGAAATTCAATTACTAAATCTAATTTTTTCTCTTCATCAGACAAAGACTTTATTATAGTTTCTTTCTCTACTGAGCCTAAAATAGTGCTTAACTCTCTTAAGTGACCTATTTTAAGATCATCATCTTCTAAAAGGCTTATTATAGTTCCTTTATCTTTGTCAAGTATTTCATCTTTATAAGCATCCATGAAGTCAATTTTAAATTGATCTTCATTAAAAGAACTAATTATCTCTAATTTATTATATGAAGTTAAATCACTTTCATACTTTTTAAAATATTCTGACTTTAATTTATCATCACTAATTGATCTTATTATCTCGCTTTTAGCATCTCCATCAAAAATTTCTTTATCTTTTTCTAGATATTGTATTTTCAACTGATCATCTAAAAATGTCCCTATTATAAAAGCTTTACCTAATGAATCAAAATTTGGTCTTGTTTTTTGTAAATATTTTATTTTAAGTCTGTCACTTTTTACAGACTGAACTATACTAATTTCATCAAAGAAATTTATTTTCATTTCTCTGTTTTTTACTATTTTTAATTTTAATTTATCATCTTGCAAAGATTTAACTATTAATGCTATATTTTCGCTTCTAAATTTATTTTTAAAACTTGCTAAACTCTTTAGTTTGGCCTTATCATCTGAAAAAGATGATATTATTTGTGCTATTTGAAATAAGTCTAGATTAGCTGTGTTTTTGTCTAAATTATAAAATTCGAATTCTCCATTGATAAGCGATTGTATTATCTTTGTTTTGTGAAATTTATCTAAATCCTTTTTAAATTTTTCTATATAATGTATTTTTAATGAATTTTCTTTTAACGATTCTATTATATTAGCAATTTCATCACTATCAAAAATACCAATAAACTTTTCTAAAAATTTTTCTTTTAATTCATCTTTCTGTAATGAAGATATAATCATTTCTTTTTGCTGAGAATTAAAAAACAGATTGGAATTTTCTAAAAAACCAATCTTTAAATCATCATCTTGCAATGATGATACAATTCTTGCCTTGTCATATGTGTATAATACAATTTCTGAATCATTTAAGTATTTTAACTTTTCTTTATCACTTAATTCTATTATTCGCTTTAGCTCAGCAAATGTCACCCTTTTCTCCTTATATTAATCAATTATTTTATTATTTTTAAGATAATCTTTTAATAATTTATCAGCAAAATGATTAATCAAAATATAATTACTCTTGATTTCATTTATTTTTATATTATTAGCAAAAATATTTGCTCCTACTTTTTCTAGTATTTGTATTTGATTTATTTTACATAATGAAAGAAAATATACAATCTCATCATCTATAAACAAGCTATTTACTATACTATAAGTTCTTTGATTTTCAAATATATTTTCACTCTTAATAATTCCTCTTCTTGAGTCAATAAGCAAATATTTGTTTTCTATAGAAAATGGAAGCAAGGAAGTATATCTTTTTGTGAATTTCTCTATTTCGCTTAAATTTAAATAATCTTGTCCCAATACTAATATTATTAAGTCCTCTAATTCATCCAACTGATAAATCTTTTTGTTTAAATTAATTATTAAATTCTTTTCTTTAAATTTACTCATTATTATTTCCTAATTTAAAAAAACTTTTTATTTTATTCAAGATTTTTTCAAACAAGCTCTCTTTTATCATTAAACTTTTATAGCTTCCTTCATCCTCAGTTTCTTCTTGAGCTATATTTTGTATCTTTTGTGCATTTTTAAACAAGTTTTCATAATTATATTTGTTTTTTGAAAGATTTTCTATTTTTTCTAATTCTTCTTTTTCATTTAAAAGTATTTGTTCTCTTTCTTCTTCTGAAGACCAATAATCTCTATACATTATTGATAGTATAACTTTTGTTTCATATAATAATTTTTGTTCTTCTAAGCTTTTTTGAGGATCGATTTTCGAAATATATTTTGACTTATTTTCTATTATAAAAGTTTTAAAACTTTCAGGTATTTTATCTAAAGATTCTTGGTCAGCAAAGCCCAGTATTATATCAACTTCCGCAAGTCCATCTCTATATTTAGCTTTCAAAAACAATCCCTCCTCTTACATATCTCTATCCTAATTATTACTTTTGTACAAGCCTTTTTATTTACCTAAAAGTTTTCTTCATCATATTTATAGAATTTATCACCAAAATTTATATATTGTATGCTTTTCAAATCATCTCTTAATACTTCTATATCTTCTTTATTATTTTTATTCCCTTCAAATTTATAATAAATATTATGAATATGATCTGTTTGAGAAAGTATCATATGCCCTTTACGAGTCACTACCATGTATTGTATTTCAACATAATTATACTCATTAAAAGATAATTCTTCGGGTATATTTGCTAATAAATAAATTCCTGCAGATATTAAGTTTGTATTAACAATATCAAATTCTTCATTAAATATCTTTCTAAATGATTTATCAGTAATAATCCATTTGTCTGCCATAGTTCTAATTAAATATCTATCACCATCTACAATAACATCTTTAAAAATAGGAGATAAAACTTTAGAATTATAATCTATAAAATAAGCTGTATTTTTACTATGATTTTTTATCAATATCCTATCTTCTTCTACATCCATAATTTGTGCATTTCCAGTTATTGTGATTTTTTCTCCATCTTCCATAAACCAACCCTGCTCATTCCTGTCTCTATCATAAAAAGGAATGGTGTTGTTCCTAAATGTATATAAATAATCTTCATCATATATTAAATTACTTGTTTCTAATTTCATTTCAGCATATGGAGCGTTTCTATTTCTAATAATATATTTAGTAGGATTGCCTACTTCAGATTCATAAATTAATATATCTTTTTTATCATTAAGTTGATATTTATATGTATAATCTTGATTTTTTTCTTTAGGACTAACTTTTTTTGCTATTATATTTGTTGTGTTTTTTGAAATTTCAGTTACTATCTCTTTTTCTTTAAACACATCTTTTAAAATTGTTTCAAATTCTTGAATTTTTTGCACATAGTCATATGTTTCAAACTCTGATACATATGACATTACTAGTCTTTCATTTTTTAATATAACTTCTGTAATCCCATCTTTAGAAACTGCAGCAATTAAAAATTCTTTATTATATGCTTTTACTCTATAAAAAGGTGTAGCAAAGTCATATTCAAAGGGTATTGTAGTTTTGCCAGTATTATCAATATATCCATACACCTTACGACCTTCTTTTTTAATATTTAAATTAATATATGGTGAATCATCTTCAATTGGCACTATATATTCAAAAAACTTTTCATCATAATTTGTAATTCCTATATTTCTTTCCATTTCTTTTTGGAATATATTAGCAATTGGTTTTAAGAAAAAAGTTGAAATAATAAAGCTTAACAATATTACTATTAAAATCAAAAAAACAGAAAATAGAAAATACGAATCAATTGAAACATAGTTTTTCTTGAAAGTAAAATATATAATTAAAAGACCTGAAATCAATGCTATAGCAGCAAAAAAAGGCGATGGTATAATAAGATATAGGATAATTAAAGGAAATAATAAATAAGAATTTCTAAGCCCATTTTCCTTTTTATTTGCAATTGCAAAAACAATAGAAACTATAAATAGAAATTCAATAAAAACATATTGACTAATTTTTATTATATTTACAACTATGTTTTCATATCTATTAAAGTCTTTAAAACTATCAATATTAATAGGCAATATAATCAAATATATTGCCAATAATATAATAGTTATTCCTATTGTTGTGTTTACTTTCTTCCCACTCATTTATAATCCTTCAATAAGCATTAAAACTGATTATCTTTATTTTTTTAACCATTTGTATAAGTCCATATTAGCTGGATCTAATAACATCTTATGTTTTGGTACAACTCTAAAAGTATATGCAAAATTGCCTCCCTCGCCAAGAACAATATCTCCTTCATAAATAAACCAACCTGTATCTTCACCTGTCTTTTTAAGACTTACTATTTTCTCTAAATCTAAATCATTTTGTTCGTTCATTTTTATTATATAGGCTTGAACTTCAGCGTTTTGAGAATCAACTCTACCAAAATTTACTTTAACACTTACTTTATGTTCATTACCTGCATCTAATGTTATTTTGTTAATATTATTATTTTGTTGTATTTTAATTTTATCCCATTCTTTATATGATTTTTTCTTCCAATCAATATATTTAAAAATATTTTCTAAATTTGTAAATTCATTATTGTGAAGATTGATTAAAGGCATATATATTATATCTAAATAATCAATGATCATTCTTGAAGTAGAATATTCTGGTCCAATAGATTGAATAGAATTTTTCATTATTTTCATCCATTCAACAGGCACATCTTTTTCATCTCTATCATAGAACTTTGGTATAATTTCTGATTCTAAAATATGATATATACTCTTGCTGTCAGCTAAGTCATGTTCTTCTTGAATTTCATAATGTTTTGTTGAACCAATAAGCCAACCATTTTTACCATTATATCCTTCTTCCCACCATCCATCTGATACTGAAAAATTAGGAATTCCATTTAATGCCGTTTTTTCTCCACTAGTTCCGCTTGCTTCCATTGGTCTTCTTGGATTATTTAACCAAACATCAACACCTGAAATTAAATATCTTGAAACAGCTATATTGTAATTTTCTAGAAGGAAAATCTTTCCTTTAAATTGAGGCATTAAAGACATTTCATGAATATATTTAATAACTTCTTGCCCAGCCATATCAGCAGGATGTGCTTTACCTGCAAAAACAATTTGAACTGGTCTTTTTTCATCATTTAATATTTGAGTTAATCTTTCAACATCCTTAAAAATTAATGCTGCTCTTTTATATGTGGCAAATCTTCTTGCAAAACCTATTGTCAAAACATTTGGATCTAAAAATTTCAATATTTCACTTACTTCATTATAGCTAAATCCACCAGAAATAAATCTATTTTTAACATTTCTTCTAATCTCATTTTGCATACTTTGTTTTCTTTTTTTGTGAATACTCCAAATTCTTTCATCTGGAATATTTTGAATATTAGTCCACACATCGTGATCATGTACTCTTTCTTGCCAATATGGAGGGAAATATTCATTAAATAATGTTTTAAATTTTGCAGATAACCATGTACAAGTGTGAATTCCATTTGTTACATAAGTTATTGCAGACTCATCATCAAATGTATTAGGCCATACTTCAGAAAATATTTCTCTAGAAACTTTTCCATGTAATTTACTAACTCCATTCTTTTTACCCGCAAATTTTAAGGCTAAAACTGCCATATTAAATCTTTTTTTAATTGTATCATTCGGAGTCATACCCATTGCTAAAAACTCTTCTTCAGTTAAACCAATTTCTTTCCATTTATTAACTAAATATTTTGATACAAGTTCGACATCAAAAATATCATTTCCTGCAGGTACTGGAGTATGAGTAGTAAAAGCTAGCATTGAAAACGCTATTTCTCTAGCAATATCATATGAAACTTCTTTTTCCTTCATTATATTTTTAATTAATTCTATAACCAAAAAGCTTGAATGGCCTTCATTCATATGATAAAGTTTTGGTTCAATTCCTAATGCTTTAAGTGCTCTTACACCACCTATTCCCAAAACAATTTCTTGAGCTATTCTTGTATCTTGCCCACCACCATATAGTTTTTTAGTTAAACCTTGATATTCTTTAGGATTTTCATTTAAATCAGTATCTAATAAATATAGCTTTAGTCTCCCAACTGCTATTTCCCAAACTTTAACTAAAACTTTTTTACCTTCTATTTCAACATTTACAATAATATCTTCATTGTTTTTATCTTTAACAGGATATATTGGCATATTATGAATTTCTATTTCTTGATACTCAGATACCTGTTCTCCCTTAATTGTTATCTTTTGATTAAAGTAACCTTCTTTATATAATAAGCCAATTCCAACTAAAGGTAGTCCCAAATCACTAGCTGATTTTAAATGATCACCAGATAATATGCCTAGTCCTCCAGAATATATTGGAATAGTTTCATCTAAACCATATTCTGCCGAAAAATATGCAATTACATCATTCTTATTATTTGGATACTTCTTAGAAAAGTATGTGTTCTTTGAATTAATATATGAGTCATAATGATCCACAACTTCATTATATTTTTTAAGAAAATCTTCATTTAGTGCAGCTTCTTCTAATTTCTCTTGCGGAACATTTTTTAAGAATTTTACAGGATTTTTTTCACAAGCATTCCAAACATCCTTGTCTATTTCTCTTAAAGCTTGTAAAAACTCAATATTCCAGCTCCACCATAAATTATTTGAAATTTCTTCTAATCTTCTTATTTTTTCAGGTAATTTAGGCCTAATAGTAATTGTATTAAAAATGTACATTTTAATCTCCTTCTTTAGTGTTTTATTTATATCTTTTGTTCTTTTTTTATTATTAATTACTGTAAATGTTCATCAATATATATTGCTGTATCAGTAAATTTATATATTTTGTTTTCTTCTGGAATATACACATATATGTTTGTAGACTTAAGATCAATGTGGTCCTTATTATATAAATATATTTCTACAGGATCCTCTATAATCTCTATTTGGTCTTCCAAAATCTGTTGTTCAGCTTCTCTTCTGATGTCTGCTGCTGTTTTTAACTGATTTTTATGTCTTGAGTTTACAACAACATATAGTGAAAAAACAAGCGCTACAAACACTGCTATAGAAAGTAATGCATAGACTGCAACAGCACCTTTTTTTCTTCTTTGTAAATCCAATTTAATCTCCTTTAACAATTTATCTGAATAATACCATTTATTATTATATTACATAGAAAATGGAATTAATAGCAAATTTTCTGTTATATATTATTTATTCTTTGTAATTTATAGCTTGTACTATATTGTTTATTAATTATTCTTTATTAATTATTCTTTATTAATATATTGATCAAACAATTCCTTTGTTCTTTCAATATTTGGGTAAGTTTCACTTTTTCTTCCTTCACTCGGATTTCTAGGTAAAAACGAACCCGTCTCATGAGAAGGATTTTGATAAGATTTTATATTTGAAGTATATTGCTTTTTATTAAATCCAAACTCAAATATATACCCTAATATTTTATCTTTACTCATAGAAATTTGCACTGAATTTAAAAGATTTTTGACTATGCTCATTATTCTATCAATTGATTGTTTTTCCATTTCTTTAACAATTGCTTGTATAATATTTCTTTGTCTGTTTGTTCTACCGTAGTCATTAAGAAGATCCGTGTCTATTGATGACCTATCTCTAGCATGTGTTACTGCTTGAATTCCATTTAAATGCACCAATCCCGGCTTTGCCTTTAAAAGAACACCTCCCGATTTAATTTTCCCATGTCTAGCCGTTTGACTAACTCTTTCATTTATTTGTTCAATTTCTTGTTCTGTTAGTTCTAAATCAATACCACCAACAGCATCAACTATCTCTGCTACACCAGCATAATCTATTACAATATAATCATCAACATGTAGGTCAAAATTCGTATTAATAGTTCTTAAAGCTAGTTCAGGGCCACCTAATGCATATGCAGCGTTAATTTTAGTTGTCCATTCTCCCGGAATAGGCACTACTGTATCTCTAGGTATAGAAATAAGTTTTAATGTTTTTAATTTTGTATTAACAGAAGCTAAAATTAGAACATCACTTCTTCCATAGTCTTCAAAACTTCCTTCATCTTTACCTAAAATCAAAACTGTTTTAACTCCATCTACTTTAATTGTATCCTTACTAATACCGATATTGTCTCTATCTAAATCATAAAAATCAATTTCTGAAAAAAAGTTTTCTAAAATATAATTATATCCTACAAGTAAGATAGATACTAAAATTATTAACAGAGTTAATAATGTAGTAAAAAATTTTAATCCTCGATTTTGTTTTTTGTTTTTTTTGTTTTTTCTCTCTTTAGCCATTTTAATCCTCTTTTAATTTGTCTTTTATTTCGCCTAATATTTTTAATGCATCTACTGGTGTTGTATTATTTATATCAATTCTATTGAAGAATTTCAATAACTCTTCATACTTAAACTCAAACATTGATGATTGATTTGTTAGTTCATAGCCTTCTTCCATCTCTTTTACTAAAAATTCTTTTTTCTCAATATTTTTCAAAATATTTCTTGCTTTTTTTACAGTTTCTTTGGGAACACCTGCCAATTTTGCAACATAAATACCAAAAGAATCATCTGTTCCACCTTTGACTAGTTTATGTAAAAATATAACATCTTCACCTTGTTGCTTAACATCTACTGAATAATTTTTCACACCTTCTAATTTTTCTTCTAAGGCAATTAATTCATGATAATGAGTTGCAAACAATGTTTTAGCACCTATTTTTAATTTATCAGCAATATATTCTAAAACTGCCCATGCAATGCTTATACCATCATATGTAGATGTACCTCTTCCAACTTCATCTAAAATTATTAAAGATTCTTTTGTTGCATTATTTAGTATATTTGCAACCTCATTCATTTCAACCATAAATGTAGATTCACCCATTGATACATCATCTGTTGCTCCAATTCTAGTAAATATTTTATCAACTATTGCTATATTAGCAGACACTGCTGGTACAAAAGATCCTATTTGAGTAAGTAGAGTAATTAAAGCTACTTGTCTCATATATGTAGATTTACCTGACATATTAGGTCCTGTTATTATATGAACTGTTTCACCAAAATTATCCATATATGTGTCATTTTCAACAAAGCTTCCTCTAGGTATCATTTGTTCAACAACAGGATGTCTTCCACCCTTTATTTCAATAATTCCTTTTGTATTTACTTCTGGTTTTATATATTGATTATCTTCAGCTACTTGTGCAAAAGTTATTAAAACATCAAGAATTGCTATATTTGTTGCTGCTGATTGCAATCTTTTAATATTTTTAGAAATTTCTGTTCTAATTAATTGAAATATATCATATTCCATTTTTACAATCTTTTCTTCAACATTAAGAAGTTCTTCTTCCATCTCTTTTAGTTCTGGAGTTACATATCTTTCTGAATTAGTTAAAGTTTGTTTTCTTATATATGTATCTGGAACTTTAGATATATGAGTTTTTGTAACTTCAATATAATATCCAAAAATTTTATTATATCCTACTTTTAAGCTAGGAATGTTATTTTTTTGTTTTTCTTCTGCTTCTAAATTAGCTATCCATTCTTTACCTGATTTCCCAACATTTTTCAATCTAAACAGTTCTGCATCAATCTCAGGTCGAATCATACCACCTTCAGTAATTGTAATAGGTGGATCATCTACAATGGCTTTATCTATAACTTCATAGATATCTTCCAAAGTATCAAGATTTTTATATATTTCTTTATTAAGATTTGCTTTAGATTTTTTTAAATTCTTCTTTATTTCTGGTAAGAAAACAATTGAATTTTTAAGTGAAATTAAATCTCTTGCATTTGCAGCACCAAAAGAAATTTTAGCTGATATTCTTTCTATATCATATACTTTTTTTAGCAACTCTCTTAAAGCACCTTTAAGCATAATATCAGATTGAAATTCTTCAACTGCATTTAATCTGTTTTCTATTTGATGCTTTCCAATTAAAGGTGAATTTAACCATGTAGAAATTAATCTGCCTCCCATTGCAGTTTGTGTTTTATCTAATACTCCTAAAAGACTACCTTTTTTAGATCCATCTCTAGTTCTTCTGTTTATTTCTAAATTTCTTCTAGCTGTTAAATCTAATGCCATATATGATGACGGAATATATAGTATAATTTTATTAAAATATTCTAAATCAATTTTTTGAGTATCTAAAATATATTTATCTAATCCTAAAATTGCTTTTTTAGCATAATTATCTTCAAAAAGTGATGCTTGATTTTCTTCTTCTAATCTTTCAATTTGATATTTTTTTGAAAGTTCTCCTGTAAAATAGTCCTCTTCTTTTACATTAATATATACTGGGAAAAGATTTTCCAGTTTAGCAAAATTTTCTTCTTGTAATGTTAATCCTTCATTCACAATTAATTCTTTAGGATTAAACCTTGCTACTTCATCTAAAACTTTAGGAAAACCACTCTCTGTTTCATCTTCTATTTCAGTTGCTAAGAATTCACCTGTTGAAACTTCTGCTATAGCTAAAGAATAACTATTTACCTCATAAACTATTGTCATAATATAATTTGAAGTTTTTTCATCTAATATATTTGATTCAATTACAGTTCCTGGCGTTATTACTCTTACTACATCTCTTTTAACTATGCCTTGAGCTTCTTTGGGATCTTCTAATTGCTCACATATTGCTACCTTATATCCTTTTTTAATAAGTCTTGAAATATATGATTCGGCAGCATGATGAGGAACTCCAGCCATAGGTGCCTTTTGACCTTCACCACAATTTCTAGCAGTTAAAACTAATTCTAATTCTTTTGATGCTATTTTTGCATCTTCAAAAAACATTTCATAAAAATCACCCAATCTATAGAAAAGTATAGCATCTTTATGCTTCTCTTTAGTTTCAATATAATCTCTCATCATTGGAGATAATTTTTCTACATCAATATCAGTCAATTTTCCTTCCTTTTAAATACCATTTTCTATTTTCTAGTATCTCTACTTTTATTTTATCACCTATATCCCAATTCTCATATTTGGGAATAATTATTATTTTATTTGAATCTGTTCTTGCTTTTAAAGAATCATATTCTATATTGCTCTCTTTACCATCTTGATCCTCAATATTTTCAGCTATATTATTACCAGTTTCTTCTTCTATTATAATTTCTAATATTTTTCCTATATATTCTTCATTCTTTTGCATTAATAATTCTTCATATAATGTTTTAAGTCTTAAAAATCTTTTTTGAGCAATATTATATGGTATTTGATCTTCTCTTTTAGCTGCTGATGTTCCAACTCTAGGAGAATATATAAACATAAAAATTTGTTCAAAATTCATTTTTCTAACTACATCTAGTGTTTCTTCAAAATCTTCTTCGGTTTCTCCAGGAAATCCTACTATAATGTCTGTTGAAAAACTAACTTCCGGAACAATATTTCTTATCATATCAGCTTTTTTTAGATATTCTTCTTTAGTATATATCCTATTCATATCTTTTAAAACTTTTGTGCTGCCTGATTGTAATGGATAATGTAAATTTCTAGATATATTTTTGTTTTTTGCAATAATTTTTGCTACTTCTTCAGTAAAATCTTTTGGATGTGGTGATATAAATCGTATTTTTTTTATGCCACCAATCTTTGCTACTTCGTCTAATAAATCAGCAAAATTCTCTATTTTATTCTCACCTTTATATGAATTAACATTTTGTCCCAATAAAGTTACTTCAACAAATCCTTCTTTTGCTAAATCTTTAATTTCTTTTAATATTTCTTCTGGTTTTCTGCTTCTTTCTCTACCTCTAACATATGGAACTATACAATAAGTACAAAAATTATCACAACCATATATTATAGGGACAAAAGCAGCTTTATCATGACTATGTGTTGTAGGTATACCTTCATAGATAGAACCTTCAACATCTAATATATCAAAAATTCTTAAAGGTTTTTTTCTTTTGCTTTTATTATTATCTATCGAATCTTTCTTTGAATCTTTATTTCCTTTATCTGCAACTAAAATATTATATAAGTTTTCAGGTAATTTATGTAATGTATGAGTACCAAAAACTAATCTAACATATGGATAACTTCTTTTAATTTTTTCAACCATATGTGGTTCTTGCATCATACATCCACAAACTACAATAATTGCACCATTTAAAGCATATTTTTTTACTTCACCCAGTCTACCAAATAGTCTGTTTTCTGCATTTTTTCTTACACAACATGTGTTTAGAACTATTAAATCTGCTTCTTCAACATCAAATGTGTTTATATATCCTGATGCTCCTAATATTCCTAATATTTTTTCAGAATCATTTTCATTCAGATTACATCCAAATGTTTCAATATATACTCTTTGTTGTCTAGATCCAATAACACTTCTTTTATCACTATTTATTTTTTTTATTTCATTAAAAAATTTAATTTGTTCTTTTAAAAATATCATCTTTATCTTTCAAAATCTTCTATTGTTATTGTATTTCTTGTATGACTTCCTTTAAAATCTTTTCCTTTTTCTGCAAATTCTTGTTGTTTTTCTTTTATTTCTTGTACTGCTACTTTCAGTGCATCCTTACCATCACAAACTATATCTGGTGTAATATTGTATAAATTTTCATAATCTATCTCACCTTGTTCATTTATGGGTACTTCTACAGGGAAGGTTATTTTTATACCATTATTAGTATATATTTTATTTCCTTCTGTTATATCATACTCATAATTTTCATCTATTATATCTAAAGTAAATGGAGTAAATCCAAATCCTTCTCCACCTGTTTTTTCACCAATTACTGTTGCGAATTTAGACTCTTTGCATATCATTACTAATTTCTCTGCTGTAGAAAACACCTTATTATCAACAAGAAGATATCTATTATATTCTTTTGCATCTGGATTACCTACTATATCAGTCAAAGTAATTTCATAGTTTTTATTTGTTAAAAGATCTCTAAATCTTTCTGTAGTATTAATATCTTTGCTTGTAAAAATACTCAGTTTCTCAAAATACTCATCTGAGCCACCCGCATTTCCTCTAATGTCAAATATTATGTTTTTAAAATTTTTATTTCTTAATACTTCTTCTATTTTTTTAAAAATTATTTGGTCTTCTGCTAAAAGTTCACGACGAAAACTTTTTATTTGAATATAAATAGTTTCATTATCTATATCAAATACTATATTTTTTCCCTTCGCTTCTTCAGCTACTTCTTGTCTTTTTTCATCTAATGCATCTTGTTCCAAATTTATAGTTTCTAAACCATCTTGATTAGGATTTATTAATCTTTCGCTTTGTTTTATTGGGTGTAAAGAAACATGTCCTGAATTTAGAGATTGAATAAATTCTTTAACAAAATCTTTAAACAAAGTTTCATCTATTTTATCTTTTGTTTCTAATTCTTGTATTAAATTATCAAGATGTTCTTGATTCAAAATTTCATTATTTGTATATTTCAAATAATCTTCTTGAACTATTGATAGAAGAGAATATATAAAAATTAATTTGGATTTATAATCTTCACATTTATTGTATTCTTTTTGAAGAGTCTCATTTTGTTTTCTTCTTTCATCGTGCACTATAGATAGGGTTTCTTCATTATATTTTTCTAGTTCTACTTTTTCAGATTCTTGTTTTTCTCTAAAAAGACTCAAAATATTTTCTTTCATTTATTTTAAAATCATTCCTTTTATTTATTTTTTTATTCTTTATTGCTTTCTATTATTGTAATTATCTCTTCTTCTATTCTTTTTAATATTTCATGTTTAGCATATTCTTCTGCTTGTTTTAAAGTAAAATAGAAGGACCTTTCATCTGAATTTCCATGTGCTTTAACGACACTCTTTTTTACACCAAGAAAAATACCTCCACCAAAAGCCTTATAGTCCGTATAAGCTTTTAATCTATCAAATCCTCTTTTTACAGGTATTAATCTAAATTTATCCCAAGCAGATCTCATTAATGATTTTCCCAAAGCTTCTTTGAAAAATGTTGCTGCACCTTCAATAGTTTTAACTATAATATTTCCTGTAAATCCATCACATACTATTAAGTCTACCTCTTTATCTCCCGACATTATATCTCTGCCTTCAACATTTCCAATAAAATTAATCTTATATTTTTTATAATTTTCTTTTAAATCTTTATATACAGTTTTATACAGGTCATTTCCTTTGTTGTCTTCTGTACCAATATTTATTAATCCTACTTTTGGATTGTTATAACCTATCTCAGACAAGTAAATCGAACCCATTTGAGCAAATTGTATAAAGTTTATTTCTCTACAATTAGTATTTGCACCTGTATCAAAAACTGAAATCGGTCCTCTTGTTGATGGAAGTGTTGCAAAAAGAGCAGGTCTGTTTACTCCTTTAATTCTGCCAATTATTAATGTTGCTCCAGTAAGCAAAGCTCCTGAATTACCAGCAGAAACAAAAACATCTACTTCATCATTTTTCAGCATTTGAAAGCCTTTAACCATTGATGAGTTAGTTTTTTGCTTTATTGCTACTGTTGGTATGTCTTCCATTTCAATAACTTCTTCTGCATTAATAATTTCAATTTTTTCTAAAAGTTCATTATATTCATTAGGGAACTCAGCTTTAAAAGTCTCTTTTAAAACTTCTTCTTTCCCTATTAATAATAATTTAGAATCTGTTTCCTTTAAAAATTTAACCGCACCTTTAATATTCGCAACAGGTGAATTATCTCCTCCCATTGCATCTAATAAGATTCTCATTTTTTCTCCCATTTCGCTTTAAAATTATATTGTTATTATATCATTATATAACATAAATTTAAAATGATATTAGTAAATAAATTATGCTTTTAAAATAAAAGTTTTTCTTACAACTTGTTTTATAAAATACATACTAAAAGGGATGTATTTTATACATCCCTTTATCCCAAAATAATTATGTTTTTATTATGTATTATTCTATTTTTTATTTATTTTATGTTATTTATTATTGTTTATTATATTTTATTATATTTAACATTAAATTATATTAATCAACATTAATATATCTTACATTTTTTCTTTCCAATCTTTTATAGTTCACATAGAACACAACTGCAACCATTACAAGTCCTAAAATAATATATGTTATTGAATCAGATAAACCTGTTTCTGGAATGTCTTCAGGTTGTTCTTCTTTGCCTGGATCTGGTACTGGTGTTGGTGTTGGATCTGGTGTTGGTGTTGGGTCTTGAATTATAGGTGGTATTTCTTGTACTTCGCCAATAGTAATACCAGCTGTTGTAATATCTTCTGCTTCGAATGGTGTTGTAATTCCATCAGAAAAAGTCATGTCTGTAAGTTTTATAGTTGTTACATTATCAGACATACCTGTTTTAGCTTTGAAATCAATTTTAACAATATCTCCTGCTTCAGTTTGTAAACCTTTGTCAACTTCTCTAGTTAAAGTTAATTCTCTAGACAATTCTCTATAACTTGCATTCCAATTATTTAAACCAGTAAATGAAGTACTATCAAGTGATTCAAAAAATTGATTATCATATTCTACTTTTAAAGTTACAGAGTTAATACCCATAGAAAAAGTAATATTATCAACTGCAATAGTTAACGATAAATTTCCTCCTTCTTCGAGTTCAGTTGTGCTTAATGTAGCTTTTGGGGTTACAGTAGCATCATCAGCAAAAACAGTTGTTCCAACGAAAATCAATAGTATTACTACTGCTAATGTTAATATAATTTTTTTCATAATTTTCTCCTTTAATACATCATTAAAGTCTTAAAACAAGACTTTAAGAACAAGTGTATCATTAATTATAGCATAAAAAGTATATATTTCAACATTCTAATTTTAAGTTTTGGTTAAATTTTGAGACTTTTAAGACTTTTTTGTAATAAATAGAACATATACTTTTAACATTTCTATACTTATTTTTTATTTTAGATATATTATAATAAACTTATACATTGTATTATACTAAAATAATTGTATTAATAAGGAATGGTAATAATTGAATTTAAATAAAATATCAAAAACTGAAGGCCTTTCTAATTTAAGAAGGTTTTCAGAATTCCAAGTTAATAAGTTGTCTACTACTGTAGCAAAAAGCTTAGCTGTACTATTAAGAGATTATAGTCTTTCCGAAGAACAGCTTTTTAATGTATTGCAAGCTTTAAATATGTATTCTGCAAATTTCTCAGATCAAAATGTGTCTGCTAAATATCATTATAAATCTAATACAATTTTTATAAATGAAAATCTAGACCTTTGTTGTCCAGATTCAGTAGTTATTCATGAGTGTTTACACTTTTTACAAACTGAAATAGATAATAATAAGGTAGTTAAGATGGGGCTATTTGATGTAAAATCCTATAAAAATAAGGGGCTTGCATTAAATGAAGCTGCAGTTCAAATTATTGCATCACAAGTGTCTGGAATAAAGCCAGCAAGTTTAACATATTTCGACATGAAGTTTTCTTCTCCAAGTCACGAGTATTATCCTCTTGAAACCGCATTGTTAAGGCAAATGTCTTATTTTACCGGAACATATCCTCTGTTTTATAGCACAATATATAGCACAAATTTATTTAAAGATGTTTTTTCAAATATAACTTCCAAAAAATTATATGAAGATCTTTCAAATAATATGAATAAATTGATGGATTTACAAGATAAATTCTTAAAAGCACAAGAAGAAAATCCTGATGAAAACGACAAAGAAAGTATTAAAGATGCTTTTAAAAGAGATATACAAAAAACTGTTTCAAACATTCAACAAAGTATATTTAAGAATGCTTTCCAAAAACAATTTAAAAAAATAAAAGTTAAACAAGATATACAAAACTTTAGAATAAGCTTACTTAACTTTAATAATTATCTCATAGAAATACCTAATGAAAACTCATTTGAACAATTTAGAGATTCAATTACCTCTGATTTAATTTCTTTAGAAATAGAATTAGAACAAAAAGGTTATATAGAAAAATATGATATAAATAAATCTTTATCTCCTATAAATAATTATAGTTTTAATTTTTTTAGAACATTATTTTATAAGCTAAAATTAAATAGTGAAATACTATTTAAAATTAGACAAAGAGAAGAAGATTACTTATAATCTTCTCCTTTTTCTGTTTTTTCTTTTTCTTCTTGCAAAATTTGTCTATAAAAACTTTATAATTTTCTTATTAATCTGCTACTCTTATGCATTTAAAACTTTTAATTCTTCGATAATAAATTGGCCCTTTTCTCTTATCAATCTATCATCAAAATACATCTTTGATTCTTCATCTGCTTTTTCTAAATAAACAATATCCCAATGTATTTTAGATCTATTTCCATTATCGCTTTCTGATAAAGCTGATCCTGGAGTAAAATGAAAACTTCCCACTATTTTTTCGTCATATAAAGTATTATTTACTAGATTATGTATTTTAGGATTTAATCCAATTGCAAATTCACCAATATATCTAGCACCGTCATCAAGGTCTAATATTGCTTGTAATTTATCATTATTAATTTCAGAATATGCTTCAATTATTTTGCCATTTTCAAATCTAAAGAATATGTTTTCAAACTCTACACCATTATACATTGTTTTTGTATTATAATTAATATATCCATTTACAGAATCTCTAATAGGTGCTGTAAACATTTCTCCATCTGGAAGATTGTATGTTCCAAAACATGGTGTTGCATTTATTCCAGCTATAGAAAAGTATAGATCTGTGTTTTTACCAACAATTCTTACTCTATCTGTATTATCCATTAATTCTTTTAAAAGCATAGCTTTTTTAGCTAAATCTTCATAATCTATTGTATTAGCATTAGCCCAAAATTCAAACATTTCATCATCATCCATTTTAAAATTTTCTGCAGCTAATTCTGTTGGATAATTTAAAATACACCATTTTGTATTTTCAACTCTTTCTTTTAAATGTACCTTATATGTATGTTCAGCAGAATACATATTCAATATTTCTGAATCTATATTTTTCAAATTATATTTATTACTTGATGATGTAATACCAATAAATGCATCCATTTTTTTCATTCGATATTCATCAATATCTGCTAAAATACTTACTTCATCTTTATTAGTATTTTTTAATAATTTCGCATTTAATTTGCTATGAAATACATTAGTAAATACATTTGCTTCCTTTTTTCTTACTTCATCAATTATTGCATAAACTAAAGGTAGTGAATCAATATTATTAATATCAATTAAAAGATTTTCACCCTTTTCTAATCTAACACTTTTGTTTATCAAATGTTCGGCAACTTTTTTTACCATTTCTTCTTTATTCATTTTTTCCTCCTAAGTATATTCTTTTGGTATATATTTAAATTCTAGCATTTCATCTTTAACTGGATGTTTAAAACTTAAAAAATATGCATATAATTTTAAGTTTTTGTTTTTGTATGGTTTATCATATTTGCTATCAGCATAAACAGTATGACCTCTTTGTGCAAATTGAACTCTTATTTGATGATGTCTACCAGTTATTAAGTTTATATCAACCAAAGATGTGTTGTTCTCTTCTATATATTTTACCTTTTTATACTCTAATTTAGCAAGCTTTCCACTAGGATCTTTTGGATTTGTAATAAAAGATTTATTTAAAGCACTATCTTTTCTTAGATAATCTTCCATTAAGCCGCTATCTTCAACATTACCTTTTACAATAGCTCTATATTTTTTAATAAATCTGTTTTCTCTAATTTCTTTAGACAATCTTGAAGCAGCTTTAGAAGTTTTTGCAAATACCATAATCCCTGCTGTGGGTCTATCTAATCTATGTACTAATCCTAGATATACATTTCCTGGTTTATCATATTTTTCTTTTAAGTAATCTTTAACTATTGTTAGCATATCTAAATCACCTGTCTTATCTTCCTGTGACGGAATATTCTCAGGTTTCTCTACTACAATTATGTGATTATCTTCGTAAATTATTTTTATTTTCATTCTATATCTTTCATTAACTTTCAATCAAATTGTATTTTTTTAATTTCTTTAGCTATCTTTTCGGTTATCCCAGCTACTTCCATTAATTCCTTAACGCTTGCATTTTGCATGTTTTCAATTGTTTTAAATTTTTTAAAAAGTTCCTGTTTTCTTTTATTTCCAATACCTCTGATTTCATCTAAAATAGATTTTTGGATAAACTCATCTCTTTTCTTTCTATGTTGTGAAATTGCAAGTTTATGAGCTTCATCTTGTATATTAGTTAAAAACAGTTTTAAATGATCTGATATTATCACTTCTTCTAAACTTTCATTTAATAATGCTTTAGTCTTATGTTTTTCATCTTTCACAAGGCCCGCAACTGGGATGTTTAAATTAAATTCTTTTAATGTTTCTTTTATTGCATTTATTTGGTTAATACCACCATCAGCAATAATTAAGTTTGGAAATTCTCCAAGACCAATTCCACCTTTAATATTGTGTTCAATTCTTTTTCTTAAAGTCTCTTTTGTTGCAGCTACATCATCTTGTTTTTCAATATTATTAATATTAAATTTTCTAGATAGATTTTTCTTTACTCTACCATTTTCTACAACAAGCATTGCAGAAGTAGTATTACTGCCAGACAAATTTGATACATCATACATTTCAATCTTTAAAGGAATTTTTTCTAGTTTCAATACTTCTTTTAATTCTGTTAATATATTGATTCTCTTTCTATTTCTATTATCTAGTGAAATCTTCGCATTCTTTTCAGCCATTTCAACAAATCTTAAGTTTTGCCCTATTTTAGTTGATAAAATTTCTATTTTTCTACCTGCTTCATTAGTTAAAATTTTCTCTAAGATTTCTTTATCTTCAATTTCATGCCTTAACATTATTTTAGTTGGCAAATCTTTCTTTTTTATATAATTTTGTTTTAAAAACGAAGATAATATTTCTGCATCTGATAATGAATCTATATTCTTTAAAAAATATTGTTTCCTGTCTTGTAATTTAGATTCTCTAACATAGAAAATTTCAATACATATTTCTAATTCATCTCTAAATATGCCAATTGCATCTATCTCATTATATGAAAAATCTGATATTTTTTGCTTTTGACTAATTCTTTCAATTGCAAGAATTTTATCTCTTAAATCTGCTGCTTTTTCATATTCTTTTTCTTCAGATAATTTCTCCATATCTATTTTTAATTCTTTTACAAGAGCTTTTGTATTACCTTGTAAAATAGAATAAATTTCTTCCATTCTAATAGCATAGTCTTCAATACTTATATTCCCTATACATGGTGCATCACATTTATTTATTTGAAAATATATACAAGGCTGTTTTCTATATCTAAATGGTTTGCAAAGCCTTATCATGAATTTATCTTTAATTACTTCTATTAATAGTTTAGCTGACATAGTAGAAGGATATGGACCAAAATATTTAGAACCATCATCTAACTTTCGTCTAGTTAAACTGATGGTTGGAAAATCTGATTTAATATCTACTTTTATATATGGATATGATTTATCATCTTTAAATAATACATTGTATTTTGGTTTATGCAATTTAATTAAATTAAGTTCTAAAATTAAAGCTTCATCTTCTGTATCTGTAACAATATATTCAAAAGATCTAATTTGTGAAACCATGGAAGAAATTCTATTAATTCTATCTTGTTTATTAAAATATTGTTTAACTCTATTTTTTAAATTAATAGCTTTCCCAACATAAATAATATTGCTATGCACATCTTTCATTAAGTATACACCAGGTTCACTTGGTAATTTATTTAAATTTTCTTTTATATCAAACACTAATGTTTAATCCTCATCTTTATTCTTTTTTTGTTTATATATTTCGTTTAATTGCATTTGAACTCTTGTTATATCTTCAGATTCGCTATATTTAGCAAAATATCCATAGTCATCTAATCCAAAGAATACCTTTGGTTCTTCATTTGAAAATTCTGCAAACTCATCTATTGTATCTGCTGCAATTTTAATTGTTTCATCTTTTTTGATGCTATTTATATCAATAATATTATCTTTATCTACTTCTTCATCTAAAAGAATTTCATCATAAAGTTTTGAATCTTCTATGCTTTTATTTTCTTTTACATCTTCATCTATTACTTCTGTTTCATCTATTTCTTCTTTGCTTTCTATAGAAATTTCTTTATGAATTGTTTCTTCTTCATCAACAAGTTTTATTCCTTCAAACTTAGGTTTTTTGTCTTCAATCTCTTCTTTGTTTTCTTCTTGTTGTTTTTCTTGAACTTCTTTTAATTCTTCAACTTTTTTAAGTTTTTCACTTTTTAGATTCTCTAAAACACGTTTTTCATCTTCAATTTCTTTTAATTTTTCACTAATTTCTTTTTCTAATTCTTCGCGAATTTGTTTTTCTAGTTCTGCTTTTTCTTTTTCAAGTTTTTCTTGTTCCTTTTTTAATCGTATTGTTTGCAAAGTTTTATTCATATTTTCAATTTGAGATCTCATTTCAACTATCATTTGTTCTTTTTCAATTAACTCTGCTTTATCTTCTTTATCTAAAGAAATACTATCTTCACTGTCTATATGCTTTTCTAATTCTGATTCTGCATCAAAATCCATTTCAATTTGATTTTTTAGAGGTTTTTCAACTTCATAATCTTCATCTTCTGGAAAAACTAATTTTTCTTTTCTAATTCCAGAATATTTATCGAAATCATCTATTGAATCTAGCTCATCTATGTCAATACCATCAACTGTGTCAGGGCTATCAAAAATATTTGAAATTTTTATTTGTTCTTCGGCTATCTCTTCAGTATCAACAACTTCAATTTTAGGTAATTCTAAAATTTGTTGGCTATTCTTATCTTCTAAACTTTCAATTTCTCTTATTTTGATACTTTCTCTAATCTCATTAATTTCTTTTTCATCTACTTTTTTGTTCCCTAAAATTGCCATAGTAAGAATATCTGTCGTATCAATAAAAGATATATTATTATAGTCAGATATATTTGAAATAATCTTATGAATATTTTCTTTAATTTTAATAATTGAATATGAATATTCTTTTTTAACATATTCTAAGTTTTTATTTACAACACCTAGTTCTTCAATTTGCTTATATACATCATTTACTGCTTTTAACCCTTCCAAGTTTAAAAATTTTGCATCATTATATATATAATTAGCATATTTGTTTTCAATAATAGTTTGTGAAAGAGGTTTTTCTTTTACTTTATTAATATCCTTTTCACTTATATTAAATTGATTATAGAAATCAGAATTATTTAATTTTAATATTGGTATACTTGGTCTTTCACCAATTGATTCTAAATATATTATTCTTTTCTCAACTGTTTGAGGAGATAATCCTAATACTGATACATTATCTATAAAGTCTTCAAATAATCCATGCTCAATAAGCAAGTTTACATTTTCTTTTATATTGTCTATGGGTCTTATAAACAGTGTCATAGAAGATTTTAACCCAGGTAGCAACCCAATACTATTAATATATTCATATATTTCTTTCATTTGTTCAGGATTACCTTTAGCATAAATTGATGCAGGAATATTAGCTCCTTCTTCAATAAATCCATATTCTTCTAAAATTTTTGTAATGCCATCAATTTTGCCAGCATCACCCTGTGCTAATATTGTTCCACTTCTTTTTAACAATTCTTTTCCTAAATTAACATTTTCTGAATTCTCAAATTTTTCTATTATTTTAGTAATATTTTCTGGATTCCCACGAGCTAAAATAAATGAATTTTGAAGTATTTCTCTACCTATTTGTTTTGAATCTATTTCATCTACTATATCTTTAATGTTTTGCGCATCTCCTTCAATAAATATCGAAACAGAAGTTTGATAAATTGATTTTGGTAGCTCTAGTTCTTCAAATACTTTTGCTATTTTTATAATATTCTCTGGATTTTGAATATTTAAAACTGTAGGAAATTCATTATAGTAATTTTCTTCATCTATTTCTTTTAAATTATCTAAAATCTTTTCAACATTATTAGGATTATTTTTTATTAAGATTTCTGGAGCAATATTTAAAATATTTTGTGGTAAAATTTCTTTTTTAATATAATTAACATATTCTTTTAAGTTTTCTAATTCACCTTCTAAAACAACTTTTGGGAATTTTTCTAATACATCATAGAATACATCATCATTCTTGTTAATATAATCTATTATTTCTAATTCTTTTGCTATTACTTCTTTCCCTAATATTTCTGGTATTTTAGAGATTTGTTCTTTAGTGATATTTCGGCTCTTTAATTCAGCAATGTGAAGTTCAATTGTTTTAGTTTCATTTACATATAAGATTTCTGGACATGTTTTTACAGCAATTCTTGAAATCCCTGCTCTTTCTAAAACATTTAATATAGCTACTATTCTGACTTTTGTAGTTTTAGATAGAAGTTTTAAGTCTTGCTTAATCATTTGCATACCTAATTTTTCTTTAGAGTCTTTAAATAAATCTATTATTTGTTTAATAACTCTTTCAGAATTTGAATAAAGCACTTCAGGTTCTCTCTTTAAAACTAAATTAAGCAAATCTTCTTGATCAAGTGTTTCCATGATTTTTTCTAATTCTTCTGCATTAGAGTATGCCAATACATCTCCTGCATTAACAAAGAATTTTCTATTTATAATCCTGTCATCAAATATTTTTAGTATTTTTAACATGTTTTCATCATTACCAATACCTATAATATCTGGAAACTTTTCAATAATATTGTATGATAAATCTTCATTTCTAAACATTTTAGCATTTTTTTCTACTCTAGTAGCATTAGTTTTTTCTATTGTTTCAGGATCTTTTTCAATAATTCCCAATGGCAAACTAGCTTCTACAAATGCACTTACTACATTTTTGACCTTACTTGGTTTAATATTTAGAAGTTCTGGATATTTAGAAAACACATTCATAGATATCTTATTTGTTTTAATAACTTCTATAACTTCAATAGCTGAAGCTTTATCTTCTAGTATAACTAGCTCTGTTTCTAGTATTTTTTCTAACATTTTTTCATACATTTCTTTTTTCTCTTTATCCACTTTATCCTCCAAGAACATATATTTAGTTCTAAAATTCTTAATATGTTATATCAGTATATGAACCTATTATTTTGCCAACAATATGTTCATCTTCTCCTCTTTGGTATTTTATAATATTAAATTGTCCATCTATATATTTAGCAACAAAATCTCCATGAATTGGTTTAGTTTTTTTATCTACAATAATAATAGAAGATTTAGGCATCCCTACTTCAGTTAGCTCACTACTTATATTTTTAAAAGCAAATAAATTTTCTTCCATTCCAATTGATACTGGTACAGAAATTAGCTCTTCATAATTTATTTCAGTAAACAAATTATTTTTTTCGTAAATTCTACCAAATAACGGAATAGATGCTGTTTTAATTTTATCTAACTTTGTTTTTCTATCTTTATTCGTTTTATCAACAAAAAGATTATCTTTAACATTTATTCCAATCATTCTATTATTTTCCAATACAATATTTATATATCCTTTTTCATTTAATATATCTAAATATTTTCTAACTGTAGTAGGTGATTTAATTTTTGCATACTTTGATATTTCTCTTAAAGATGGAGAAATACCTCTTTTAGAAATATATTCAGTAATATATTTAAGAAGTTTCTTTTCTGTACTATTTAATTCTTCACCATACACATTGTTCATTAATCAATCCATTCAAATTCCCAACCAGAAATTTCAACTATATCTCCTTCTTCAATTCCTTCATCTAGTAGAGCTTTTTCAATACCCAATCTAATTAACATTCTTAAAAAATATGCCATTGATTCATTATCTTCAACATTAATTCTTCTCATTAGATTTTCAGCAGCCTTACCTATAACTCTATATTTATTATTTGTTTCTTTTATTACTTCAAACTCATTTTTATCTTTATCTTCTAGAGTATACACAACCATTTCATCTTCTTCATATAATGGTTCTTTTTCAATTTTCTCTAGTTCTTGTTCTGTATAGTTTAATAAGTCAATTATACCTTCACCAGTTGCTGCAGAAATTTCAAAAAAAGCTATCTTTTCTTTTTTTGCTAATTCTTTTAATTTTTTTAAGTTTTCATTAATATTATCTGTTATTAGGTCCGTTTTATTTGCAACTAAAATTTGTTTCTTATTTTTTAATTTTTCACTATATTTAATTAATTCGCTATTTAAAACCTTATAGTCTTCAACCGGATCTCTGCCTTCAACACCACTAGCATCCACAAAATGTAATAAAAGTCTCGTTCTTTCAATATGTCTTAAGAATTGTAATCCTAATCCTATTCCATCTGATGCTCCTTCAATAATTCCAGGGATATCAGCAATAAGGAAAGATTTGCCATAAGATGTTTCTGCAACCCCTAAATTTGGTTCAATTGTTGTAAAATGATAATTTGCAATTTTAGGTGTAGCTTTCGTTGATTTAGATAAAAATGTTGATTTTCCAACATTTGGATATCCTAAAAGTCCTACATCTGCTAAAGATTTTAATTCTAAAATAACATCTCTAGAATCACCTGATTCACCATCTATTGAAAAATTAGGAGCTTGTCTTGTTGAGGTTTTAAATCTAGCATTTCCTTTTCCACCTCGACCACCTAAAAGGATTAATTTTCTCTCATTATCTTTTGAAATATCAGCTATAATTTTACCATTTCTAGCATCTATTACTACAGTTCCTCTAGGTACTCCAATAATTAAATCATCACCAGATTTTCCTGTTTTATTTGATGATCCACCAGGATATCCACTTTCAGCTTCAAAATGTTTATTATGCGTAAAATCAATTAATGTGTTTTTATTAGGATCAACTGCGAAATATATATCTCCACCATGACCACCATCACCACCATCAGGTCCGCCATCTGGAATATATTTTTCTCTTCTAAAAGATTTGGCTCCTCTTCCACCATTTCCTGATTTAATTTTTATTTTTGCATAATCAACAAACATCTATATTTTTACTCTTTCTTTAATATATTCTTCTACATCATTTATTTTTATTCTTTCTTGTTTCATTGTGTCTCTATCTCTTATTGTTACCATATTATCTTCTAAAGTTTCAAAGTCTACTGTTAAGCAATATGGTGTTCCAATTTCATCTTGCCTTCTATATCTTTTACCAATACTTCCAGCTGTATCAAAATCTACACTAAATTCTTTTGATAATTTAGTATACAATTCTTCTGCTTTATCACTTAATTTATTTGATAATGGAAGAACTGCTATTTTATATGGAGCAATTGCTGGATGTAATTTTAATACTATTCTAGTTTCTTCATCAACTTTTTCTTCCTTGTATGCATCACATAAAATTGCTAGGAAAAGTCTTCCCAAACCAAGTGATGGCTCAATACAATATGGTATATATTTTTCATTTGTATCTGGATCAAAATATTCTAATTTAGTATTTGAATATTTATTATGCTGAGCTAAGTCAAAATCTTGTCTATTAGCAATACCCCACAGTTCTCCCCATCCAAAAGGATATGTGTATTCTATATCTGTTGTCTTTTTACTATAATGAGATAGTTCTTCTTTTTTGTGTTCTCTTAACCTTAAGTTATTTTTATCTAATCCTAAGTCTAATAAAAATTTATATGAATAATCTAACCAATATTTAAACCATTTTTCATCTTCTTTCGGATTGCAAAAAAACTCTAATTCCATTTGCTCAAATTCTCTTGTTCTAAATATGAAATTACCTGGTGTTATTTCATTCCTAAAAGCTTTACCAGTCTGTGCTATTCCCATTGGCATCTTTCTTCTTGTTGAACGAAGTATATTATTAAAGTTAACAAATATACCTTGAGCAGTTTCTGGTCTTAAATATATTTCTGATTTATTATCTTCAGTAACTCCTTGAAATGTTTTATACATTAAATTAAATTGTCTAATATTTGTATAATCTAATGCTCCACAATTAGGACAAACCACTTTGTTGTCGTATAAGAAGTCTTTTAATTCTTTATCTGTCCATCCATCAGCAATAATATCTTGACCATTTTCAAAACCCCATGTTTCTATCATTTTATCTGCTCTATGTCTTGTTTTGCAAGATTTACAATCAATTAAAGGATCAGAAAAACCCGCTAAATGTCCTGATGCTTCCCAAACTTTAGGATTCATTAATATGCTAGCATCAATTTCTACATTATATTTTGATTCTTGTACAAATTTCTTTTTCCATAAATTTTCTAAATTATCTTTTAACAATATGCCTAAAGGACCATAATCCCAAGTATTTGCTAGTCCTCCATATATTTCTGAGCCAGCGAAAACATAACCTCTAGATTTCGCTAAATTAATTATTGTATCCATATCTTTTAACATATTGCCTCCAAATTTTATCTTTTTTGTAAATTATTTTAATATTTTTCTATATTATTTTATCCGTTTCTTCCTATATTTAAAGCTTTTCAATAAATTTTTATAGTTTTCACAGGATTTTTGTATTTTTTATTGTATCATAAAATACAAAAAAATAAAAGAGAAACAAGCTCTTTTCTCTTCTATTTTTTTATTATTTTTTATTATTTTATTATTTTCTTTAAATAAATATTTTAACTGTTTAAATGTCTTCTATTCTTCAATTACTTTAACTTTATCATTGTCTACAATTTCATCAGGAACTACATATTCAACTACTTTCAAGGTTTTTAAGATAGATTTTACTTCTTCTAGTTTTAAGATATCTTCAATTCCTTCATTATATTTTTCTGTTCTTCCGACATAAACATATATAATATCATATAGGCCGCTCTTGCCAACTCCTAAGTTTAAATACATATGCCTTCCAAATGAAACAGAACTATATTCATAACCTTTAAATTTGTTAATTACAATTTCATTAAATCCTTTATCTTCTCTGTGTCGTTCAAGATTAGTTTCATATGTAGATTGAAGCATATCACGAAGTGCAACTTCTATTCTATATCCAACTTCATCATTCCAAAACTCTATTACTCCAGTTTTTGTTTCATCTTTTTCAATCCTAAATCCTTTATTCCCAGGAACTCCAACTTTCATTGCTTTTTCTTGCTTATCATTAGATAATACATAGTATTCAAACTTATTGTTTTTTAAAACAAAAAACACGGCTACTCCTATTGTAATTAATAATATTATCATTAATATTATAGCTATACTTTTTTTCTTCATACCTACTCCTCTCTTGAGCTACTTTTTTTATTAATATGGCAAGTTAAACTCTGAGATTTTAAAGTTTCCATTTTCTTTTATTAAAACAAATTTCCCTGTTACTGTTTCTAAATCTGACGCTGGAAATGTATATGTTTTATAATCTTGTAAAAATACTTTGCGATTATATTTTTCTACAGCTTCTTCGGCTATATATTTTGTCATTACTGTAAATTCTATTTTATCTTCAGTTTCAATAACAAGTTCTAAGTCATCTTGCCACGCATACTGCATATTCATACCTCTAGCAGCATCAACTACAAACACTTCATCTCCTGCAACTCTTATTATATCTTTATCTGGAATACCTTTACTCGGATCTAAAATACCATCTTTAAATTCTTCTGTAAAATCTTTTAAAATATTATTTCTCATTTCATCTACAGTTATTACAGTCTTCATATACCCGGGATATCTTGCATCAAACTCAAATGGATCTTTTCTAATCCCTTCGGCTCCGAATGTTAAATTTCCTATAACATCAATAGCTTCATTATATAGTTTTTTCCCTAATATTAAAATTTCTTCATCTGTCATTCCTTCTTTTTTAATTTCATTTTCATTTGGAATAACATTTTCATCAGGTTTTTCAATCTCTTCAGTCTTGTTTTTGTCTACATGTTGGTAAAGATTATAAGTAAATAAACCTAATGCTATTAATCCTAATAATAAAATTACTAGTAATACTATTAATATTTTTTCTTTCATTTTTACTCCTTTTTTATATTTTTTATAATTTTTAAATTATTTTTTAACGTTTTTAAAAGTTATTTTTAAATTATTTTTTTATTCCCAAGCTCTTTTTTCCGCTTCTTCTGCTAATTTCTTATATTTTGTTCTATCTCCTGACATAAAGTCCATTGCACTTTCTGCCATTTCTTCTAATCCTTCTTTTGCTCCTTCTTTATTCATCATATCTTTTGCTGCTTTACCAAGGCCTTTTACAATTTCTGCACCAGCTTGTATTTGTCTTTTTTCCTTTTGAGAAAAACGACTTCCAAAAAGACTTGTATGCGTGTCTAATCCAAATGTTTTATCAAGTTCTCTAATTATTTGTTCAATTTTTCTTTCTTCACTTGCCACACTTTTTTTAGCAACTTTATTTGCAACTCTCATATCTAGCTCTCTAACATATGGATGTGCATCTACTCCTTTAGCAGTTGACATTGCATTCAATGAAATATTCGGGTTATTACAATAAAGATAAATCATAACACCCATATTATCATAAACTATTTTGTCATCCTGGCTTGTTGCACTATGTTGTTTATAGTAAGGTTCATATTTTTGAATATAGTCATATCTAAACAATTCTTTATATGGTCTGTTTTTTGCTTTATCTCTAACTAATTCTAACATTCCAATAGAGTCTGCAAATACTAATTGATATAATCCGTAAGCATATCTTTTCTCAGCTTTTTCAAATTCTTTTTTGTATAAAATATCTTGTTTTTTCATATACTCAATATGTTCATCAAGTTCCTCTTTTGTTAATCTGCTTATATCTAAAAAAGCACTAGCATTAGTTTCACACTCTTTACAAACATAAACACCATCTTTTAATTTCTTTCTTGTTAAAGGTGCTGCCTTTCCACTACACAGTGAACATTCTTGTTTCTTAAACATGTCTAAAAATCCCATTTTTACTCCTTTTCAGCTAATACTTCAGTATTGCTTATTTGTTTTATTTGTTTATTGTTTTATTTTATATTATTTTATAATCCTTTTCAATATTTATTCTTCATTATCAAATTCTTTTTCAGCTTCTTCTTGAGCTTCTTTTTTTACTCTTTTTTCTTCTCTTCTTTTTGTTTTTAATTTATCTTTAAAATTCATTATTACACCTGTTTGATTTTCTACTTCCCACGCAGTGCCCAATATCGGCGTTCTTCTTATTTTTTCTGTAATTCCAAACTTCCTATTAATAGCAGATCTTGTATTTAAATATGCTTCAGATCCTAAATATTCTAATTCATCTTTTGCTGCTTCTTTAAGATCATCTTTAGCTTCTTCTTCAGTATATACAACAGCTTTATGTTGCTTCTTTAAAGAACATGATAATGCTATTTTTTCTAAAAGACTTAAATATTTTGTATTCAAATCAGAACTTGCAAATTGAGTTTCAAAATCCATAACATCTTTTGATGCTTCTCCTAAAGTAAGCATTTCTTGAAATAATTCTTCAATTTCAGATAGAATATCTTTCTTTTTAATATCATAATAATCAAAGATAGCACTTTTTCTTAAGTCTATAGAATTTTGTATATTTGAATCCATAATTTCTCCTTTTTATTCTTTTATTTTATATTTATTTTTTATTTTTTCCTTTATAATTAATTTTAATTTTACATAAAACTTTTATTTTTTCACCAAAGCTTGTGGATAACATTGTGTATAAAGCTTTACAGATTTTTTTATAAAAATTTTAAAAAATATTATGTAAAACTAAGCTTGTTATACTCCATAATTATCGCGGTTTTATCTTTATAATAGTTTTTTCGCCTTGAAATTTCCTTGAAACCAATGGATTTATACAAATTAATTGCAGATTTATTATTTTCTTCAACTTCTAATAAAATTCTATTGTTTTTAGTTATCTCTATGCACTTTTTTAAAAGTTTTTTACCCAAGCCCTTACCTCTTAAAGACTTATCCACAACAATGTTCATCAAAAAACTATCATCTAGTCCATCCTGTATCACAAAAAATCCTGATAGATTTTCCAAAACATAAATTTTAGAATTTGGATTATTATATTCAGATAAATACATTTCTTTTGTCCAAAAATTATCGTATTTATCTAATCGAGATAATATTTTATTTAATTCTAATTCTGTAATTTCTCTAATATTCATTTTAACTATTTTAAAAAGTATTTTAACTTTTATTTTCTTTCTGCATTTGAAGATTTTAAATAATTAGGTACTATTTTTCTTCCATCTACTAAATTATTTTGATCTTTTATTTTGTCTTCTACAGCTTCTAAAACTTTTTCAATATTTTGATTAATATCTTCATTAAAAACTATATGTATATTCTCATTTTGCAAGTTCTTTTTTATTAAATCTTGATATTTAGTACCACTTCCAGAAAAAGTATATACTAAACTCTCTCTATTTTGAGTGCTAAGTTTTATGTCTTTTAATATATCTAAAAATTCTAGAATACTTCCTGCAAATTCTTTATTTAATTCGTAAGTATTGGTAAATACTCCAGCATAAATTTGATCATTTTTAGCATCTATTATTCCTATTTTATATGTGCTTTCACTACCTATATTTCTAGCTAAGACCTCTGTTGAACTTATTTCTACAACAGGAATATCTTTAGCAAAAGAAATAGCCTTGATTGTAGATATACCAATTCTGATTCCTGTAAATGACCCCGGACCTATTACTACTCCTAAAGCTTCTATTTCATCTAAAGATATATTATTTTCTTTTAAAATTTCATTAATTAAAGGAAGAAGTGTTTCTGAATGTGTTCTTCCTTCATCTAATGTTTTATATATTCTTTCATCATTATGTTTAATTCCTACAGAACATAATTTTGAAGATGTATCAATAACCAATATATTCAATTCTTATCTTCCTTTCATTCTCATCATTATATTCTCTAGTAATATGTATATGTATATATTTAGGTGGCAATAATTGGATAATATTTTCTCCCCATTCTATAATTGATATAGATTTACCAAAATATTCAGTTCCGCCAATATTCAAAAAATCATTAATATTTTCTAATCTATATACATCAAAGTGATGTATTGTTTTTAAGTCACTCACTTTATATTCATTAATTATGGTAAAACTTGGGCTAGAAACTTCAGTAAAATTCCAGTATTCCATAAAACCTTCAACAAATTTTGTTTTCCCTGACCCTAAATCACCAGTTAGAATTATAGTTTCATAACCTCCTAAGGTGCTTGCAAATTGCTTTGCAAATTCTTTTGTTTCTTCTTCATTCTTACTGTTAAAGAACTCTGACATCTATACCCCCCAGCACTTTATTATAATAATTTTATCACTAAAGAAAAGATAATACAATATAACAAAGATGTAAGACAAATGTAACAATCTCGAAATAATCTCTACAGGCTATATTTTATATGAACTATATGAATAATTTTGTTTTTTTCTTATTTTGACACATTTTGCTTTTCATTATATTTTAAATATAGATAATTAATAAGGGGGTATGCATTGGGATATGTAAAATCAGATCTAAATGATATCAAAGAAAACCTACAATCTCTTATAGGAGAAGAAATCTTAATAGTTGAACCTATAAGCAGGAGAGGTAAAAAAACAGGAAAAATAGCAACTTTGGAAAACACTTATAATACTTATTTTAGAGTTATATATGATGACGACAAATATATAAACTATAACTACTCAGATATTTTTACAAAAGATATTAAAATTCAAACCTTTGATGGAGATAAATTTAATCCATTACATGTGCCAAGACCTTTAACTAAAAAAGAAACTATACCTACTCTTAATTTAGATAAACCAGATTTAGAATATGTTGATCTAGACGAATTTATTCCATAAAGAAAAGCATTAAAGAAAACAAAAAGGAAGAGGACATTAAACAATATATTAAAAATAATATTTTAATAATAAATAAAAAAGCATCTTACGATGCTTTTTGTTTATTCTATAAATTCATTATTGTATATACTTAATAAAAAGAGTTTGCTATTTCCATGTTGTTGGAATAGCATCATAATTTAAAAGTTTAGTACAACCTCTAAAGCATTGAGAATAAGTAGTAACATTAGTTCTATTCCATAAATCTGGTGCATTACCCGTTAAACCATTACAATTATAAAAAGTAAGAGTAAAATCTACTACATTTAGACAACCATTAAAAATTCCTGATGTAACCCCAGTTAACCCGGTACAACCTTCAAAAGTTCTATGAAAAGTTGTTACATTAGGGCAATGATCAAATAATCCTTCTGGAATAGTTCCTGTTAAACCACTACAATTATAAAAAGTATTAACAAAACTTATTGCACTTGAACAATTTGCAAATAAATTTGCCGGTATGCTTCCTGTTAAACCATTACAATCAACAAAAGTACTCACAAAGGTTGTTGCATTTAAACAGCTATTAAATAACCCCGATCCTATACTCCCTGTTAAACCACTACATTTATAAAAAGTCTGAGTAAAGTTTATTGCACTTGAACAATTCGCAAATAAATTTGCCGGTATGCTTCCCGTTAAACCACTGCAAACTTGAAAAAGACCAAAGAAATTTGTAGCATGCGAACAATTGTCAAATAAACCTTCTGGAATACTTCCTGTTAAACCACTACAATTATGAAAAGCATATACAAAACTTGTTACATTTGGACATTTATCAAAAATCCCTTCTGGAATACTTCCTGTTAAACCACTACAATTATAAAAAATATTCCCAAAACTTGTTACATTTGGACATTTATCAAAAATCCCTTCTGGAATACTTCCTGTTAAACCACTACATTTATGAAAAGCACCAAAAAAGGTTGTTACATTTGGACATTTATCAAATAGTCCTATTGGGATACTTCCTGTTAAACCAGAACAATCATAAAAAACTCCATCTAAGATTATTACATTTATAAATGAATTTGTACTAGGAGTTGGAATTGTTCCAGTTAAATTTAAACAACCAACAATAGTCCCTCCAGCAGGAGGAGCGCCACTAAATCTATATTCCTCAGTTCCTAATTCCCCCCACGAGATTATTTTATTTATTTGATTTTTATGTTGAGTTGAAGTAAAACTATAAGAAAATTTTTTTATACGCCCTGCAATCTTTACAGAAAATGGTGTTCCTGCTCCTACAGTATTTGTTATTGTAGGATGTTTGCTATTATATTCAATATATTCACCACCATTATTTGAAATTAAAGCAAATTGTGATGTTCCAAACTCTAATGGTATTAATATCTCTTCATTAACTGAAGCCTTTGTCATTATTATTTCCATAGGAATGGCCCACATTGCTGTATATGTTTTATTAGAGTTTGCTACTGTAAATTCTGGAGTCCAACCCATAAAAGTTTGTCCACTCTTTGTTGGTTCAATCTCTGGTGGCATAT
>CAZTTS010000004.1:0-7293 GCA_964616165.1 uncultured Lachnospiraceae bacterium
AACTGATTTAGTAAATGTTTCTTTATATGCAACTTGTGGTTTACCAACAGAACATTCCACTGCAAATTCTTTTTGCATTCTACTTACGATAACTTCTAAGTGAAGCTCTCCCATACCAGCAATAACTGTTTGTCCAGTTTCTGCATTTGTATATGTTTTAAAAGTAGGATCTTCTTCAGCAAGTTTTGATAAAGCTATACTCATTTTTTCTTGAGCTGCCTTATCTTTTGGTTCAATTGCAATATCTATAACTGGTTCTGGGAATTCCATTGATTCTAATATAACTGGATTATCTACACTACATAAAGTATCTCCTGTTCCCACATCCTTTAATCCAACTGCTGCCGCAATATCTCCAGAGAATACTTCTTTTAATTCGTCTCTTTTATTAGCATGCATTTGGAGTAATCTTCCAATTCTTTCTTTTTTATCTTTAGTTGAGTTTAAAACTGTTGAACCTGATTCTAGAACTCCTGAATAAACTCTTAAAAAGCATAATTTCCCAACAAATGGATCTGTAGCTATTTTAAATGCTAAAGCTGCAAAAGGTTCATCATCTGATGTTTTTCTAACAACTTCATTTCCATCTAAATCAACTCCAGTTACACTATCAATGTCAACTGGTGACGGCATAATATCTACAATATAGTCCATTATAAATTGAACACCTTTGTTTTTATATGCTGTTCCACAACATACTGGTATTATCTTATTTGTTATTGTTCCTTGTCTAATTCCTTTTACGATTTCATCTTCAGTTAGTTCTTCACCTTCCAAATATTTCATCATTAATTCATCATCATGTTCTGCTGCAGTTTCTAATAATATTTCTCTATATTCTTCTGCTTGTGCTTTATATTCTTCTGGAATTTCTACTGTTTCCATTTCTGTTCCTAAATCATTAGTATAAATCTCTGCCTTCATTCTTATTAAGTCAATAATTCCAGTGAACTTATCTTCAGCACCAATTGGTAACTGTAAAGCAACTGCATTAGCTTTTAATCTTGTTTTTAATTGTGTTAAACAAGCAAAATAATCAGCACCAACTAAATCCATTTTGTTTACAAAAACTAATCTAGGTACTTTATATTTATTAGCTTGTCTCCAAACTGTTTCTGATTGAGGTTGAACACCATCTTTAGCTGATAAAACCATTATTGCACCATCTAGTACTCTTAATGATCTTTCAACTTCTACTGTAAAGTCAACATGTCCTGGAGTATCTATTATATTTATTTTATGATCTCTCCAATAACAAGTTGTTGCAGCTGATGTAATTGTTATTCCTCTATCTTTTTCATCTTGCATCCAGTCCATTTGAGAAGCACCTTCATGTGTTTCCCCTATTTTATGAATTTTACCTGCATAAAAAAGAATTCTTTCAGTTGTTGTTGTTTTTCCGGCATCAATATGTGCCATTATTCCTATATTCCTCGTCTTTTCTAAAGACGTATCTCTTACTGCCATTTTTATCTCCTTATTTTACTCTTTGTTTTTTAATACTATTAAAATCTATAATGCGCAAAAGCCTTATTAGCTTCAGCCATTTTATGCATTTCTTCTTTTTTCCTAAATGCACCACCATTGTTATTTAAAGAATCAATGATTTCTGCTGCTAATTTTTCTGCCATTCCTTTTTCATTTCTTCTTCTAGCATAGTTAACTAACCATCTTAAAGCTAAAGTTTGTCTTCTTTCTTCTCGAACTTCTAAAGGAACTTGATAAGTAGCTCCTCCAACTCTTCTTGCTTTAACTTCTAAAACTGGTTTTAAGTTTTCTACACATTCTTCAAAAGCTGCCAATGCTGGTTTTTTTGTTTTTTCTTCAACAATATCGAATGCTGTATAAACTATTTTTTGAGCTAAACTTTTCTTTCCATCTAGCATTACATTATTAATTAGTTTTGAAACTACGACATTATGATATTTTGGATCAGGTAAGATTTCTCTTTTATCTATAAATCCTTTTCTTGGCATATTACTTCCCTCCTCTTTTTTTGTTTTGTTAAAGATAATTAAAGAATTATCTTATAGGTACTCTAAAAAATATTTCGTTTTTAGTTTCATGCCTTTTGATATTTTTTATCAAGAAGCACAACTGAATATTATTTAGGTTTTTTTGTTCCATACTTAGATCTACCTTGTTTTCTGTCTGTAACACCTGCTGTATCTAAGGTTCCACGAACAACATGATATCTAACTCCAGGTAAGTCCTTTACTCTTCCACCACGAATAGTAACAACACTATGTTCTTGAAGGTTGTGACCTTCACCAGGAATATATGCTGTAACTTCCATACCATTAGATAGTCTAACTCTTGCAACTTTTCTTAAAGCTGAATTAGGCTTTCTTGGTGTTATAGTTCTAACTACTGTACATACACCTCTTTTTTGTGGAGAATTCGTTGTTGTTAATCTTCTCTTTTTAGAATTGTATGTTTTTTGTAGTGCTGGTGATTTAGACTTTGTTGTTGTTTTCTTTCTACCTTTTCTAACTAGTTGATTAATTGTTGGCATTCTTTTTTCACCCCTTTCTTAATAAAAAATATCAAAAGACAACAATACTAATTAAAGTATTGTTGCTTCCTTAAGCTCTTATATTTTAACACATCTATTAATTTTTGTAAAGAAATTAGAAAATATTCTTCTTTAAAAAAACCATTAAAATAATTTACTATACTAACTTATAAGCTTAGTTCAATATCATCTTCTTTTTCTTTTTCTGATTTTAAGTTTTTTTCTTGAAATTTCTTATGTTTATCATATAAATCTTGTGTTAGCCAAAATATATTTAGTTCGGAATCATATACATAACCATATAGAGTTTTAACCAGTTCTATAACCTCTTCAGCTTCAACTTCCCAATTCTCATTTGGGTGCAGAGAGTCACTATATACATCAATCATTTCTTGCATTAATGGTTCTGCATATTTCCTACCATATAAAACATCTTGTTCTTGAAAACTAGATACTTTTTGCATAAATCTATCGCTTACTTCTCCCACTGTGTCATCTTCAAATACTGGCACACGAACCATAACATCTCTTCCGCCTCTTTGTTCTTTGTTCTTACTTAATACAGGTTTTTCTATAATACCTTCTTCAATTAATGTTTCTAGTATTTGTTTATTTTCTTCATCTAAAGAATCATAATGAATACCAATATATGCATTTCCACCAATATCTTTTTTATTAGCAGAACTATTAATTGTTCTTATATTTCTATCATATAAAAATAAGCACGCCTTTAAACATGGTTCTTCTATAAATTTTTTAAAATCTTCTCTATCAGTAACAACAGCTCCTTATGAATGAAAACCAAAATCTTGACTATTTATTGTTGTTATTTCACTTATTTTTTTATCATATGGATTATCTAACTTTTCTATCACAATCTATCTCCTCAATAATTATATATTTTATAATTTTTATTAAATATTAAAGAAGTTTTTATAAAAATTGTCTTGTGTATTATCTTTTTCTTCTTCTTTTTCAATCAATGTCTTATATTTGTCTAGTTTAACAATTCCTGTTTTACTCTCTATTTCCAAGCTTCCTTCATAAGTTCTAGGAATTTCAATTATCATAGCATTATTTTTAGAATCAAATTTAACAGGTTTAAAGATTTTCTTTTTTTCTTCAATATTTAAGCTTTTATTCTTATTCTGTATATTGATTTTCTTATCATATTTTTTATTATACCTTATAACAATATCATCAGTTTCTGATTCTTTTACATTAACATCAAAAGTATCTAAATTAATATTAATATTATTTACTTTATTCAATTTATAGCTTGAAACTTCTTTTAATGATTCTTCTTTAATAAAAACTTTTAATATTGGTGAGCTAAAACTTTGTTTAATTGGAATAAAATAAATATAAATAGATACAAAAGCAATAAATATCCACATTAATACTCTTGCAATTCGATTAATATTATAGCCTTTGAAAATTTTATTTAAAGTTTTCTCAAGCTTTTCTTTTTTTATTCGATCTTCTATCTCTTTTTGTTTCTTTTCTTCTTCAATTCTCTTTAGTTCTTCAGCCCTTAAACTTTCTTCAGTAATCTCATTTACTTCTAAAACTGTTTCACTATTATTATCTTTAGGCTTTTTAGATTTCCTCGTATCTTTTACCTCTGCCATAAGTCCTCCTATAATACTATGTTTTTCATCATGTCTTTAACCTTGTTGCCTATTTTAATATTATCTTTAATTTCAAAATTTATATCATTTTCTATTAATTCAATAGCAATTTTTTGTACTTCTTTTAATATTTCCATATCAGTAAACAAATTCGCAATTTTAAAGTCTGGTAATCCATGTTGCTTTGTCCCGAAAAAATCTCCAGATCCTCTCATTTCAAGATCTTTTTCAGCAATAATAAATCCATCTGTAGTTTCTTCCATAATCTTAAGTCTTTCCATCATACGTTCAGATTTTTTATCACCTTTAAGTATACAATATGATTGATATTCTCCTCTTCCAATTCTTCCTCTTAGTTGATGAAGTTGTGCAAGACCAAATCTTTCTGCATTTTCTACAATCATGATATTTGCATTTGGAACATCTACACCAACTTCTATTACAGTTGTAGAAACTAAAACATCTATTTTACCAGCTTTAAAGTCTAGCATTATTGCATCTTTTTCTGAATCTTTCATTTTTCCATGCATAAATTCAACACTATATTCTTTAAAACGCTTTTTATATTCTTCATAAATTTCTTGAACTGAATTTAAATCTAATTCCTCATTTTCTTCTATTAAAGGACATACAACATATGTTTGTCTGCCCTTTTTAATTTCACTCTCAACAAAAGAATATATTTTTTCTGTTGCTCTATAGTTTAGCGCAATAGTTTTTATTTCTTTCCTATTTGGAGGTAATTCATCTATAATTGATATATCCAAATCTCCATAAAGTATTAAAGCTAAGGTTCTAGGTATTGGAGTTGCAGACATAACTAATGTATTTGGATTCTTACCCTTTGTTAAAATAGTTTCTCTTTGTTTAACTCCAAATCTATGTTGTTCATCAGTTACAACTAAACCTAAATTTTTAAATTCAACATCTTCTTCTAATAATGCATGTGTTCCTATAATTATATCAATTTTACCTGACTTTATATCTTCTAATACTTCTTCTTTTTCTTTTTTCTTTAATCCTGAAGTTAATACAGCAATATTAATGTCATATTTTTCTAAGAAATATTTAAAATTAGTAAAGTGTTGCATAGCAAGTATCACAGTAGGTGCAAGAATTGCGCTTTGATAACCACTTTTAGCAGCTTTATATGCAGCAATTATTGCTATAATAGTTTTACCAGAACCAACATCTCCTTGAAGCAATCTATCCATTGATAAATTACTTTCTAAATCAGTTTCAATTTCATCTAAAACTCTAAGTTGTGCTGAAGTTAGTCTAAAAGGTAGATCATTTACTACATTATTTAAAGAAATACTTTTATCAAACTTAGGGCCATTTCCTTTTTTGTTTTGTTGTTTTAAATGGAATAACATTAGACTAATTACAAAAAGTTCATCAAATATGAGTCTTCTTCTAGCTTTATTTAACATTTCATTATTTTCAGGAAAATGAATATTAAAAATTGCTGTTTTTAAATCAATTAAATTATTTTGTTTTAAAAATTCATTAGAATAAAAATCTTCAAAAATATTTGTTTTTTCAATCTCTTTAAAAGCATTTGCAATTATTGTTCTTAATATATTATGTGTTAATCCTGGAGTAAGTCCGTATCTAGGAACAATATTCCCTGCTCTTGTCGTATCTTTATCAGCTTCTTCAACTTCTGGATTTAATACTTCAAAATGAGCAAAACTTATTTTTACTTCTCCATAAAAATAATAATCATTACCTTGTGTAAGATTATTTGCTAAATATGGTCTATTATACCAAGTAACATTTGCACTACCTGTTTCGTCCTGAATAACAGCCTTTTGTATTGTTAATCTTCTTCTTGTTCCTCTTGTAAATTTACTAATACTACTTACTTTTGTTATTAATTTTGCTCGAACAGGAACAATAGAACCATTTTCTAATTCAATTATTTTCTTAATTTTTGTTCTATCTTCATAGTCTCTAGGATAATATTCTATTAAGTCTTTTAGAGTATATATTCCTAATTTATTAAATTTCTCAACTCTTTTAGGGCCAACACCCTTTACATATTGTATGCTTTTTTCTAACAAAAGCTTAAACCTCTCTTGCTCTAACTATTATTCTTCCTCTTACATCATCAGTACAAGTAATTAAAGTTAATTCTCTTAGTCCATTTGTTTTTTGTGAAGTAGCATCTGTATTTGTAGGATCTACAATTAAATAATCATAAACCTTATATCTAACCAAATCTCCTGATAAACCAGTAAGCTCTATAGTATCTCCAATTTTTATTTTGCTTAGATGTGAAAAGAATTTATTTCTTAAACTTTGATTCCATGCTGATGTATAATTATGTCCAACAACACAATAATTACCAGTTTGATTTGGATTAGGCCCCCAGAACTTTACTGGAGATATTCTTAATAATTCTTCAAAGATTTCTTCTGCATCACTTTCTTCAGCAATTTGTTTTGATGCAACAGTATCTATAACTGCATATTTTATTTTTAATCGTGGAATATTTAAAATTGCCGCTGTATAATATTTTATTCCACTTTCTGTTCTTTCTTCAGTTCTTTCTTGAGCATTTTTAAGGGATTCTTGCATTTTAATTTTTTCGTTTTCAATTTTTTCAATTAATGCTCTATTAATTCTTTCTTGATCTGCCTCAGTTTCATTTAAAACAACAATTGTTGAACCACGTGACACTGTAATTTCTCCAGTATCTATATCATCAATGACGAAATTAATTGAACCAAGTAATTTTTCAGCTTGCTCTGCCTCTTTGTTTTGAACATGTTCAGATATTATATAATAAATAGTAAGAGCAATTACTAATATAATGGCTAGTATAAAAATTGATTTATATATGCTTTTTTTTCTTCTCATTTCTGGTGTTACATATAGTGTTTTTGAAATTAAAATTTGATTCATAATTTCCCCTTTAAAATTTCTCTTTAGTTTAATTACTAATTGTAATCTTGCCTCTTAAAATAGTAAATTTAATATCTTTATTTAACATCATGTATTTGTTTCCAATATTATTATATGCTATTTTAATTGCATCATCTATATTTATTTTAGAAATATCTTTATATGTGTTAAAATCTTCTTTTAATACTTTTCTTAAAACTCTTCTTTTTAATACAATTTCTAATTCATTAAATTTTA
>CAZTTS010000004.1:7393-45074 GCA_964616165.1 uncultured Lachnospiraceae bacterium
AATACTTTTCTTAAAACTCTTCTTTTTAATACAATTTCTAATTCATTAAATTTTACTAAATCCAGTTTTATTTCTTTTTTTGCTTGTTTTTCTTTTTTTACTTGTTTTTCTTTTTTTACTTTACTTTCTATATTTTGACTAGCTTTTTCCCTTGTAGAAATAGTAATATCTTCTAATATTTTATTTGTGATATTATCTAAGAATAAATCTTCATCTCTCAATATTTCACTCATTCTATAGAATGTATGATCAATATTATCATTATATTTTTCTTTAATTAATGGTAAAAGTTCATTCCTAATGCTATTTCTTGTATATTCAGATTCTAAGTTTGTTCTATCAACTATATATTTAATTTTGTTTAAATTTAAATACTCTTCAATATCTTTTCTTTCAATAATTAAAACAGGTCTTACAATATTATTATTAATTAGTTCAATTCCTTTTAAACCATCAATTCCTGTTCCACGCATAAGATTTAAAAAAATCGTTTCTGTATTATCATTCAAATTATGTGCAGTACAAATCTTATAATTATCTTTACCAAAACTTTCTTTCCCAACATCATTTAAGAATTTATATCTTTCTTCTCTTCCAACTTCTTCTTCACTTCTTTTTTCAACATTTGATTTTTCTTTAATATTAACTGCTTTTGAAAAGAATTTTAGATTTAATTCATCTGCGCATTTTTTAACATAATCTAAATCTGTCTTTGCTTCATCACGAATCATATGATTTAAATGAGCAACTACAAAATTTAAGTTCAAATTATATTTTTCATTCAAACTTACCAAGATATAAAGCATGAAAACAGAATCAGCTCCGCCTGATACTGCAAGAACTAAATTATCATTTTTTTCTATTAAATTATTTGCTTGAATGTATGAATATACATTTTCTTCAATTATTTTCATAATATTTTATATTTTATATTTTATATTTTTATGTTTTTTTTTATCTTTTTATATCTTTGTTTTTATTCACTAGTCCCAAAATTAACAAATTTTGTATATTCTGGTAACCATAGAATATCAATCTCTCCAGTTGAACCACCTCTATGTTTTGAAATTATAATTTGAGCTTGATTTCCTAGTTCTGAGTCTTTATCATAATAGCTTTCTCTAAATATAAATAAAACCATGTCAGCATCTTGCTCAATTGCACCTGATTCTCTTAAATCAGAAAGTTGTGGTCTTTTATGAGTTGACTCTCTCGCTCTTTCTACATTTCTAGATAATTGAGATATTGCTATTATTGGAACATTTAATTCTTTAGCTAAAATTTTAAGTGATCTACTAATTTCAGATATTTCTTGTTCTCTTGTTCCATTTCTTCTTCCTAGAGGTTGTATTAATTGCAGATAGTCTATAACTACTAATGATAAGTCATCTCTTTCCATTTTTAGTTTTCTAGCACGTGATCTTATTTCCATCATATTAATTCCTGGAGTATCATCAATAAACAACTTTGCTTCAGAAAGATTACCAGATGTTACTGCTATTTTTTGCCAATCAGCAGCATTCATCATTCCTTTATTTAATTTATCATTATTAATCATAGATTCTGATGCAATAATTCTTTTTGCTAATTCTGCTTTAGACATTTCTAAGTTAAATACTAAAACTGTTTTGTTTTCTTTTGATGCAACATGTGTTGCAATATTTATTGCAAGTGCAGATTTACCCATTCCCGGTCTTGCTGCTAAAACAATTAGATTAGATTTTTGGAATCCACCTGTTCTACTGTCTAAGTCAATAAAACCACTTGGTACTCCTGTAACTCCTGTTTTGTTTTTTGACAATTCTTCTAACTCAATAATTGTATCAGAAAGAATTTTATTAATTTCTTCAACACCAACACTATCTTTTTTAATAGTTAAATCAAAAATATTTTGTTCAGCTAAATTTAATATATCATCAGATTTCTTTGAATCATCATAACCTAATGAAATCATCGAATTACCAGTTTCAATTATTTGTCTTAAATTATATTTTTCTACTACAATATCAACATATTGAATAATATTTTTAGTTGTTGGTACTGCATCAGTAAGACTTGTTAAATAGTCATATCCTCCAACTTTATCAAACATTTTAGTAACTGTAAGTTCTTCTGCTACAGTAACTAAATCAATAGGTATATTCTTATTAAATAATGTCTCAATTGCCTCATAAATAATTTGATGTTCTGGCCTATAAAAATATTCATGAGTGATTCTATCACTAGCTTCAATCATTGCTACTTTATCTAATAGTATACTTCCTAAAACGGCTTGTTCAGCTGCCATATCATTTGGTGGTATTTTCATCTCTAACCCCTTATTAGTTCAATTCTTTATTTTTTTATCCCCTTAACTAGTACTTTTAATTTGGTATTTATTCCTTCGTATAATTTTATTATTGCAATATATACTCCTGGAGTTTGTACTTTATCTTCTAAACTTATATTCTTTTTATCAATATCTATATTTTCTTGTGTTTTAAGTGCTGTGGATATATCTGCTGTTGTAATTGTTCCAAATAATTTATCATTTTCTCCTACAACTGCTTCAATTTTAATGGTCATTTTAGCTAAATCTATTGATAATTGTTCTGCTTTTTCTCTTTGTTTTCCTTTTTCAAATTCTTTTGATTGTAATTGCCCTTGTAATTTTTGTAAATTAGCATCATTAGCAATAATAGCTTTATTTTGTCTAAACAAAAAATTCTTAGCATACCCATCTTTAACATCTAAAACATCATTTTTTCTTCCAACACCTTTAATATCTTCTAAAAGAATAACTTTCATTTCTACCTCCAGAATTATATTGTATATTTTTTATGATTTAATTTCTTCTAAATATTCATCTATAGTTTCTTTAACTTTATCTTTTGCTTCACCTATTGTCATATTCTCTAATTGAGTTCCTGCTCCAGTAATATGTCCTCCACCTCCGAAGCTTTTCCATAATTACTTGCACATTAATTGTTCCAATAGATCTTGCTGATATATTAATATCTTTACCATTTTTACCAATAACAATTGATGCTTTTATATTACTAAGATTTAGTAATTCATCAGCTGCTTTTGGAACTATAATACTAGAATCATCGCCTTCATATGTAGTTATTGCTATATCTTCTTTATATATCTCTGTTTCTTTAATAACATCAGAAACAATCGAAAAAGAATCTAAATTTGATTGAAACCATTTTTTTACTTTAATAATATCTACACCATATTTTCTTAAATGTGCAGCAGCTTCAAAAGTTCTAACACCAGTTTTAAAAGTAAAGTTTTTAGTATCTACCAATATTCCACCATAAAGACTTTCTGCTTCAAAAGTAGGTAATTCTATTATTTTATCTGAATATTTAATAATTTCTGTTACTAATTCAGATGTAGATGAAGCATATACTTCATGGTATTTTATGCTTACATTTTCTATATTATCTACAGATATTCTATGATGATCTACAACTATTATTTCTTTAAATTTATTTATTAATTCAGGAAATTCTGTATAGCTTTTTCTAAATGTATCAACAATAATTAAAACTGAATCATCCGCTATCTCTGCTTTAATTTCACTTAAAAGTTTGATTCCTTCTTTATATACTTCTGATTTCTTTAAATCATCTTCATATGAGCCAAGACCTAATGAATCTAATCTTGACACTATATATACATCGTCATTATATTCTTTGGCAAATCTATACATTCCTATTGAAGAACCAATTGCATCAATATCAGCATCTTTATGACTCATAATTATAACTGAAGAAGCACCATGTATTTTTTCTATAATAGCTCTAGATATAACTCTAGCTTTTACTCTTGTACGTTTTTCAACTTCAATTGTTTTTGCACCATAAAATCTATATTCATTATTTTCTTTAATAACAGCTTGATCTCCACCTCTACCTAATACCATCTCTCTTAAATCAACTGTATTCCTGTAAATATCTTTTAAATTCTCTCCATCAGCATTAATAGCTATACTCAAAGTAAGACCATTTCTAGTATCACTCTGTATATTCTTAACATTTTCTAAAACTTTAAATTTATCATCTCTTAAAAGTTGTAGTGATACTTTTTCAAATATACATAAAAATTCATTTAATTCTGTTTTTAAAACAATACCATTTTTTGAATTTGCCCAATCATAGATTTCTCTTTCTATTTCTGCCATTATTCTAGGCTTTTCAACAGGAGACAATTGTGCTAATTCTTCATCATAATTATCTACTTCAACTAAGGCTAAAACTAATTTATCATCTTCATATTTATCCATAAGAGCATAAAGTTCTGTCCTATCTATAAATATTAGAGTAAGTATATATTCATCATCTTTAGAGTTTTTGCTTTTATCCTTCGCATAATCTCCACATATTTCATATGACTTGCCTTGAACTTTTATCGCTTTTTGAATTATGTGTTTTTGTTCTTTATTCTTATTTTCTTTATCTATATTTTCTTTCTCAAAACTTATAATTTCATCTTTTAGTTCTCTGATAATATTTTGAAGCTTTGATTCAACTTCTAAGTCTTCAATTTCACACAAGAACTTATTGCTCTTCCACAAAACCTTTCCATCTGTTTTTGCAATTATTAAAGGTAGTGGTGAATTTAAAATAGTTGTTCTAGTAACAATATTAAAATCCTTAGCTATGCTTTCAATATATGAATGCATTTCATCAATTTGTTTTTTTGACATATATACTTCAAGTACAATTAAAATTACAAATACTGCAATTGAAGGCAGTATAAACTTAGTGTTTAATACCGAAAGATATATTAAGAGCATCAAAATAAATATTAAATATAATTTATTTCTGAACTCTTTCCTTATATTTAAATCAAATTTGCCTTTAGCCATAATTCTCCTATGTAAAAAACATTATACTAAAATTATTGGATAAAGTAAAGAAATCTGATATTGTTAAAACTTTATAAAAGAGCTGTTTTACCAGCTCTTTTATATAAATATTATTTAAATTTTAATTATTTTATTTTAATTTTGACTTTATATTTTTTTTAATTCAATTGTTCAAAATATTCTTCAACATAAATTTTATTTGCAATTGATAGTGTAATGTTTTTTAATAAAGTTTGTTCTTGTGTTTCTATGATAAAATCTTCTTCTTCTATCTTTTCTTTTATTGCTAAAGCATCAATCTCATTATTCTCTAATAATTCTCTCTCTAAAAAAACATATCTTAAACTTTCTCTTAAAAGCCTAACAAAACTAGTATATGCTCTAGGAAGTGGTGCTGCTTGAACTGTTATTTCGAAAAGCTTTACAATTTCTTCTATTGTATATATTTGTTTTAACAATGAGATTACTGTAAGCTTTGCTATTTGAACTCTGTCATATTTTTTGTTTTCTGGTGGATCTATTAAGCCTTTTTTTACATAATTATTAATCATAGCAGGAGTTATAAAACTTTTAGTAAAATCGATGTTTTTCCCTAAAATGATATTCCCTGATAAAGATTCATTAATAATTTGAACTACCTGTTCAGAATATAAATTAATATCTGGTATTAATTCCCATTTTGCAAGATTTAAATAAACACCAAATTCACTATATTCTTCTTCATTATTATTTTCTAATTCATCTGAATTTACTAAATTATTATTTAATTCTTCCATTTTTCTTCCTTTCTTATTTAAAAAATATTAATCAATATTCTTTAAATGCTTAATTCTACGCTTTCTTACTTATTAATAATACTATATATGAATGTAGATTGCTTGTCAAGTTGACATTATGTTATAGGTTTGTTAATCTAATATCTATAACTAGATAAAAGGAGTATTTAATTTATGAACAAAGAAAAAATAAAAGAAAATATAAGGAAAGAAAGCTTTACAGAATTCTATACTGAAGCTTTTAATAAATATGCAGATAATATTGCATTTATATACAAGCCAGATGGTCATACAGATAAAAGTAGGTATATAGAAAAAACTTTTAAAGATTTTCATAGAGATAGATTAGTTTTAAAACAATTTTTAAAAGATAATAATTATACTGACAAAAAAATTGCAATAACTGGTAGAAATTCATATGTATGGGAAGTAGCAGTTGGTTCTGTCCTATCTTCTGATAATATTGCAGTACCATTAGATAAAGAACTTCAAATCGCAGAATTAAAACAGTCACTTGAAAGAAGTGAAGTAGATGCACTTTTTTATGATAAAAGATATGAAGAAATAATATTAGAAGCTACCAAAGATATGCAAAATTTAAATGTATATACTTTTGATAGCATTCAAAAGCTATTTGATGATAATAAGATTCCTTTAGAAGAACTTATTCTAAAGGAAGAAAAAGAAAAAAAGGGTAGAGATGATTTAAAAATGTTGCTTTTTACTTCTGGAACGACATCTCTTTCTAAAATGGTTATGTTATCACGTGATAATTTATTAACTAATATTTATGATATTGCTGATAAAGAAAAACTATATACTACTGATACAACCATTTCTTTACTTCCACTTCATCATGTATTTGGTTTAGTTGGATCTTTATTTTTACTACATCTTGGAGTAAAAACAGCCTTTTCTGATGGATTAAGATATGTAGCTCAAAATTTAGAAGAATACAAAGTTTCAGTATTTATTGGTGTTCCATTATTAGTTGAGGGTATGTATAATAAAATAGTTGCAACAGCAAAAAAGACTGGCAAATGGAAAATACTTAAAATATTAATTAAAGTATCTAATTTTTTAAGGAAATTAGGCATTGATATTAGAAGAAAATTATTTAAATCAGTTATAGATGGTCTTGGTGGACATATGCGCTTTATAATATCAGCTGCAGCTTCATTAGATCCTGATGTTTTAAATTTCTTTAATAATATAGGAGTCTTTACAATTCAAGGTTATGGTCTTACAGAAACTTCTCCTGTTTTAACAGCTGAAACTGAAGAACAACAATTGCCTGGTTCTGTTGGTATTACAATGGAACATACAGAAGTTAAAATAGATAAAGAGGCATTATATAATTTCTATATTGAAAGCCTTGGCTTTAACGAAAATGATCCAGGCTTACAAGAAGTAATTAATGGTAAAGAAGGAGAAATCATTGTAAAAGGTAGAAATATCACTCAAGGATATTATAAAGATCCAGAAAAAACAAAAGAAGCTTTTACAGAAGATGGTTGGTTTAAAACTGGGGACATAGGATATATGAAAGGTGACTTTTTATTTATAACTGGTAGAATTAAAGATATGATTGTGCTACCTAATGGTAAAAAAGCTTTCCCAGAAGAAATGGAATTCTTGTTCCATGAAATGGAAGGTGTTATAGAGCCATTTGTGTTCGGAAGTGATAAAAACTTAGGATTTGGTACTGGAGGAGAAACAAAAATATATGTAGCAATATTTTATGATAAAGAGTTTTTCCAAGGTAGAGGCAAAGATGATATTCAAAGATATTTTGCAGAAGAAGTTAAAAAGATTAATAGAACTTTTCCAAAATATAAATATATTAGAGGTGTTTTCCTTTATGATAATGAATTTATAAAAACAACAACCAAAAAAATTAAGAGAAATATAGAGAAAGATAAAATTGAGGAAATATATTCGAAATGAATAATTTAAAACTTAAATACAAAGAAAACAAAAAAAGTCTGAAGCTAAAATACAAAACAAATAAAAAGGATTCTAAAACTAAATATAAAAACAAAAAGCAATCTTTAAAAAAAGAATATAAAAGCAGTAAAAGTAATATAAGTAATAAGTCAAAAAATTCAAATCTTAATTTGAATACTAATAATAAAGAGATTGAAGAAAGAACAGAACTCCCTAGATATAGCAAAGGAGAAGAAATCTTTAATATGGTTTCACATATAGTTGGTGGAGCTTTAGGTGTCTCAGCTCTTATTGTTACTTTAATTTTATCCATTACTAAACATGGTGGAATTGTAATTTTCGCTTCAATTATATATTCTTTATCAATGCTTACTCTTTATACAATGTCTAGTATATATCATGGACTTAGTTCCAGACTCCAAAAAGCAAAAAATGTATTTAGAAAATTTGACTATATTTCTATTTTTTTATTAATTGCGGGCTCATATACAATCTTTCTATTAACAGTATTAAGGTCTACTGACCCCAAAGCTGCTTGGACATTATTTGGAATAATTTGGGGTGCAACTATTATGGGAACAATTCTAAATGCAATTAATGTTAAGAAATTTATTGTGCTTTCAAATATAGCCTTTATTATAATGGGTTGGTCAATACTATGGAGAGTCAAAGTAATTAAAGAACTAATGCACCCTACGGGTTTCTTGTTTCTAGTCCTAGGTGGAATTGCATACACTTTAGGAGTAATATTTTATATTGTAGGGAAAAAAGTTAAATATATGCATTCCATCTTTCATTTGTTTATTGTAGCTGGTTCTATTTTCCACTTTATATCAATAGTTGGATATGTATTGTAAAATAAGCTAATACAATTAATGTCTAAAAGAAAAAAAATATTTATTCATAAAATAAAAAACATTACTATAATAGTAATGTTTTATTTTTTTATAAAATTTTATATATATTTATATATACTTAATGCCCTTTTAAATATGGTAATGGATCAATCCTGTAAGACCCACTATAACGATATGGTTGATACGGATATTTTACAAGTTCAAAATGTAAATGTTGCCCATAACTGTATCCTGTATCCCCCATAGTCATAATTTGTTGGCCTCTTTTTACTGTTTGTCCAGGAGAAACTATAACTGAACCTTTTTTACCATGTGCATACATTGTAAACCAACCTTCACCATGATCTATAACCACATAATTCCCATATTGATAAACAGAGCTATAACCTGCTATATTATTTCTAATTTCAACTACAGTTCCAGCATTAGACGCTACAATTGGTTGATATCCACCACCTGCTATATCTAATCCCTTATGACTTGAAGTAGAATATTCATAATATTCACCAAAATATGTAGTAATAGCAGAAGCATTAGGAGCTGGCCATCCAAACTCACCACCAACATAAACTGTATTTCCTACATAATGTGCCATTTCTCTTTCAATTTGTCTTTCTGCTGCTCTTCTTTTTTCTTCTAAGTCCTCTATTTTACTTAAAACATCTTTCTCTTTTCTATTTAATTTAGCAACATCATTTTCTTTCAATTTCATAAGGGTCTGTTGAGTAGCTTTAGATTTCTTAACTCTGTCTTGAGATTCTGTTAATACTTTTTCTTTTGAGTCTAATTCTTTTTTTAACACTTCTATTTTTCTTTTATTTCTAGAAGATTCACTCAGTATTTCATTATCTAGTTTAGATAGCTCTTGAAGCATATAATAATTAGCTAAAAAGTCCATAAGGCCATTTGATTTTAATAGTATTTCCCAACTAGTATATTGTCCTGATTCATACATAAAAGTAAGTCGTTTTTTTACTAAAACTTCTTGTTTTGCATAATTTTCTTCTTGAGTCTTTAAGTCTTCTGATATATTTTCTATTTCTTTTTGTGTTCCTTCTATTTCTTGACCTAATTTTTCTATTTCTTCATTTTTTTCTTCAATTTGCACTTGTAATTCATTAATAGCCTCTAAATTTTTAGTCATTTCTGATTTAATATATTTTTGATCACCTTTTGCTGCTTCGATTTCTTTTTCTAGTCTAGCTTTTTTTTGCTTTGCCGTTTCAGCATATGCAATAGGAACAGTACTACTAAAAATTATTATTAATAAAATAATTGTTAATAGTATTTTATTGCTTATAGATTTAATATAATTATTTTTAATCATCTTGCTCCTCTACATCAAAAATTCTGCATAAATATTTTGTGTATTTACATTATAATATTAAAACATTACTTTTTGCAATCCTTTTTGGTTATTTAATAATTTTAATATCTCTGTGTTACATATGTAATAAACATTTAATATTAAAATCATTGAATTTTAGACTTCAAAACTATAACATAATAGTATACAGAGGAACTACGCAATGATTAGTGAAATAAAAATAATTCGCAAAAATGAACTAGATACTTTAATTAAGCAAAGCGAACAAGATATCAGGGATATTCAAGAGAACCAATTAGAAGCTTTATTAAAAGAAAGATCAAGATTAACATCTCCTGACATTGTTCGTAATTTCACTTGGTTCCAAAAATATGTTACTCAAAGAAAACAATACCAAGAATACACACAGGAAGCAATTGATAATAAGGCTAGGATTCCAATTGTAGAAGAAAATATTGCTTTTTGCGAAAATAAAATAGCTGATGCTAAACAAAATATTGGAAATGCAAACAGAAAAATTATAAGATTCCAAGCTGCTAATTCTTTAGATGAACTTGAAATTGATGGTTTTAGGGAAGCTGTTGAACTATTAAAAAAACATGATAAACCATTAGTTTTAGAAAAAGGTGATAGTCTTTATCCTCAAGTTCCTGCAAACTTTAGAGAAATATCCGATTTTTGTTTTATATATAAAACAGATGAATTACCTTCTACTCCAGAATTTCTATCTAAATATGAAACAGGAGGTAGCACACAAACAGAAGTTATATTTGGAGAAACTTTTCAATCATTATCTGTTGATAATTGGGGAAGAACTGTTCACGGAACAATTAATTGTCTTAATCATGATATCCAATCTAAATATGCAATCTTATCTCCTTTTGCAAATTTGGATAAAACAAAACTTATTTCAGCAATGCCAAATAATTGTTTTTTTGACTCATCATTCCCTATTCCAGAAGGATCATATATATTAATCCCAGAAAGCGAATTAGAGCTTGTAAGTGAGGAGTTGCAGAATCATCCAGGGTTGACTATTATTGGATACAGCGATGATATTGGTAAAAGCGAAAACGCTTTAACTCTAAACCGTACTCTTTCAATGCTTATGAACAATTTAGGTTATGTTGAACAAGAATTAATACCATCTGGTTGGGATAATACTAAAAACTTTCATGACTTTCAATCAATAGTCGAACCAACTCTAGATGATGAGTGTAAAATAGATTTAAGTGACGTTGTAGAAGATACAAAAAATTTCCCTTTTGAGTTAAATAGATTTTTGCCTTTTAGAACAACTAAATATCTTACAGAAAATTCAAAAATTAAAAAGAAACATTGTTTTGCAAAAGCTTTAGAGTATTTGTATGAAAATATAGATGATTTTAATGTTGGTGAAAAGAAATTAAAAACTAAGACTGTTGTTGAGTATGATACTGAAGCTTTAAAGTCTGATCCAAAAGATAAATCAACTGAAAAAGTTGATGACGTTTTTAAAGACTTTATTGAAGCCCTTCGTTCTAAAGATGTTAAAACAATCGATGAATATTTATCATATGTTGATAAAGGATATATTCCAAATAAAGAGGTATTTAGAGATGAATTATTAAAATCTACTTCAAGATTAAAGAATGATGGGCCAATAAGAAATGCTTTATTCTCTAATCTTTTTGGAAGATTTATGCACTTAGAATTAGAACAAGAACTTGAAGAATTAGAAGCAGAAGTAGAGCAATCTATTCCTGATATACCTAAGGTTCCTGAAATAAAAGAAAATACACCAACAAAAGCAAGAATAAATGAATTTGGTGAAATTATAAGAGAATCTAAAACAGAAGAACAAGAAGAAACAAAAGAAGAAAAAGCGCCAGAACTTAAAGACGAAATAGAAGAAATTACAGATACACCTAGTAATGAAATTAAAGATAAAGAAAAGGAAAAAATCATCGAAAACTTACAAAAAATTGAAGAAGAAATTGAAGACGATTTTGAAATTATAATAGAACCTAGAAGCGATGATTTTGAAAAATAAAATATAATACAAAGGAATTATGCAAATGAAAAATAAAAAAGGTATAACATTAATAGCACTAGTTATAACAATAATAGTGCTTTTAATTTTGGTTGCAATTAGTATTTCGGTTGCAATAGGGCCTGACGGTCTAATTCAAAAATCACAAGGTGCTAAATTGGAAAATAGATATGCTACTATTAATGATAAAATAAGGCTCAGAGAAAATGCTTTAGAAATGGCTTTTGCACAAAACATATCAGGAGAACATCATGAAGATTTTATACAAAGACTAGTAGATGAAGGCCTACTTCTTAAAGGTGAATATGATGAAAAAACATATAAAACCATATATTTAGACGAGCAATCTGATGGCACATATAGATATACTATAAATGTTACGGATGGTACTCTTGAAGGCAAAAAAATAATAGATGCTATTAATAGTTTACCTGATGCAGATGAACCAGGTAATGAATATCTTAAAAATTTAACTTTAATAATAGAAACAACAGTTTCAAATACAACAGTAACTCTACCCATAAGTAATACAACAGGCTTAACTATAAATTGGAATTCAATAAATAATCCTAACAATTTTATTACACCAAATAGAACAACGGACCCAACATATGTCTATTCACAACCAGGAGAATATGAAGTACAAATTAAAGGAATTGTTCAAGAAAATACATCTTTTGGGAAATCTTCACTTGGTTATTATAACAATAATTTGGTAGGTATAAAATATTGGGGTGAAAATAATTTTACAAATATAAATAAGTTAGGATTAGGAATAAGAGGTAATATACCAACACCAAGCAGAAACAGTTTTGAGAATGTCAAAAGTTTTTCAGAAATGTTTTATATATGTGCAAATTTAACTGGAAAAATACCAGAAAATTTATTTGCTAATTGTCCTAATGTAACAACTTTTAAATCTGTTTTTTTAGGTTGTGAAAATTTAACAGGAAGTATTCCAACAAGGTTATTTAGTAATTGTCCAAATGTAACAAGTTTTGAAAAGACTTTTTATAATTGCACTGATTTAACAGGACGTATCTCACCAGGATTCTTTGATAACTGCCAAAATACAATAACTTTTCAACAAGTCTTTGCATTTTGCGCTGGCTTAACAGGAAGTATCCCAAAAGGATTATTTGATAATTGCTCAAATGTAACAGATTTGTCCCATGTTTTTTATAATTGTAGTGGTCTAACGGGAAGTATCCCTACAGGACTATTTGATAATTGTCCTAATGTAACAACTTTTTCTTCTATTTTTTATACTTGTAGTGGTTTAACAAAAATACCTGCAGGGCTATTTGACAATTGCCCTGATGTAACAAGCTTTGTTCATACTTTTTTTAATTGTGTTGGTTTAACAGAAATCCCTGCTGGATTATTTAATAGTTGTCCTAATGTAACTAATTTTAATCAAACTTTTGCTTATTTTATAAACTTAGAAGGTATGGCACCTGATTTATGGAATAGAACTAATGTCACTAATTTTTTAAAATGCTTTGAACATTGTACTAAATTATCAAATTATAATTCTATACCAAGTGGGTGGAAATAATAATTCTTTATTTGTTTAGCAAGTATGCAATATAAGAACAAATAAAAAAAGAGATTTAGTTTTAATCTCTTTTTATTTTTTAAATAATTCTTTATAATTAATATTTTTAACATTTCATTTAGAATTGATAAGCTAACTTTCTACTCTACCATAAATTCCACCACCACCGGATATTAACTTTAGTCTACCTTCTCTTAAATCTTTAATTTGTTGTGCTATTTTATCATTAAACTCTGCTTCAATATTATCTATCTCTATATTATGCAATATATTCATTTCTGTGCCAAATTCATCTAGCATTTTGTTTAATGTCTTACTTCCTATTCCTGGTAAAAAGTCTAACGGTACTTGATAAATGTATTTATTAATCTTTTCTTGAGCTTTTAAAGAAATACTAGTTTTATCTTCTATCTCTAAAATCCTATCATAAACACCCTTAGTAACTTTATTTGAACTGCATTTAGAACATTTTTCATCTTTTATCTTTGAAATCGAATTACAATTATCACAATATGTTCTATGATATTTCCCTAGCTTTGGATCTAATCCATAATTTTTAACTACATAATTATTTATTTTACCACTTTCATCTTTGGTTTTATTAAACATTTTTTTAATAGAATTAAAAGAAATATCTTCTAGTTCCAATTCATTATATTCTCTAGCGATTTTAGGCAATGAATGAGCATCAGAATTGGTTAAAAATATTTTATCATCAAGCTCAGATATTTTAGATGCCATCACACTATCAGCACTAAGACCTAGTTCAACTGCTTTAATTTCCTCAAATTTATCTTTAAACACGTCTTTTAAACTATCTGATACATTACCATAGAAAGATTTATGAGGTGTAAATATATGTGCTGGAACAAGAATACCATTACATTCTTTTACAATGTCTAAAAGCTTGTATGCAGAGATATTCGTTTTTTGAGTACTTAGAGTTATATTATTAATATAATTACTCATAATACTAGAAAACTTCTTAATATCCTTTAAAAAAGGAAAGAAACAAACATTATGTGCATATCCGTTTCTTCCCATCTTTTCTTATTTCTGTTGTTTCTATTTCTGAGGCTAATAAAATGCAAATAGCATTTTTGTATATTATTCCACCTTGTTCTAATTCTATAGCATCTTCTTGTCTTAAAAAATTTTCAATATCATTAATTACATAAGGTGAGGCACAATCTACAATTCCTACTATTTGTATTCCTTTTTTTTCTAAACTCTCTTTAGCTATATTTTCAAAGTTTAATGATTTAGAAGCCGTAATTTTAATCGGCTTCCCATTATTAGATTTTCCAATATGTACATGTAAATCAGCAAAAACTCTCATTATTCATCTAAAAAGAATGCATTCCCTGATTCTTTTGTTTCCCCTATTTTATATGGTTCAAATATTCCCTCAAACTTCTCTCTTGCATCATATATTAATCTAGTTGCATTTGTTACATCATCTTTAGCTAAAGAATTAATGCTTTTTTGTAAATCTGATATTACTCCTAATTGTGCACCCTCAGACTTATCTTTTTCTTTTATAAATTCTATAAATAAAGGTAGATATTCATTTGATGAACTAGCTAAATTAGTTTTATCTAAAACATCTAATGCTTGTGGTATTTTATATGCAATTCTTTCTTCTCTGTGTGATATAAGTCCGGCAAATTGATCAAATATATCTAATATTTTTTCTTCTACTGTTCTTTCCTTCTCAGGAACATCTCCTTCTTTATAGTATGTAGCATTTATAGCAAACTTCTCTGAAAAACCTAAAGATTGAATATATTTCATATTATCTTCTTTATTGTCTGCCATTCTTTGTATTTCTTGAGGAGAATCTATTCTTTTTACCGTATAAATTAATGCCATTGTTAACATTTCTGAAATATCCAATCCTTCAATTTTTTGGTTTTCTAAAAACATTCGCATTAATTCTGCTTTAATCATCGATGTTGTATTAAAGAATATTGACTCCTTTTTTTGAAAATAAAACATTATTTCAAATTTTCTAATTAAATCTTCTTCTTCTAATAAAGCATCAGCAATATTCATTTGTACTCCTTAAATAAAATATCCAACTATAACAGCAATTACAAATAATGCAAAAAGTATCTTTATAGTTGTATCCATTTTATCATCTTTTGATTTTTTTCTTCCATAACCTGAATCACCACCCATTGTTTCACCCATGATAGTACCTGATGCACCTTCATCTTTGGCTGAAATAAGAGTAATAATTATTAAAGGTATTGAAACCAAGAAAAATAATACTAAAAATATAATTTTACCTATTCCCATTTTTATCTCCATTCTATTTTGTCTAAGTATATATTATACTAATTATACTAAAATTGATATATTTTTCAAGTAAAGTAATAAAAATATTAATATTAATTATATTACAATAACTATATTTATTTTAATTTTGTATCTCCAAATAAGATTATTATATACATAAGTCTAAGATAAATAAAAAGCACCATTATTATAATTAGTGCTCTCTCATTTCTAACTTTTATATGCAAAAGTTTCTTTATTTTTATATTTTAATCCATTTTTATAATATATCTTTAATATCTTCATATATTATTTTTTGAATGTCTGAAACCAAAATATTTATTTTAACTTCTTTATCAAAATATTCTACAGCTAAAGGATTAGATAATAATTCTTGGTATTCTTTTTTAACTTTTTCTTCAAATACTTTGTCAATAACACCCTCTTGCATGCTTTTAATTTGTAATTCTAATCTTTGTTGTTTAAAGTTTTCCATTTTATCGTTTAATTTTTTATCTGCTTCAATCTTTTCTTTTATTTCCTTATATCCTACAACTGCAGAATCATTTTTTAATGCTTTTGCTAATTCATGTGCTTTATCGTATGAGTTCATATGTCACCTTTAAGCTTCTCTTAATTTTTCTTGTGGTCTTGCTAGTTTATCTAACAAGTCTTTTTCTTTGGTTAATTTTTCTAAAATAGATTCTTTTTGTAATTTTTCTACTTTAATATTTTCTGGTACTTCTGCTTCCTTTTGTTTTTCATTAAATCTTTTAATTGCTTCTTCATAAACATCTACTGACATCTCACTAATTTTGTTCCAATTAAATAATTCTTTAACCTTTCTAGAAGCGTTTTTTACAATCTTATCTTTAAGATCTTGGTTGTATAGTATTTCTAAAACTGAATCTGCAATTGAATTTGCATTCCCAGCATATGATTTCATTCCATCAACTCTATGAGACACTATCTCATCTAATCCTCCAATATCTGAAACAACTGTCGGAATACCAGCTAACATAGCTTCTAAAGCTACTATTCCAAAAGGTTCATATGTGCTTGGAAATACAGCAACATCTGCATTTTTATACATTTTCTGCACATCATTACCTGCTAGGAAACCTACAAAATATACTCTGTGAGCAACACCTATTTTATGAGCTAAATCTTGTAACTCATCAAGCATTGGTCCTTTACCTGCAATAACTAATTTAACATCATTATAGTGTTCTATAATTTTAGGTAGAGCACAAATCAAATGTTGTATTCCTTTTTCATTTACAACTCTACCAATACTAAATATTATCTTTTCATTATCAGCTGCGTAATTTCTTCTAAATGCATAATTTCTATCAAAACCATCAAATTTATCTAAATCAATTCCATTTGGAATTATTTTTACTTTATCAAAGCCTAAATCAAAAAGTCTTAAAGCTTCAGATTTCATAAAATTACTATTAACTATAACTTGATCTGCTTCGTATGTTAATAGCCATTCTGTATCATTAACATATTTTTGTTGTTCATTTCTAATACCTGAATTTCTTCCTGCTTCTGTTGCGTGAATTGTTGCTGTTATTGGAATATTAAATGAATGTTTAATAGTCTTAGCTGCATAGCATGTTAACCAATCATGTGAATGAATGATATCAAATTCTTCACCTTCATTAATTAATTCAGACGCTCTTGCTACCATGTTAAAATTTAATTGCATAATCCAATCAATAAAATTTTGTGGTCTAATCATATAATTATCCACTCGATAAACTTTAACACCATTTTCAACTTCTTCATAGGGAGTATTGCCTTCTCTATAGGTAATAACAGAAACATCATGTCCTTGCATAGCCAATTGACGAGATAGTTCGTGAACCACTCTCGCAATACCTCCAACAACTCTTGGTGGGTATTCCCACGACAACATTAAAATTTTCATATTCCACTTCACTTTTCTTATGTTTTTGATACAACAAATTTAGACTTCACCTCTTTGAAGTTAAATTTTGTTTTTCTTTATTAACATCATTATACATGATTAAAAAAACTAAGTAAACAACAAAGTATAACAAATCAATTTTATTTAGATTAAAAAGACATTTATATTTAAAAAAATTAATTTTTTCTATTTAAAATAAATTTAAACAAATATTTTTATAATATATATAGATAGAATTGCTAAACCAAGTATAACACGGTATACAGCAAATATTTTATAACTTCCTTTTTTAATATATGACATGAAAAACTTAATTACTACTAATGCAACAACAAAAGATACAACAACTCCTATAATAAAAGGAATATTAAATACAAAATCTTTTAATTTATATATTGTTGCTGCAAATATTATAGGAACAGAAAGTAGGAATGAAAATTTAGCTGTTGTTGCTCTGTCCACCTCCATTACTCTTCCTATAGTCATAGTAGAACCTGATCTAGACATTCCAGGTATAAAAGCTAAAGCTTGTGACATACCAATAATAATTGCTTGTTTTAAAGTCATCTTCTCTAGATTGTATGTGCTTTTAGCTCTTTTATCTACAATGTATAAAAGAACACCCATAACAATTAATGTTAAAGCTATAACTAATTCATTTTTAAGAAAATCACCAAATATTTTATCTAATATAAGAAATAAAAGAGCTGAAGGAATTGTAGCAATTACTAAATACCAAAATATCTTACCATCAATTGAATCTTCTTTTTTTACAAGTTTTTTCCATCCACCTTTAAACAAATTTATCCAATCCTTAAAAAAGAATAATACCACTGCCATTAATGTTCCAAAGTGTAGAGCTATATCAAATGATTCTGGCATCTCGCTCCAATTTAAAACCCATGGAAATATATGTAAATGTGCTGAAGATGAAACTGGTAAAAATTCAGTTAAACCCTGTACAATACCTAATATTATTGATTGTATGATAGTAATCATTTATGATACTCCTCTTCTAATATGTTAAATATTACTTCCTTGATTTTTTCTGCATATGTAACAGGAGCTACTAGTTGTGGTAAAGATGAAGCCCAAATATATTTAACTCCTAAATTATTTGCTTCATGTATATCTATTTTAGTTTCAGTAATAGTGGGCAAATTAATTAAAATTGCTCCTTTTTTAAATAGTTTCAACTTTTCATTATCTAAAATATTCGCAGGAATAGTATTAACTATTAAATCAAATGAACCTAAATAATTACTTAAGTCTCTTAAATCAATTTTTTCATAATTATATGCATCTATCCAAGCTAAATCTTCAGGTTTTCTTGCTTCTACAGATACTTTAGCACCCATTGCATCAAAGCCCTTTGCTATCATCTTTCCTGTTCTACCAAAACCTAATACTAAAACTTTTAAACCATGAATTGTGGTATTTGTTTCTTGTATTGCGATTCCTAAAATACCCTCTGCTGTAATTATAGAAGAAAGGATCTTTAGCTGATCATTAGTTAAAATATCAAAACATACTGTATTTTGTTCTTTTAATTGTGTTTTAGTTTGTTCCCACAAATCACCTGCAAAAAATATTTTATCATGCAATAAACTTTTTAATTCTTCTGATTTAATTTTATCCTTACTAAATACAGTCGAAATATACTCAGACTTAACTGATAAAGGCATAGGTGCGATAATAACCTTGCTTTTATCCACTGCTTCTTTTAAAGAGTCTACAAAAATTATATTTTCATTTTCTCTTAAATCATCAGCATATTCTAAACCATATACACGCACTTTAGATGTTTTACTAATACTTAGCACCAATTTAACTGTAATTAAATCTCCACCTATAACCGTTATATCATACATAATAATCTCCTTTTAACTTCTCCTATAAACAATATATCAACTGTAATTATAATTGTAATTGTAATTGTAGTTGTAATTGTAATTGTAGTTTTAAACTTAATTTAAATCCTAAACTTAATTTTGAAGTTAATTATATTTTATTATATTAATTATATATTATCTATTTTACTTTTAAAAGAAAAAAGAATAAGAAAATTTCTTATTCTTAAACTTCGTTTTATTAAATTTAATTAAATGCTATTTAACTATGTTTAATTATACATATTTATATTTTACATACAGTTTAATTAAAAATTGATTTTCTTTTAACTGGTGGTTGTTCACCCATAGTCTTAGATAATTTTTCTACCAATTCTTTTTGTTCTTTAGTTAGTCTTTTAGGAATCTCTACTTTAATTTCAAAGATATAGTCTCCTACCCACTTAGAATTAGGTCTTTTAAAACCTTTTCCTTTAATTGTGTATTTATCTCCACTTTGAGTTCCAGTTCTTATCCTATATTTTTCTGTTCCACCAGTAACCATAGGTATGTCTAAATCTGCTCCTAATATTGCTTGAGTAAAAGATATTGGTATGGTTGCATAAACATGATCACCTTTTCTAGTAAAGATTTTATGTTTTTTAATATTTATTTCAATTAATAAATCTCCTGAAGGACCTTTATTTTTGCCATGTTCTCCTTCATCTCTAACAATAATAGTATTTTTGTGATTAACTCCTTCTGGAATTTTAACCTTAAGTTTTACTTGTTTTTTTTCTTGCCCTACACCTTTACAAACTTCACAAACTTCTTCAATAATTTGACCTTCTCCATTACATCTTGGACATGTTCTTTGAACTCTAGATTGTCCAAATAAAGTTTGAGCTACTTCAACAACTACACCTTGCCCTTTACAATTTGGACAAGTAGTTTTTGCTGTGCCATTTTTTGCACCTGAACCATGACAAGTTCTACACTCTTCTTTTCTATTATATGTTATTTCTTTTTCAACTCCTGTATATGCTTCTTCAAAGGTTAAGTCCATTCTAATTTTTAAATTAGCTCCTTTTGTTGGTGCATTAGGATCTCTTCTCCTACTTGTTGTTCTACCACCTGAAAAGAATGATTCAAATATATCACCAAATGAAAAGTCATCGAATCCACCAGAAAACCCAGAAAATCCTGGTCCATAAGAATAATATCCTCCACCTGAACCAGGTCCTTCTGGACCTACATGGCCATATGTATCATACATTTGTTTTTTTTGTTCATTTGATAAAACTTCATAAGCTTCTGTTACTTCTTTAAATTTCTTTTCAGCTTCAGCTTTATTCTCTTTACTTGTATCTGGATGATACTCTTTAGCCAATTTTCTGTATGCTTTTTTAATTTCATCGGGTGTAGCTTTTTTATCTACACCCAATACTTCATAATAATCTCTTTTGCTCATAATTACCTTTATAGTTAATGAAAATTTTGTTTAGTTTTGTTTAATCTTATCTGTTTTATTTGTCTTCTTTTTCTTCTTCTGCTTCTTCTTCGCTTTCTACTGCTTCTGCATCATACACGCTTTCTTCTTCGCTAGCTTCATCAGTAGTTTCCGCTGTAGCTTCTTGATTCTCTTGTGCAGCTTGTGAATATAGTTTTTCTGAAACAGCATAAAATGCTTGTTGTAATTTTTCTGAAGCTTCTTTAATAGCATCTACATCATTACCTTCTAATACTTTTTTAGTATTATCTATTTCAACTTGTATTTTGTCTTTTTCTTCAGCAGATAGTTTGTCACCTAAATCTACTAAAGTTTTTTCACTACTATATACTAAGCTTTCTGCATTATTTTTAACTTCAATTTCATTTTTTCTTTTCTTGTCTTCAGCAGCATGCTCTTCTGCTTCTTTAATAGCTTTTTCAATATCTTCCTCTGTAAGATTTGAAGATGAAGTTATTGCTACATTTTGAGTATTTCCTGTTGATTGATCTTTTGCAGATACATTAACTATACCATTAGCATCTATATCAAAAGTAACTTCAATTTGTGGTATTCCTCTTGGAGCTGGTGGAATTCCTGTTAATTGGAACCTACCTAGTGTTTTATTATCTGCTGCCATTTCTCTTTCACCTTGTAGTACATGAACTTCAACTGAAGTTTGTCCATCTGCTGCTGTTGAGAATATTTGTGATTTTTTAGTTGGTATTGTTGTATTTCTTTCAATTAATTTTGTAAACACACCACCATAAGTTTCAATTCCTAATGATAATGGCGTAACATCTAATAATACAAGACCATCAACATCTCCTCCTAAAACTCCTGCTTGAACAGCCGCACCTAAAGCAACACATTCATCCGGATTAATTGTTTTATTTGGACCTTTTTTAGTGATTTTCTTTACCTCTTCTTGAACTAAAGGAACCTTAGTTGATCCTCCAACTAATATTACTTCATCTAAATCATCTGATGTAATTTTAGCTTCTTTTAAAGCATCATTAACTGGTGCTATTGTTTTTTCTACTAAAGGTCTAATTAATTCTTCAAATTTTGATTTTGTTAATTTTAAATTTAAATGTTTTGGTCCATTAGCATCTGCTGTAATAAAAGGAAGATTAATATCTGTTTCTCCAACAGTTGATAATTCTATTTTTGCCTGTTCTGCAGCTTCTTTTAATCTTTGCATAGCCATTTTGTCAGCTGATAAATCAATTCCACTTGTTTTCTTAAATTCAGCAACTAAGTATGCTATAACTTTATCGTCAAAGTCATCTCCACCTAGTTTATTGTTACCACTAGTTGCTAAAACTTGGAATACTCCGTCACCTATATCTAGAATAGATACGTCAAATGTTCCCCCACCTAAGTCATAAATAAGTACTTTTTTATCATTTGCTCCTTTATCAATTCCATAAGCTAATGCTGCTGCTGTTGGCTCATTGATTATTCTTAAAACGTCAAGACCCGCTATCTTACCAGCATCTTTAGTAGCTTGTCTCTGAGCATCTGTAAAATATGCAGGAGTAGTAATAACAGCTTTAGTCACTTTTTGTCCTAAATAATTTTCAGCATCTTCTTTTAATTTAGTAATTATCATTGCTGAAACTTCAGGCGCTGTAAATTCTTCTCCTTGTACTTTAAATTTCTTTTTCGAACCCATATCTCTTTTAACAGATAATACAGTGTTTTCTGGATTAGTTACTGCTTGTCTTTTAGCAATTTGTCCTACTAATCTTTCTCCTTCTTTAGTAAATGCAACTACAGATGGTGTAGTTCTTTCGTTAGTTTCTCTATTAGGAATAACTACTGGCTTACCACCTTCCATAACTGCAACACAAGAATTTGTTGTTCCCAAATCAATTCCTATAATTTTGCTCATTTTTACCTCCTCTTGGTATTTTTCTTTCTTATTTATTTTTTATTTTTTTTATTTTCTATTTCTTTTTTTTATTATTTTTGTTTTCTATTTCTTTATATATTTACTTTTGTACTATAACCATTGAATGACGTATAACTTGATCTCCCAACTTATATCCTTTTCTAAATGTTTCTACAATCATTCCAGATTCTAAACCTGAATCTTCTACCATTGTAATAGCGTCATGTATCTCTGGATCAAACTTTTTGCCATCAGTTAATATTTCACTTACACCTAAAGACTGTAGATAATCTTCAAATTGTTTAAATATTAAACTTATTCCTGCCTTATATGAATCATCATTTGAATCACTTTCCTTAGCTTTTTCAAAACTATCTAAAACTGGTAGAAAACCCATTAATATATTTGCTTTAGCGTTTTCATAAGTTTTTATACTTTCTTTTTCAGTTCTTTTTTTGTAATTTTCAAACTCAGCATACATTCTTTTATATCTATCATCAATTTCTTCAAATTGTTGTTTGTATAAAGCTGCTTCATTATCTGGCATATCTTCAACTGTTTCCTCTTTTATTTTTTCTTCTTTTTCTTTTTCTTGTTCTGTAACTTCTTTTTGCATTCTTCCTCCTAATCCTCTTCTTTATTTAATGTTTGAGCCATCTTTTTCATTATTGCCATAACTCTAGAATAATTCATCCTAGTCGGCCCCAATATTCCTATTGTTCCAACACTTTTATCATTAAGTTTTCCCGACATTGTAACTAAACTAAAGTCTTTTAATTCTGCCATTTCATTTTCATCTCCAATATATACTGTTATTTCAGCAGAAGTTTGAGGTAATGATAATAATTCTTTAAAAGACTCTTTTTCATCTAAAACATTTAAAAGATTATCAAAAACTTTTTCATCTTTAAATTCAGGGAATTTAAAAATTTTTGAAGTACCTTTCAAATAAACTCTTTCTGGGTCACTTAATATTCTATTTAATTCTTTAATTACTTTTTTAATAATTTGTGCAGAAACCTTAACTTCTTCTATTATATAGTCTTCTACTTTACCATCTATAGTAGACAAAGGTTTGCCAATTAATTTCTTTTTAAAAATATGTTTTAAGTCTTGAACTATTTCAGTAGTTATATGATCATCAAATTTTATAATCGCTTCTTTTATAACTCCACATTCCGTTAAGATTATTGTCATTAAATTTGTATCACCCAGTAGTATAAATTCAACATCTTTTATTGCATCTTCTGCCATATCTGGACCAACAGCAATACTTGTATAATGAGTTAATTCAGACAATGTTGTTGAGGCTACATTTAAGAATTCATCTAGGGTAGATGATTTATCAAACAATATATCTCTAATTAAAGAGACTTCTTCTTTAGAAAGCTCTGCTTCTTCAACTAATTTATCTACATAATATCTATATCCTAATTCTGAAGGTATTCTTCCTGCAGATAAATATGGTTTTTGTATTAAGCCTATTTTTTCTAATTCTGCCATTTCATTTCTAATAGTAGCACTACTAAAATTAATAGGATACTTAGAAATTAAAACAGCTGAACTAACTGGTTCTGCAGTATCAATATATTCTTCTATTATAGCTTTAAGAATTATTTCTTTTCTTTTGTCTATATTCAAATTAGCAGTCCTCCCTGGCAACTGATAATATTTTACATTTATTTTGGCAGTCTGTCAAGTCAATTGCCAAATTTTTTTATTTTTTTTATAAAAGATTGATTTAAATGGCTTTCATGTGTTTAAGCACATAAAAAAGAAGGCTCAACCTTCTTTATTTTTTGTTATTATCATTAATTTCTATTTTTAAAACATATTTACTTTAATTTCACATTTAAAATTTAAAAAGACTTTAAAGTACGAAACGCCCTACTATCATAAAAAATGTGGTAGCTACAGCAAAAATTGTTAGAGAAACACCAACTATTGTTAAAGTTATTATAATTTTTGATGCCATTGCCATCTCTTCTGTTGTTGTTTCTTCATTAACTTTTTTTGGACTCTTCTTAACTTTTTCAACTTTTTTTGTTTCTTTTACTTTTTTTTCTTTTGTTTCTTTTTTCATATTTCATCCACCTTTTCTTTTGTTTATTATATTTTATACTATATAAATTATTTTATCTACATTCTTGATTTTATTATATCTAATAAAATATGAAATGTCTCTTCTTCCGTTTGATTTGTATTATCTACCAAAACAGCATCATCTGCTTGTTTTAAAGCACCTATTTCTTTATTATACATATCATTATAATCTCTAGCTTTTAAATTTTCTAGTACTTCTTCAAAAGTCATATTATTTTGTTTTGTTATTTTATTTTGTTCAAATCTTCTTTTTGCTCTAATTTCTGGATCTGCAGTTAAAAATATCTTTATATCAGCATTAGGAAAAACATATGTGCCAATATCTCTTCCATCCATTATTATATTTTTACCTACAGCATACTCTCTAGTAAAGTCTGTAACAAATAGCCTGATTGTTGTATTAGAAGAGACAAAAGATACATGTTTTGTAGTTTCTTTATCTCTTATTCTTTTTGTTACATCATTTCCATTCAAATAATAATTTTGAACTTTTTCGCCATTTATTTTTATTGTTTCTACTCTAATATCTAAAGAATTTAATAATATATTTAATTTATCTAAATTTTCTTTACTATTATCATTATAGTCAAATTTTTCTTCTAGTATTGCTATAGTAATAGTTCTATATATAGCTCCTGTATCTAGTGTTTCTAAATCTAATTCTTCACTTAATAATTTAACCATCTCACCTTTCCCTGAAGCTACAGGTCCATCAATTGCAATTATCATATTATTTTAAATCCCTTCTATATTTTAGTTATATTTATATTTATAATATCTTTCTATTCTTAATATTTATATTTATATTTATGTATAAATGTAAATGTAAATATATATAAAAAAGAAGTTGATCTTCTTAAGTTACAATATCTTTAACTTTAACATCAACTTCTAAAACATTCATAGCAGTAATATTTTCTAATTCTTCTTTTATTTTATTTTTAAACTTATCTACTATATTAATTATATTATACCCATACATAACTGTAATTTCTGCATATATTTTTAAACCTTCTTCTTCTACAGCTATTTTATCTACTCTCAATTTGCTAGTAGCTATTATGCCTTCTGTTGTTTCTGAAATCATATCAACTATATCTCTAAAAACTGAGTCAGAAATAGTAAATTTGCCAAGATAGCTAAATGTTGGTCTAATTATACTTCTATCAGCTACAGGATATGGATTTTTATCTTTTTTCGTTCTAAATACTTGTAATGGATCTAAAATTATACCCGAAAAATCTTTCTTTATTTCAAATGTAGGAACAGGAACAACATGTTTTCCTTGAGTTTTCCTAATTTTCTTAGCCATTTGCATTTCTTCTTCAGAAGAAACATCTTCTATTCTAATTATTTTAGAAAACTCTGGAAGTGTTAAATTAGTTTTTATTCTATTTAGCATTTCATCTGAAGTTCCAAGAATAAGTAGTGATTTTACTTTATATTTCCTAAAAGCCTTTTTCATTTCTTCTTGTTCTTCTTTAGTAGAAAAAATTGCATCTCTAACAGTTTGAACTTTAGTAGCTGCCTTTTTAGCAGATTTACCAGCTAATACAATATTACCTCTAATAAGTAGTCCATCATCAATAATACATTGAATATTGTTTTCTGCTGCAACAGCTTGAGCTTTAAAACTTTTTCCTGTTCCAGAAGAACCAATAAAGGCATAAACCTTCATGTTTTTTAATTGATAAGGAAGAAAACTTCCTATTCCAATACTGATATTAGGTTTTCCCATCATCTACCTTTCTTATTATACTACTATCTTATTTTTCTAATACTGTTCTACATCTTTTGCAAAGTTCTAATTCTTTATCAAAATCTTTTTCATTTTCATATTTCCAACATCTTGCACATTTAAAACCCTTTGTTCTTTTAACTTCTGCCTTTAATTCTTTACCACTTTTAATTTCAACTTCTGAAACAATAAAGAAATCTATTAGAAAATCATTATATTTATTAATCAAAGATTTAACTTCTTCTGTAATGATTAAAGTAACTTTAGCTTCTAAAGATTGTCCTATTACTTTTTCTGCTCTTGCATCTTCTAATTCTTTTAAAACAATATCTCTTATTTTTAATAATTCCTTAAAGTCTTTATTAATATCTAGATTATTCCATTCACTTTGAACTTTTGGAAAAGATTCTAACATTACTGAATCAGTGTTTTCACTTTCAAGTTTAGGAATATATTTCCAAATTTCTTCTGCTGTAAAAGGTATAATAAGTGCAAACATTTTAACTAATGCTGATAATATTTTGTATAATGTGTCTTGTGCAGCTAATCTCTTATTCGGTTCTTCACAATATAGTCTATCTTTTATAATATCAAAATATATTGTACTCATATCTACTGTGCAGAATTGATTTATTTCATGGAAAGCTTTTGAAAACTCAAATTTATTATAATGTTTATCAAAAGATGTTATTAATTTATGTAACCTATACAAAGCCCATTTATCAACTTCTTCTAAATCTTTATATTCAACTTGAGATTTATTTGAGTCATATTCATTAATATTTCCTAAAATAAATCTTGAAGTATTTCTCATTTTCCTATAATTTTCAGCTAATTGTTTAAATAAATTTTCTGATACAGCTACATCTGTAACAAAATCTGAAGATAAAACCCAAAGTCTTAAAATGTCTGCTCCATATCTATTCGAAATATCTAAAGGTGAAATAACATTACCAATAGATTTACTCATTTTTCTTCCATGTTCATCAACAACCATTCCATTTGTTAAAACTTCTTTATATGGCGCTTCATTTGTTGTTGCAACTGATGTTAAAAGCGAAGATTGGAACCATCCTCTATATTGATCATTACCCTCTAAATATAGGTCTGCTTTAGGTAAACCTCTAAGTTTTGTTACTGAACGATGTGTTGAACCTGAGTCGAACCATACATCCATAATATCTTTTTCTTTAATAAAGCTTGTACTACCACATTTACATTTAGCATTTTCTGGCATTAAGTACTCAACATCTTTTTCATACCAAATATTGGAACCATGTTCTCTAAATAATTCTTCAACTTTAGTTAATGATTCTTTTGTTATATATGGCTCATTACAATCTTTACAATAAAAGATAGGTAATGGCACTCCCCAAGTTCTTTGTCTAGAAATACACCAATCTGCTCTTTCTTTAATCATGTCATACATTCTAGCTTCACCCCAAGCAGGATGCCACTTTACTTTCTTAATTTCTTCTAATGTTTGTTTTGAAAAACCATCTATAGATGCAAACCACTGATCTGTCGCTCTATATACAATTGGACTTTTACATCTCCAACAATGTGGATATGAATGTAGGATACTATCAGCAGTAATTAAATAGTTATTTTCTCCCAACCATTTTATAATTTCTTTATCAGATTTAGCATAATACATATCATTAAATATTCCAGCTGTATCTCTTTGTACTCCTTTAGAATCCAATGGAACAACAATATCTAAACCGTATTTTTGTGACATTAAATAGTCTTCTTTACCATAACCTGGAGCTGTATGAACAAGTCCAGTTCCTGATTCTTTATCAACTTGTAAAGTATCATCTGAGCCTAAAAGAATTGGAGATACTCTATCCATAAATGGATGAGAATACTTAATATTCTCTAGAGCTTCACCCTTTAGCGTTTTTATTATCTTATATTCAACTATATTAAAACTTTGTTTTAATTCATCTAAATGATCTTTTAATATTAATATTTTTTCTTCTATTAAATCTTCTTCAAACTCTTTTTTTTCTACATTGATTTTTTTTCTTTTCAAGTCTAAAATTATATAATCATATTTAGGATTAACTGTAATAGCCATATTCCCTGGCAATGTCCACGGTGTTGTCGTCCAAATAACTGCAGAAACATCTTTTAAGTCTTTATCTTTCGCTTCTACTATTGGAAATTTTACATATACAGAAGGTGATTTTATATCTTTATATTCAATTTCTGCTTCAGCTAATGCTGTTTCACAATCAGTACACCAATACACAGGTTTTAGGCCTTTATATATATATCCATTTAAAAACATTGTTCCAAAAACATTAATTTGTTCTGCTTCCATCTCAGGTTGGTATGTAATATATGGATTATCCCAATCACCCAGTACACCTAAACGTTTAAACCCATCAGTTTGAATATCAACAAATTCTGCAGCAAAATCTCGACAAGTATCTCTAAAAACATTAACTGGGATTTCATCTCTATTTAATTTTAGTTTATCTATTGCCTTTTTCTCTGTTGGTAGACCGTGAGTATCATAACCTGGTATATATGGGGTCCAGAAACCTTTTAAATGCTTATATCTAACAATAGTATCTTTTAGTATCTTATTTAGTGCATGTCCCATGTGAATCTCACCATTTGCATATGGTGGGCCATCATGAAGAATATATGGAGTTTTCCCCATATTTTGATCTAGCATTTTATAATATATTCTTTTTGCCTCAAAAACTTCATCTAAAACATCTGGTTCCATAGTAGGAAGATTCCCTCTCATTGGAAATTCTGTTTTAGGAAGATTTAAAGTATCTGTATAATTATTTTTCTTTTCTTCTGACATTTTTCACCCATTTTATTAAATTTCTGTATAAGATTTTTGTTTTGTATTCAGCTTTTATATTAGATTTTTGTAAATTGTTCAATAATAGTTCCATCTGGAATAACAGCATTTTCTGAAATATATACATATGGTCCTATTAAACAATCTTCGCCAATTACTGCACCTTCTTTAATTGTAGTATTTGGCTTAATAACTGTATCTCTACCTATTTTTACATTATCATATATATATGTAGTATTTACATCTTCAATAGTAACACCATTAAACATATGATAATTATTTATTCTATTTCTAAGAACTCTTGTAATTAATTCTAGTTGAGCTCTATCATTAACACCTAGTATTTCCGTATTATCTTCTACAGTAAAAGCTCCTGTTCTCAGACCTTTATCACTAATAATTTCAATTGCATCTGTTAGATAATATTCATTTTGTATATTATTTGGTTTAATTTCTGTTAAAGCTTCTAATAGCACATCTATATCAAAACAATATATTCCAGCATTTATCTCATTTATTTGTTTTTCTTCCTCAGTTGCATCCTTTTCTTCACGTATTGTTTCAATAGCTCCACCTTCGTCTCTTATAATTCTTCCATAACCAGTAGGATTATCATAAACTGCAGTTAAAACAGTTGCTGCTTCCTTTGATTCAATTGATTTTTCAATTAAAAGTTCTATAGTTTCAGGTCTAATTATAGGAACATCACCATAAAGAATAATAACTTTTCCTGTTTTCCCTTTCAAAAGTGGTGCTGCTTGCATAACAGCATGTCCCGTTCCTAACAACTCTTCTTGTATTGCATATTCTACTGTGTCTCCCAATACCGCTTTGATTTCTTCTTTCATGTGGCCTACAACCGTAATAATCTGTTTAGATCCAATTTCAATAGCTAAATCTCTAACTCGCTTAACAAGCTCTTTATCGTAAATTTTTTGAATTAGTTTTGAATGTTTTGACTTCATTCTAGTGCCTTTGCCTGCTGCAATTATTATTGTATAAATATCCATACGCCCTCCTTAAAACAATATAAGAAAACAAGAATATTTAATTTTTAAATATTCTGCATCGTAATCTTCTTTCATTATTTTATCATAATACAACTTAATTATCAAGAAAAAGGAAAACACGGAAACTCATTATTCCGTGCTTTAAAACCAATCTTTTATATGTAATTTAAGTTCATTAATTATTCATCATCATCAAATTTTAAAACTGAAAGAAATGCTTCTTGTGGTATCTCAACATTGCCTATTTGCTTCATTCTTTTCTTGCCTTTTTTTTGCTTTTCTAATAGTTTTTTCTTTCTAGTAATATCACCACCATAACATTTAGACAAAACATCTTTTCTTGCAGCCGAAACAGTTTCTCTAGCAATTATCTTACCACCTATAACTGCTTGAATCGGGACTTCAAACAATTGTCTAGGTATTTCTTTCCTTAGTTTTTCTGCCATTTTACGGCCTCTAGAATATGCAGCATCTTTATGTACAATAAAAGATAATGCATCAACCAATTCACTATTAATATACATGTCTAATTTTACTAATTCAGCTTTTTGATATTCTTTAAATTGATAATCTACTGAAGCATATCCTCTTGTTTTAGATTTAATATAGTCAAAGAAATCATATATTATTTCATTTAGTGGCATATCATATTCTAATATTACTCTATTTGTATCTAAATATTTCATATCCTTATATGTCCCTCTTCTTGATTGACATACTTCCATAACATTTCCAACATATTCTTTAGGAATTAAAATTTCTACTGTCATTATTGGTTCTTCAATTTCTTCTATTTCCATTGTTGGAGGTAAGTCTGCAGGATTATATAGTTCTATTTCTTCTCCATTAGTTTTAATAACTTTATATATAACTGATGGAGCTGTTGTTAATACTCCTATACTATATTCTTCTTCTATTCTTTCAACTATAACTTCTAGATGTAATAATCCTAAAAAACCACATCTAAAACCAAAACCCAATGCTTTAGAAGTTTCAGGTTCATAATTAAATGCTGCATCATTTAGTTTTAGCTTAGCTAGTGAGTCCTTTAAATAAGTATATTCTGTTCCATCTATTGGATACATGCCACAATATACCATTGAAACAGCTTTCTTATATCCCGGTAATGCTTCTTTAGTAGGATTTTTCTTTGATGTAACAGTATCTCCCACTTGAACTTCTTCTGCCTCTTTTATGCTTGCTGCAAAATATCCAACTTCACCTGCTTTTAATACTTTTCCTTCTTTATATTCTCCAGCACCAAAATATCCTATTTCATTTATAGTAAATGTTTCACCAGTTGCCATAAACAATATTTCATCATTTAGCTTTACTTCACCTTCAAAAACCCTAATATATGATATTACTCCTTTATAATTATCATATTTAGAATCGAAAACTAATGCTTTTAAAGGTGCTTCTGTTTTTCCTTGAGGAGATGGAATCCTTTTTACAATAGCTTCTAAAACATCTTCACAATTAAGTCCTGTTTTAGCAGAAATGCATGGTGCATCACTAGTATCAATACCTAATATATCTTCTATTTCTTTTTTTACTTCTTCTACCATTGCATTAGGTAAATCAACTTTATTTATAACAGGAATTATTTCCAAATTATTTTCTAATGCCAGATAAACATTTGCTAAAGTTTGAGCTTCAATTCCTTGAGTAGCATCAACCACTAATATTGCTCCTTCACAAGCAGCAAGAGATCTAGATACTTCATAATTAAAATCCACATGTCCTGGAGTATCAATTAGATTTAAAATATATGTTAACCCATCTTCTGCAATGTATTCCATGCGAACAGCTTGAGATTTAACAGTAATTCCTCTTTCTTTTTCAATATTCATACTGTCTAAAACCTGTGTTGTCATTTCTCTTTTTTCTAAAACTCCTGTTATCTCAATTAGTCTATCAGCTAATGTAGATTTACCATGATCAATATGTGCAATTATACTAAAATTTCTTATATTTTCCATAAAATTATTCTAGCATAGAAAAACTTAGATATCAATCTTTCTTATAGAATAAAGCTTTACAATAAAAAAACACCTTAAAAGGTGTAAATTTATATTTATATACTTATATACTTATATATTTGTATATTAATATATAAAATCAATATTATAATTTATTTATATACTATTTTTTATTTTCTTCGTCTATTTTATCTTCTTTTTCTATTGTTGCTACTTTACTTATATCATCTATTTCTTTTAACATCTCTAATGCTGACAATAACACTGCTTCAACTTTAGCTTTATATATCTGTGATTCTTGTTTTAATTTATCTAGAGCAATATTTCTTTGCGTGATTTCATCTGTAATACTATTTAGACTATCTACTACTTGCAAATTCGCTTCTTGTATAATTTGTTCTGCTTCTTTTCTAGCCAATGATTTCATATTGTCAGTTGTTTCTTTAGCTACAATTAAAACTTCTTGAAGCGCATTTTCTAAATACTCATATTGCTCATTTTTTGCTTCAAGATCTTTTATATTTTCCTTAAGGTTTAGACATTCTTTCATCATGCTATCATAATCTTTAGAAAGTTCATCTAAAAAGTCATCTACCTCTTCGGCATTATACCCTTTAAAACTTTTCGTGAATTGCTTGTTGTCAATATCAAATGGTGTAAGCACTAAATTCCTCCTTTAACTAGTTTCTCCATGGAGCGGCAACCATTTTAGTTTCAAACTTTTGTTCTTTTGTATCATTTGCTATTTCATAATTAAATGGAGCGATTACAAACACAGAATTTGTAACTTTTTCAACTTTACCATTTGCGAAATGAACTGCTCCATAGATATAGTCCATAAATCTTCTACCAACATCTTTTTGTACATATTCTAAGTTTAGCACAATTGAATTTTTATCTTTTAATAAGTCGCAAACTTCTTGAGCTTGTTCAAAGCTTGAAGGTTTAACAATTTTCATTTGTACTAAATGCTGGCTTTCTGGCATTGACATCAGTTTATTGTTTCTAGATTTCAATAGATTTTTTCTGCCTTGAGATTTATATTCTATATCATCTTCTTCTTCTTCATATCCCGGTTCTTCAAAGAATTCTTCTTCTTGGTCATACTCATCATCTCTATTTAAAAAGTCTGAAAAAAACCCTTTCATTTTATCTACAAACATTTAGTTCCTCCTAAAAAAATATCGTATATTATACTTTAATTATGATTTTACAAAACCTTAAAGTCAAACCAAGACATTTATTATTTCAAAAAATATATGAAGATGTAACAAATAAGAAATATTTGTTATTTGAAGTATTTCTCCGGACTTATCAAAATTAAATCATTTTCATTTATTGTCATCCTATGTTCTGTTAGATCTAATTTCATTTTATTCAACTCTTCTGTTGAATAATTAGTTATTAATGAATATTCATCTGTTTCTTTAACAATTTTTACTAGGATTTTTTCCATAAATCTCCCTTTTTGCCTAACAATATATGAATAATCGCTTTCTTTTAATATAGATTTATTATTAATCTTTAATCCTGTTTCTTCCCACCAAATTATCTCTATTCTTAATTTTCTATATTGCAGTAATTGAACTGCACTTGTTGTAACTTTTAATACTATTACTTGTTTATTTTTTCCAGCATCATTTATTGCTTCAATAGTAGCCATTGTTTCTTCTTCATTCCCAATTCTAATCTTAACTCTATCACCAATCTCAGCATCTACTGAATGTTCTGATTTAGATATTAAAGCAAGATGTGTTTCAAAATTATTTACTATTTTACATTTATTCTTTGTTTCAGGTATAATGCTTCCACTTTTTATATCATATTCTGACATTGTTTTTTGTGTAATTTTGTTCAAATCTTTTTTATTAAACTTATCTTCATAGCCATCAACTCTATATGAAACAACGCCAGCTATTGGCGAATAAACTATTTCCGATTGATCTGAAAGAGTTTTTTCAATTGATTTTTTCTCATCTAATAGCTTTTTAATTTGTGTTCCTTCTTTTGAAAGTTCTCCTGCTATCTTTGCTTTTTGTAAAATTTCATCATTAATATTTTTTTCAAAATTTAAAATTTTTGATTGTTGATTTAGTCCACTTATTTCTATAAGTTTAGATTCAATAGAACTATCTATAACAGCATTTTCGGGAGAATTTATATTGTCTTGTTGTTCAATTAAATATTCTTGTATTTCTTGTTCAATTTCTGCCATTCTATCAATTTTTTTACTTTCTTGTGCAGAATAATATCTAAACACTTTAACATTTTTAGATACTTTTTCACCCTCAAATTTTTCTTGTTGTAATGTTCTATTTGAACTATCTGTAATAACTTGTTCTTCCCTTAATATCAATGCTTCTACTATTTCTTCATCAGATAAAATATCACTTCTTATTAAAAATATTTGAGATGGTTCTTTAACAAAGCTAACAAATTTAACTAAAACTACACCAATTACTACTAAAAGTATTATTGTTATAATAATTATTGTAAATATTCTCTTATAACTAGTTTTTTCTTTCATTTACCATCTCTTTATATTTTATATTCTTTGTATTTGTTTTTTCTTCTTTTTTGTTTTATATTGTGCTTTATTTTTCTTTGTTTATCTCTTTAATCATTGTGTTAAGTGCATCTTCTTTTTGATTAATATCTAGCCATATAGCATCATTTTTCTTAAACCATGTTATTTGACGTTTAGCATAATTTCTACTTCTTTGTTTAACAAGTTCCAACATTTCTTCATATGTTATTTCTTTGTCTAAATACATTAAAACTTCTTTATATCCTATTGCTTGAGAAGATGTTTTAGAAAACTTCCCTTCAAGAGATTTTACTTCACCAATTAAGCCTTCTTCTAACATTTCTTCTACTCTATTATTTATTCTTTGATATAGTTTATCTCTATCCATATTTAAAACAAAAAGTTTAAACTCTATATTTTCTAAATTATTAATTCTATTTTGCTTTTCTAGCTTAGTCTTAGTTTTACCACCTATATAATAAATTTCTAAAGCTCTAATTATCCTTCTACTATCAATTGGTGATATTTTTTTTGCTGCTTCTGGATCTATCTCTAATAATTCACCATATAGTTCTTTTAATTTTGCTGGATTTTCGTCTGCTTCTTTTTCTAACTTTAATCTATATTCCAAATCAATATTTTCTTCATAATTTATTCCATAAAGTAGAGCATTTAAATACAAGCCTGTACCACCAACAATTATTGGTATTTTCCCTTTTTTTATAATTTCAAGAATTATATTTCTTGCATCTTGACTAAACTCTGCAACTGAATATTCTTCTGTAGGATCTTTGATATTTATTAAATAATGAGGAATCCCCTCTGTTTCCTCATCTTTAACTTTAGCAGTTCCTATGTCCATAAATTTATATATTTGCATAGAATCTGCAGATACAATTTCTCCATTTATTTTTTTAGCCAATCTTATACTTAAAGAAGTTTTGCCTACTCCTGTAGGACCCGCTATTATTGGTATAATCATTTTCTTGCAAACTTTCTCTCTAAATCTGACTTAGTCATCTTAATTGCTGTTGGTCTACCATGTGGACATGTAAAAGGATTTTGTAATTGAAACAAATCATCTAATAATGCTCTTATTTCTTTTTCATCTAAGACCATATTTGCTTTTACAGCAGCCTTACAAGCAATTGTTGATAAGAATTTTTCTTCTATCTCATCTTTACCAGTAACATATGCTGAATCAAGCTCATCTAAAATATCTAAAAATAACTCTTTTGTATTTAGTATTTCTGTCATACTCGGAACAGAAATTAATTTAATTGTATTAATACCAAATTCTTCTAATTCAAAACCTGACTTGTGGAAAATCTCTATATTCTTTCTTACTATTTCCATCTCTCTATACGATAGAGTAATAACATCTGGCAATAATAGAGTTTGGCTATCTTTATATTGATCATTATAGTAATTGAATTTCACTTCTTCATACAATAATCTTTCGTGAGTAGCATGTTGATCAATCATATATATTGAGTCTTTCATTTCAATAATTATATATGTTCCAAACGCAACACCTATAACCGAATAATGTGGAATAGTTGTTTCATTAAATAATGTTAATTCTGGAACTTTAAATGATTGAGCAACATTAATACTTTCTTCAAAAGCTTTTTCTTGTTTTTGTTCTTCATATGAAGCTACACCAAAAGCACTTTTATACATTTTAGCAAAATCAAATTTCTTTTTTATACCATCTTGTTGTAAACTTTCTAGTTCTGCTTTTTCTTGTAATTCTTGTTCTAATATTTTATTTATAGAATCTAGGTCTAATACTCCTGTTACTTCACCTTTTTCAACTTTTTGAGCAATTAAATTCTTAAGAATATTCTCAGCTTCAGCATCAGTAGTTGGTGTTGTAGCACCAAATTTTTCCTTTAATTTAATCGGGATATTTTCACTTTCTTCTTCTATTTTATCTACAAAATTTTCATCTTCTGCTGATGTAAAATCAGATATAATATTCTCTGTTTCTGATGCTTGTGTTTGAACTGCTTCTTTTATTTCTTCACTAAAATGATCCTTATGTTCTTCTCCATCATCTTGAGCTAAAGGTCTTAAAGGAGGAGTTGTAGTAACAGCTTCTTTAGCTATAGTTTCTTGTATTTTCTCTAAAATACCATTTTCTTCAGGTTTTTCTTCTTCAATAACTTCTTTTTCTTCAGAGACTTCCTCTATTATTTCTGGTTCTTTTTCTTCTAATTTTTCTTCTATAAATTCTGTATCTTCTAGCTGTTCTTCTTCTACAGTCTCTATTTCTTTTTCAACTATTTCTTCTTCTACAACATCAGTTTTTACTTCTGTATCTACATCCGTATCTTCCACTTTTTCTTCTTTTAAATAATCGCCTGCTTTGTATGATTCAAATAATGCTCTATATTTTTCTTCAGCCAATCTCTTTTTGTCTTCTAAGTCCTCATCACTTATATTTTCTGATTCTTCTTCCTCGATGTCTTCATCTTTTATTTCTTCTGCTTCTGGAAGTTCTTTTTCTTCCACTTTTTCTTCTATAAATTCTGGCTCTTCTAATTTTTCTTCTTCAATAGATTCTTTTTTTTCAAATATTTCTTCTGTTGCAACAGTTTCTTCTTTAATTCCTTCTTTAATTTTTTCTGCTAGTTCAGCTTCTTCTTCATCTAATTGTTCTTTATATCTATTTAGTATTGTGTGAATACTCATTGAAGATGATT
>CAZTTS010000004.1:45174-83587 GCA_964616165.1 uncultured Lachnospiraceae bacterium
TCTAATTGTTCTTTATATCTATTTAGTATTGTGTGAATACTCATTGAAGATGATTTCTTGATTTTCTCTTGTATTTTAGACAGTTTCGCTGTTGTTTGTTCCTCTCCAAGCCAATCTAATTTTAAAGGATCTTCATCAATATGTTCTTCAGGCTTATTCTTATCTTCTTCTTCTTTAGATTTTAGCATTTCTTGATAAGAGAATTTAGGATTTTTCATTAAAGTTTCATATATTTCTGAATGCTTCTTTTCTAATTCTTCTTCCTCAATATCTTTATCTGACTTCTTTTCTTTAAAGTTAAAGAATCCTGCTTTTTTCTTTGTTTGTATCATGTTTTCTTCAGGTTGATGTAAAACTTCATCAACATTTTTTTCTTCACCCACATCTTCTAGTGTTTCTATTGGAACTGTATAATTATTAAAATGAGTAAAGTTTTTATCATCATATTTTGGAACAAAAATATTTTCTACCAATTCAGATTTTGCTAAAGCATTATGAATTACTGTGTTTACAGCTTTAAATATTGCTTGTTCATCTCTAAATCTAATTTCTTCTTTGGTAGGATGTACATTTACATCTATTAATTTTGGATTAATACGTATATCTAAAATACAAAAGCCAAATCTTCCTGTAGGAATTAATCCTTTAAAAGCTTTGGTTGTTGCTGCCGTTAATGTATTATCTTTGATATATCTTCCATTAACAAAGAAAAGTTGATTCTTTCTATTTGATCTTGCAATCTCAGGTTTACCAACAATTGCAAATATTTTAATATCTTCGATTTCATAATCAGTTTCTATAATTGAATTAGCAATTTCTTCACCAAAAATGCTATAAACAACTAACTTTGTTTCAGAATTACCAGTTGTTTGAAGAATTGTTTTGCCATTATTGATTAATTTAAATGATATTTCTTTATTTATTATTGCTAATTTTCTTACTACTTCTTCTATATATCCAGCTTCAGTGTACTCTTTTTTTAAGAACTTATGTCTAACAGGGGTATTAAAGAACAGTTCTTCAATTGCAATTGATGTTCCAACAGAAGCACCTATTGGTTCATTTTTTACAACATCTCCCGCTTCTAATTGTAGTTTTGTACCCATTTCTTCTTCAGCAGTTTTTGTAATTACATTAATCTTAGAAATTGCAGCAATGCTTGCCAAAGCTTCTCCACGAAATCCCATAGTTGATACTTCCTCAAGATCTTTAGCAGATCTTATTTTACTTGTAGCATGTCTTTCGAAAGCTAATTCAACATCAGCTTGCTTAATTCCTTTTCCGTCATCTGTAACTCTAATTAATGAAGTACCACCATTATCAATTTCAATAGTGATATTTTTAGCACCAGCATCAATAGCATTTTCTACTAATTCTTTCACAACTGAAGCTGGTCTTTCTACAACTTCACCGTGCCGCTATCTGATTTATCGTTAGTTCGTCCAACTCAACAATATCTGCCATTTATTCCCCCTTATAATTTAGAATGTAACTTTTGTATAATCAATAATCTTTTTTATTTCTTTAGCAACCGTATCTGGGTATTTCTTAGATGCCGCATCATTTATTGTATCATACCCATATTGTTTTAAAAAGGCGTCTGTTGCATATTCTATTTTCTCTAATTCCCTCATAGTCTTTGCTTTTTTACCTATTGGATTTTTATTATATGATTTGCTAAGTATAAGTTCTGCTACCTTGTCAACATCTACCGAAAAGTTAATTTCGATAGTTTCTTCTACTATAGTTAATTTATTAATTATTTTTTCAATATATTCATCTTCATTCTCTTTATTTTCTTCTTTAAACATTACAATATATGCTAAGATTTCATGAATACTATAATTCTTTTCAATACTTAAGCTTTGTGATAACTTTTCTTCTATTTTTTCTATCTTGTATTCAGCTTCACAAACTTTAAATTCTTCAATATCTTTTTGTCCTGACAAAACTACTGCTATTTTTTCCATTGATGTTTTATCTTCAAGTTCTTCAATTTCTTCTTCTAAAAGTTTAATATGACCTTTAGCAATATTTTTAAATACATATTCTGCAATTTGTCTTTTTAATTCATTTTCTTCAATCAAGGCTAATTCATCAAATCTATCTACAGAAGTCCCCGGTTTTGCTGATTTAGCATTATTAAAATAATTTATTAGAACACCAATTTGATTATCATTTTCTAATATTTTTTTATATCTTATTTCTTTTACTTCGTTTTTCTCACCACTGCTTGTAAGTGCTATATAGTATTCTTCAAAATCATTATATATATTATCCATTAAAGTAAATAGTTCTAGTGCTGCTTCTCTTATTTTAAATCCATCTGAAACAGCTACATAATTAGCACCACAATCTGCTGCAATTTTAGCAAACTTTTGTTCTATTTTTATAAGTTCTTCAGATCTTTTTAATATTAATTCAGACTCTTCTCTATTAGATTTTAAAGCTTTTTGTAAATTTAAAAAGAATTCTTTTTCTTTAGCTGTTAAATTCTCAGCCTTTTTTATTTTTGTACGTTCTAATTCTATTTCCATTATTGCATCAATAAATAGTTTTTCTAAATATTGTCTAATATCACTTTTCCATGCTTTAATCGAATTTAAAGATATTACCATCTTTTCTTGATTATCATTAAATTTATCAATATTAAATTCAATATTTTTAGCAAGTTCTTCTATTTTTTGCTTATCAAACTCACTGTTTGAAACAGCAACACTTAAATTTTCTTCTTGCAACCTTTCTTTTTCTTGAATTCTTAAAAGTTCAGATTTTGTTTCAGCCAAATTTATACTAATTTGATAATTTTCCTTTTCACAATCATAATATTGTTTTAGATTTTTTTCTTGTTCTATTGAACTAATAGCTATATTATCAAACAAATCCTCAGGTATATCTCTTTTGGCTGGGTATGTCATATTTTCAAAAGTATATTTAACAAAGGTTCTACCTTCAATTTCATTAATACTTCCTGTTTGACCAATTTTATATGGTGGTGCTATTAATACTGTTTCTAAAACATCAAATTCTTCTTTAGTTATATATACTGGAATATTGTGAAGTTCTGCTTCTACAATTACCAAATCTTCAATATCATAATCCTTTGTTTTTGCTACAAATAAGTCTTTAGTTCCTATTAATAATCCTAAATATTCAGTATTTGATGCAAATGTATCAAACTCTTTCAAAGACATTGGTATATATACTTTAGAAAGCTTATGCTTATTATTTAACTCATCTTTAAAGATAGCCAAATAAAGTTTTGAAAAATAATCTAATACTTCTTCTGTATAACTATAATATTCCCAAGTTTCTTTCTCAAAATTCCCTGTTTTAAGGTTATTTTCTAAATTATCAATTATAAAATTTAGATATTTTTGTTTATTACCTTCTAGAATCTTTTTTATTGATAATTGTTCTTCTGGAAAAATATAGTAATCATTTGACCTCATTATTCTTTATTCCTCTTTTCTCAGAATATTTTTTTAATTTCTCATAAACTAAATAATTAACTGTACCTTTTGGATATTCACCACTCACATTAATCTTTCCACTTGGTACACCAGTTAAAATTTCAATTCCTTCATCTATCGTACTTATAGAATATATATGAAACTCTTCTTTTTCTACAGATTCAATTATTTCATCCGATAAGTGTAAATTATCAACATTTTGTTGTGGTATTATAACACCTTGACCACCTGTAAAACCTTTTAATTTACAAATTTGGTAGAAACCTTGTATTTTTTCATTTACACCACCAATTGGTTGTATAAAGCCTTTTTGATTTATAGATCCTGTTACTGCAATTTCTTGTGATAATGGAAGATCAGCTAATGATGACAATACTGCATAAATTTCAGCTGATGAAGCACTATCTCCATCTATTTCTCCATATAATTGTTCAAAAACAATACTTGCTGTTAATGCTAATGGGAAGTTTTGTGCAAATTTTTCTCCTAAATATCCAGAAATAATTAAGATACCTTTTGAATGTGAAGGTCCTGACATCTCAATTTCTCTTTCAATATTTATTATCCCTCTATTTCCTAAAAATGTGTTTGCTGTAATTTTAGATGGTTTACCAAAAGCATAATCTCCAAAAGATATAACACTCAAACCATTTATTTGTCCTATTTTAGAACCTTTTGTATCAATAAGTAATAAGTCTTTTTCTATCATTTCTGTTAATCTATTATCATACTTTTTGATTCTATCAATTCTTTCTTCAAAAGCTTTCAAAATATATTCTTCAGTTATTAATTTTTTATTATCTGCTCTTGCCCATGTTGAGGCTTCTGCAACAAGCTTTCCAATTTCAGCAAAATTAGTTGATAGTTTTTCTTTTTCTTCTGCTAATTTTGATGCATATTCTATAACTCTTGCCATTGCTACATCATTTAATGGTAATAATCCTTCCTGTGTGCAATATGAAGCTATAAATTTCGATAATTTATCTACATTTTCTTTTGACTTAATAGCTGTTTCTTCAAACTCAACTTTTATTTTAAATAATTTTTTAAAATCAGTATCATTTTGAAGTAAAAATTGATAAGCATCTGCATGCCCTATAAGGATTACTTTAACATCAAGTGGCATATGTTCAGGTTTTAGGGTTACAAGTAACATGGAAATTTTTTGTTCAGAACTACTTTCCATACCAAGCTTTTCAACTTTTAAAGCTCTTTTTAATATTTCATAAGCCATAGGAGTTGATAATAATTCTTTTACTTGAAAAACAATATATCCTCCATTAGCTTTGTGTAGTAAACCTGGTTTAATTTTTTTATAATCTGTTACTAATGTTCCAAATTTATTTTCATAATCTACTTTTCCAAAAATATTTTCAAAAGTATAATTAATATCCATAATAACTGGAGCACCTTGAATTTCTGAATTATCTATAAAAAGATTTACTTCATAATTTTCCCAAGGCTTTGGCTGTTGATGCATCTGATTTGCAGCCCCTTCCGAAAAATCTCTTTTTAAAAATTCATCTAAATTATCTAGTAAGTCATCTTTTACAGCCTTTAAAAAATATATTATTTTTTTATTATCTTTAAATTTAGCTAATATTGGAACCAATTGTTTGTCAATAATTATATCAGCAATTCTTTTTTGCCAGTTTTTTAGATTTCCGTCTTTTTTTAATTCTAATTCTTTTATTTCTGCTAAAGCTTCAAAAATATCATTTTGTATATGTTTTGACTTATTCTCAAATTCAATTTTGATTTTACTATCTAGTTTTTCAAAATCACCTTGAGATAATGTTATGCCATCAATAATTGGAAGCATAAACACACCATTCGTACTCTCTATAACTTCAAAACCTTGAGGCTTGGTTTTTTTGTTTAATTTATTTATAACTTCTTTTTTTTCTTTATCAAACTCTTGATTTATAACTACTTTTTCTTTTTCTAGTTCTTCTTCTTTAAATGCATCTTGTAAATAGGTTCTAATAGTTGAAATAAAAGCATTCATTGAATTTTTAAATTCTAAGCCTCCACCAGCTTCTAATCTAATAGATATTGGTTCATTTGGATTAGCAAAATTATATACATAGCACCAATCATCTGGCGTTTCTCTGTTTTTTGCTTTTTCTACTAGGTATCTTCTAATATACATTGTTTTTCCAACACCAGTTGGTCCTTCAAAGAATATATTATATCCTTTTACATTAATATCTAAACCAAAATCAAATGCCTTAATCCCTCTTTCTTGTCCATAAATTAATTCTGTTGTATCTAAAACAGTGTCTAATGGATTAAAATTAACATCTTTCGGATTTGTTTTTGCTTTTAAATCTTTTGGCAACAACCTATTTTTCCTAATCATTTTGGCCCTCTTTTGTATATTACTTATATTTTTTCTTATGTCTATTATATTTTTTTTAATCTACTTTTTCAAGTGAAAACATTAAATAAAACTTAGTATTTTTTAATTGTTAATTAAATTTTTAAATAAACAATTTAATTCTTGAAATCCTTAATTAAATCTTCAATAAAATTCTCAATTAACTCCCTTAAATCTTCAATTAAAATTATATATACTTAATAATATATAAAAAAAGAGGGTTAATTTAACCCCCTTTTAGTTTTTGTTGCCAATTACATAACAAATATTAATCTTATGAAGATATGAAAAATCAACAAAAGAATTGCTATTAGGGCAAATCCAAATGTAATATACCGAACTGTTATTGTGTCTGAAAACATTGCCCATATTATTACATATCCTACGATCAATGCTAGCATGGGTTCTATAAGGCCTCCTAAAAACGGAAACACATAGGGCATATCAAAAAGAAGATATGCTGCTCCTATCCCCACAGCCAGAAACATAACAATTCCTGCCAGTACTTGTAATTTATAGTAAGTAGCAGAAATCTCTCTTGCTAAATAATGCATTGCTGCTAAAGCAAAAAAAGATATCAGTACTCTAATAACTCCAAGCACAATCGGACTAGCTCCCTGTAATAACTGACTCATAGTGTTCTCCTCTCTAGTAACAATCGTTCAAAAGATAATATTCTATAAATCTTACTTAATATTATACCACAAAAGTGTGTTAGTTTCTATTAATTACTAAATAAAATCTAGTATTAGAAGGAAATTAGGTTAAATAAAATTAAATAAAATTAAATAAAATTAAATTGAATAAATTAATATTAAACATAAAAAAGGAGAGACTTAGAGTCTCTCCTTTAATAGCTCTATCTTAGTATTAGATACATAAGATAATGCAGTCCTAGCACCAATGCAGGTAATGTTATTACTAATATAAAGAGAAATTTTTCTTTTTTCCCTTTGGGATGTAATGGACCATCAGACACAAGCTTTGCCACTATAATAAAGGCACTGTATGCAAATACTAATCCTTCAAGAATAGGATATATTAAAAAACCAAGTATTTGCCAACCTGCTAAAAGTCCCCACATTGCTAAAACAAGTAAAACAACATAAAGTAGATTTATCCACTTTTTCTTTTTCTCTTGTTTTAAAACCCGAGTTTTTAGTAGATACCATTGACCAAACATAATGCCGGTCACAGACACGATCTTTCCTAGTGCTTGCAAGCACACGAAAAGAAGTTCTAAAAAAATTTTTAGGATGTACATAGTAATGCACCTCCATATAATATTTCGATATAATATTATATCGATAAAAAGGCTATGCTTATATTATAGCACAAAAAAGCTTGAATTTCTACTTTTCTCTAACAAACATCTTTAACAAAAAACATATAATTTATTTTTGAAATGAAAATTTTATCATATTAAATTTTATAAATATAAAAAAAGAGAGATTATTAATCTCTCTTTTTTATGATTTCTCCACAATTATTTTATTGAAGAAAGAACTGTACCATCATAATAACGTATGGTTCCATGCAAACTGCATACAATGCTGCTACATCTCTAGATTCAGTTGGCATTTTTTCATTTGCCATGAAAAGAATGAATGCAGATGTGGATAATGTTGCAAAAATCACCCCGTCTAAAAAGGGCTGTGTTATATATGAAAGCAAAATCCAATGCCTTAAAATTTCATATATAGCAACACTAAGTAAAATAACAATAGGTATGTACAACCACTTCTCTTTTTTCTCATCTCTTATGATCCGATTCCTAATTAGGTACCATTGGTTGTAAAGTATTACACTAATAACCAAAGTCTTTGCCAAACTCTTCAAAATAAAGAAAAAGGCCTCCACAATAAATGCAAGATCTTTCATTTTCTTTCTCCTTATACTAGTTTAATAATGAACACAAATATACTTAAATATATTATACCACATTTCTTCTAAAACTCCTATACTTCAACTACACTAGATTAATTTTTCTAGCTGTTAAAATTTATAAATCTCTACAAAGAAAGAAGGAAAGACAAGTAGCCTTTCCTTCTAAGTGGGTGTATTTTTCTCTACGAAATGTAGAGTCCATACACTAGCAGTTCCAGAAGCATCACCAGAGGAACGATCAAAGATTTTATTAGAATTTTGTCATCCTTCATGGTTTTCAGAGAAACTCCCAAAACAACCAAATGTGCTATAGGAATACTCAGAACTGTTTCTTGAACTTTGTATGCTTCCCATACAGGAAACATAATTGCGAAGCCTGTTGCGATCACAGATACTATGACATACCACAAAAGCATAATCCGCTTGTTAGCGGCCTCTTCCTTCACAAGCAACTTGTTTAGGAGAAACAACTGCAGAGCCATAACAACTGCCAAAACGACAACCTTACCGATGAACATTAAAACGTACGACATACTTCTTCCTCCACTTCTTTTCTTATTCAATATTTTGAAACAGTAAATAAACTGCTTACTTATATTATACCATAAATTAAGCATATTCTGCCAAATGTATACTTATTTTTTATTAAATTGTAATATCAATAATATAAAACCACCTTTTACAGCATTTTCTATAATAAGGTGGTTATTGTTTAGTTCATTAGTCGTAATATAAAATTTAAATATCTAAATAATTTTCAAACATTTATTATTTTATTAATACCTTTTCTATTTTTTTCATTTCTTCATATCTTTTAATTTTTCTAGTTGTTGTTTTAATTAATTCTTCTTTGCTTAAATATATTTCTTTAATATATTTATATGTTGAATGTTTCTTATTAACTTTTTTTACTTCTTTCCAAAGAATATCGTGAATTTTTGATTCTTCAATTCCTTCAAAATGTTCTTCATTATATACTATTTTTGCACATAATTTTAGATTAGTACTATCTCCTTTTTGAGGGGCGCCAAAAACCATAGATTCTTCTACCCCTGGTATTAAATTTAATACATTTTCTATTTCATCAGGATAGATGTTTTTCCCGTTTTTAAGTACAATCACTGTTTTCTTTCTTCCAGTTATAGATAAATAACCTTCTTCAGTAAATCTACCTAAATCTCCTGTTTTAAACCATCCATCTTCATCCATAGCTTCTTTTGTTGCTTCAATATCATTATGATATCCAATCATTACAGTAGGCCCTTTGACTAAAATTTCACCTTCACCTGATTCATCAGAACTATCTATTTTTACTTTAACTTTAGGGAATATTTTACCAACAGTTCCAGGTTTTACATGAGGAGGATATCCAGCAGCTACAATAGGAGATGTTTCTGTAGCGCCATATCCTTGTGTTAATAATATTCCAATATTGTTATACCATTTTTGTACATCTTTTGATAATTCAGCTCCACCTGAAACAAATAGTCTTACATTGCCTCCTAAAGATCTATGAATATCTTTAAAAATTTCTTTTCTTTTATCAATTCCGATTTTCATAAGCATTGAAGAAAGTCTAAGCCCTGCTCTAAATATATTATATTTCCCTTGCTTTTGTATTTCTTTAATTATGTTTTTTTGTATTCCTTCAAAAAGAAGAGGTACAGAAATCATGCAAGAAATTTGATATTCTTTAATATTTTCTGCTAAATATCTTAGTCCATCTGCATATGTAATCATTGCGCCAGAATAATATGCATATAGGAATCCTACAGTTGCTTCAAAAATATGAGATAAAGGTAGGAATGACAAAAATGTATCTCCTCTGCCTACATCAAAAACAGCTTGTATTCCAGCTACATTGGTACAAACAGATTTTTGAGACAATGCTACCAATTTAGGATTTGAAGTTGTTGCAGATGTAAATATTAAAATAGAAGTAACATCAGGGTTAATTTCCAAATCACTATATTTTGTATTTCCTTTTTCAATAATTTTTGCGCCTTTTTCAACTAAGGCTTTATATGATTCTTCTTTCTTATTAGATTTATCTAAATCCATATTTATAAAATGTCGCAATTTAGAATCTTTATTCTTTCTAACTTTGTTAATAATATCAGCATATTTTTTTGAATATATTATACCTTCAACTTCTGATTTTATAATTGCTGTTTCAATTTCTTCTGCTTTTAATGCTCTATCTAGTGGAACAACAATACCTAGTCCACAAGTAATCGTAGCATAAGCTACACTCCACTCATAACGATTCTCAGATATTATTGCAATTTTTTTATTTTTTAATTCCATATCTAAAAGCATTGTTCCTAATGATTCATAATCTTTTATATATTGAGAATTACTTATAGTTCTATATTCTTTAATAGTTTTATCATTTCTCGTTTTATATTTAAAAGCTGGCCCATCACCAAATTTAATTAATGGACATTTAAAAAGTTCTCTAAAGTTTTTGATTTCCTCTATTTCAACATCTGAAGAATAAATTATCTCAATCATTGTTTACCTCTTTATATTTTTGCCTGTATTATATTTTTACCTGTATGTATTTTTGCCTGTATTATATTTATATTGTATTTTAAATCATATACTATATTATATATTAATTAGTATTTTTTTCAATTAAAACATATGTTTAAAAACAAATAAAAAAAGAATCTTAATTTTAAAGATTCTTTTTATTTTTTTAGTTATATTTTTATGCATTCATTTGTTTTGCTACTTCTTCAGCAAAGTTTTCCTCTCTTTTTTCAAGTCCTTCACCTTTTTCAAGTCTTACAAAAGTTTTTATTTCTGCATTATTTGCTTTTAAATAATCTTCTATTTTCATTGAATTATCTTTAACATAAACTTGATCTACTAGCACAACTTCACCATAAAATAATTTATCTAATTTACTTTGTGCTATTTTTTCAGCTATATTTGCAGGTTTACCTTCATTTTTTACTTGTTCTGAATATATTTCTAATTCTTTTTTTACTCTATCTTCAGGAATTTCTTTTCTAAAAGTAAACTCTGGTCTCATTGCTGCTATTTGCAAACAGATGTTTTGTGCTACTTCTTCTGTCCCTTTAGTTAATTCAACTAGCACAGCTATTCTGCCTTCACCATGAACATATGTTTTTAAAACTCCATCACTTTCTATTCTTGTAAATCTTCTAAGATTCATATTTTCACCAATCTTAGCAATCAAATCTGTTAATTTTTCTTCTACAGTTTTACCTTTTTCATATTCTAAAGCTTTTAAAGCTTCAACATCTTTCGGATTTTTTTCTGCAACAATTTTTGCAGTTGTTTCTACATATTCTCTAAATTCAGGATTTTTAGAAACAAAATCAGTTTCTGAATTTACTTCTATTACAACTCCTACTTTTTTATCTTCAGAAATATATGTATCAACTAAACCTTCTGCCGCTATTCTTGATGATTTTTTTGCAGCTTTTGTTATTCCTCTTTCTCTTAAAAGTTCTGCTGCTTTTTCTAAATCTCCATTAGTTTCCACTAGAACTTTTTTACAATCCATCATCCCAGCTCCAGTTAGTTCTCTTAATTCTTGTACTTGTTTTGCTGTTATCATCTATTCCTCCTTTTTGCAAAAATTATTTTTTTGCTTCCTTAGTTGTAGTTTTATCTTCCTTCACTTCAACTTTTTCTTCTTTATCTATTTCTTTTACAGCTTTTACTGTTTTCTCAACTTTTTCTTCTTTTACTTCAGTTTTAGTTTCTTTTTTTGATTCTTCCTTATCTACTTTATCTTCTTTAACTTCAACCTTAGCTTCTTTTTTAGGTTCTTCTTTTACTTTAGCCTTCATTTCAACTTTATCTTCCTTTGGTTCTTCTTTTTCTTCAACCTTAGTTTCTGCTTTTTCTTCTTTTGGTTCTGCTTTTACCTCAGCCTTCACTTCTTCTTTTTCTTCTTTTGGTTCTTCTTTTGTTTCTATAACTTCTTCTTCAACTGCTTCTTCTTTAGTTGCTTCTTGTTTTATTTCTATTTCATCTAGCTTTACAAAAACTCTTTCTTTTTCTGGTTCTTCTTCAACCACTTCTTCAGTCTCAAACTCTAAAATTCCTGTATCTTCTTTAGCTGCTTTTCCTTCTATTACTGCCTCTGCAATAAGGTCAGTTACTAATTTGATTGATCTTATAGCATCATCATTTCCTGGTATTGGAATATCAATTGGTGTTGGATCACAATTTGTGTCAATTAAAGCTATTACTGGAATATGTAATTTATTAGCTTCTTTTACTGCTGTATGATCTTCACCCGGATCTACCAAAAATACTACATCTGGTACCTTCCACATTTCTTTAATTCCACCCAAGTTCTTTTCAAGCTTATTTCTTTCTTTTTCTAATTGAAGAACTTCTTTTTTAGGTAATAATTCGTAAACTCCGTCTTCTTCCATTGATTGAAGTTTATTCAATCTAGCAACAGATTTTCTAATTGTTTTAAAATTTGTTAACATTCCACCAAGCCATCTATTAGTAACATAATACATTTCTGTTTTTTCTGCTGCTTCTTTTATTACTTCTTGTGCTTGTTTTTTAGTTCCAACAAATAGTACTTTACCATCATTTTCAACTATTTCACGAATTAAATCCATTGCCTTTTCTAATTGTTTAATTGTCTTTTGTAAGTCAATTATATGGATCCCATTTCTGGCTTGAAAAATATATTCTGCCATTTTAGGATTCCATCTTTTTGTCTGATGTCCAAAATGCACACCAGCTTCAAGTAATTGTTTTCTATCAACTACTGCCATGTTTCCTCCTTCTTGCAAGATAACTTGCCTGTTATATCTTCCAATTAATTTAACTTTGGCTTAATTCATTTGGCAAATGAACACAGTACCAAAAAATTAATTGTGTTTGTATAAAAAAATCATTATATATGCATATAATGATTTTGGAGCAGGTGGGGGGAATCGAACCCCCACAGCCAGCTTGGAAGGCTGGGATTCTACCGTTAAACTACACCTGCATAGATATTGGAATATACTTCCATAATCATTTAGTGGTGGGCAGAGAAGGATTTGAACCTTCGTACTCTCACGAGAACAGATTTACAGTCTGTCGCCTTTAACCGCTCGGCCATCTACCCATTTGGTGCGCCTTCAAGGACTCGAACCTTGGACCTGCCGGTTATGAGCCGGATGCTCTGACCAACTGAGCTAAAGGCGCAAATATACTTGCTTTACATAAGCAATTATATTTTATATTTATCTGCATGTCAATGTTATATGTTAATTTCTAAATTAACACTTATTTGCTTTTTTTAGATATTTCTACTAATTTAGTAAAACCTTCTTTGTCATTTACTGCCATATCTGCAAGCATTTTTCTGTTTATTACTACATCTGCTTGTTTTAGCCCTGCTATCATTTTACTATATGTTGTACCATTCATCCTTGCTCCGGCATTTATTCTAGCAATCCATAATTTTCTAAAATCTCTTTTCTTATGTTTTCTTCCAACATAAGAATAAGCCTGAGATTTCATTACTGCTTGTTTTGCTGTTCTGAAGTTAGTACTTTTTCTACCATAATATCCTTTAGCTTGTTTAATTACTTTTTTATGTCTTTGTCTCCTAGTTTTTCCTGTTTTTACTCTTGCCATTGTTATACTCCCTTCTTATTTCTGTCTACCATAAGGCAGCATTTTTTTCACAGTATCTACCATGCTTTCGTCTACATATGCGTCTTGTACTTTAGCATTTTTCTTTTGTCTTTTACTTTTATTTGCTAATAAATGTCTGCTATTAGCTTTTGTTCTTTTAATTTTTCCCGTACCAGTAAAACTATATCTTTTACTTGCGGCTTTATTTGTTTTGATTTTTGGCATTTTCTCCTCCTACAAGTTTTATTTCTTTTTAGCTAAAATAAGAAACATACTTCTACCTTCCATTGAAGGTGCTTTCTCTACATCTGCAATATCTGACAATTCTTCAGCAAATTTATCTAAAACTTCTTTTCCTAATTCACTTTTAACAATTTCTCTACCTCTGAATCTTAATGATACTTTAACTTTATTGTCATTTAGAATGAAATTTCTTGCATTTTTAAGTCTATATGATAAGTCATGATCTCCTATTGTTGTTGAAACTCTAATTTCTTTCATTTCAGTTTGTCTAGTTTTCTTTTTTGCTTCTTTTTCTCTTTTTTGTTGTTCAAACTTATACTTACCATAATCCATTAATTTACATACAACTGGATCTGTAGTTTCAGAAACACATACTACATCTAAACCTTGTCCCTCTCCAATTTCAATCGCTTCTTCTAAGGCTGTTACTCCTAACTTTTCGCCTTTTGCTCCAATAAGTTGCACCTTGTCAGCTTTAATATTTTCATTTATTAATTGTTTCTTTCTTATTTTATACCTCCAATAAAAAATGACTTGCCCAAAGGTAAGTCAATCTACATTACATAATTTTATGTTTTAACCTTATAAGCGTTAGCCATAAGGTGAGAATTGCTTTTCTTCTTTAGACATATATAAGTATACAGGCTTTTAATATTTTTGTCAAATAAAATTAACAAAAAATATAATTTAAATAGAAATATATTCTAGCATTGATTCAAATTTAGATTCACCTATACCTGATACATTTTTTATATCTTCTATTTTCTTGAATTTCCCATTCTTTGTCCTATAATTTACAATATTATTAGCAGTACTTGGTCCTACTCCAGGAATGTTTTGCAACTCTTCTAAACTGGCAGTATTAATATTTATCTTTCTTTGTACTTGTAGTTCTGGAATATATGAAACTCCAGAATTATAGTCAACCAATTCTTCTGTTGTTGGAATATATATTTTTTCACCATCTGATAATATCATTGCCAAATTTACATATCTTAAATCTGCATTTTCTAAAAGTCCATCTGCTTTTGTTATTGCTGTTTCTAATCTATCCCCTTCTTTTAATTCTATTAAGCCTCTCTTTTTAACAGCTCCATCTAAGTGAATATATATATTTGTTTTTAAATTTAATTCTTCTTCATAAGCTTGGTATTCTTCTTCAAAAATCATATCCTGCTCATCTCTTTCTTTGGTAAATGATCTAGAGTTAGATATTAAGGAAAATATTATAATTCCTATAATAGCTACTCCTATAAGTATTTCTTTTTTCTTTTCTTTTAAAAATTCTAGTTTCATTGTTCTCCTTTCATATGTTTAAATTTCTAGACTATTCCTAATTTATCTTTTGTTATTGCTTTATATATGCTATATTAAAATTATGAAAAATAATTTTAATAGATTTACTAAATTAAAAAAATCATATTTAAATAGGCAACTTTTTCAAAAACTATTCCTATTAGTTCTTGTATTTATTTTTTGTTTTAATATCTTTTATCCACTATCAGTACAAGCTGCTGAAACTTTTGTAAAAAACAATCATTCTCGTGCTTCAATGGATGAAGAAGGCAATATATATATGAGAGAAAACTTGCATAGCAGAATACATCCTGCAAGTCTTACTAAAATTGCTATATCAATTCTAGCAATTGAGAAGTTAAAACTAAAAGACAAAGTTCTTATTGAAAAAATAGATTATGTTCTTCCTTTTGATTATGTTGTAACTCCAGTATATATTGGCGAAACTTTAACAGTAGAAGATTTACTTCATGCAGCTATGTTAAAATCAGGTAATGATGCTACTATTTACCTTGCAAAACACGTTTTTAAGAGCAAAGAAGCTTTTGTTCAAGGTATAAATGAATATTTAAAAGATTTAGGTTTATTAAATACAAACTTTACTAATTCATTTGGTTTAGAAGATCCCGAACACTACACTACTCCATATGATTTATTGCTTTTAGTTAAGCATGCTATGAAAAACAAGACATTTAAAGATATAGTAAGTAAAGAAAAATATGTAATACCAGAAAACGAGTTTTCTAATGCTAGAACCCTATACACAACCTCTATGTTTGCAGATGAGGGCAGTTCTGTTTTTAATAAGAATTTTTATGGTATTAAATCTGGCTATACAGAAAAAGCAGGTGATTGTTTTATTGCTGCAAGTAAAATATCTAACAAGGAGTTCTATTTTATATACACAGGTGCAAACTCTAGAATATCTAAATTTATTAAAATACAAGAAATGCTTAATCAAACTAAATATATTTTAGAAGAAAAATCAAAAATAGATCAATATGCTAAAACAAGCTCAGAAGCAGTTAATAACCAAAAACTTAATATAAATTACCTTCATTCAAAATATTTGTTTTCAACTTTTGATAAAATCTTATTTCTAGTTTTTGTTTTAATCATTATCTTAATACTATTTAAAATAAACTTTAGAAAAAAGAGAAAAAGAAAGAGAAGAAAATAATTAAGAGATATAAATAAAAGGGGGGATTATCCCCTCTTTTTATTTTCACTGTCAATATAACATAAAAATTATATTTTGCAATAGTATTCCTAAATTATTTTATTTTATAAATTTATTAATAATATTATTATGATACATATATTTAACCATATTTGTTTTTTCAATATTGTCTTGTATAAATGTTGACTTTATAACTGGCAAAACAAACTGTAACAAGTATAATACTACAAATACTATAATTATAGTCTTAATTACCTGTAAAACAGATCCTAGAGTATAATTAAGCACATTTATAATAGGTATCGCATCTGCAATTTTAACTAGTATTATCTTAATTATTGTTAATACAATATATAATATTATTGACCACACTATTATAACAATTGTTTGTACTGCAAATGTTGCTACTTCTTCTGAAACCTTCTCTGCTAAGTTATTATAATGTTCATCTTTAGCTTTATTAATAAAATCATTAATTTTGTTGGTTAAAACTGGTAAAAATTCACCATCTTCTTCTAATTTTCCTGATTCATTAATGTTTTTTGCTTCTAAAGTGTCATACATCGTTGTTTTGATATTTTCATGAATTGAAGTATTTTTTATTACAAAACTAGTTACAGGTTTATATGTAAAATATACTATTGGTATAATAAGTATAATAATAAGAAAACCTAAAACAACTTTTGCTGCACCACTTTTATAACCATAATATGCCGCTATTCCTAATATAATTACAAAAATTATATCAATTATAACTCCTACCCACATATTTCCTCCATTTATTCTTTTCTTTTTTTATTTTCATTAAATTTTATTCTTTTGTTTTTATGTTCTTTTTATCTTTCTTTTTCTTTCTTTTATAGTCTAATTTAATTTCTTAATTTTTTAACTTATTAAATATCAATTATATGAAAACTATTTTTATATAAAATAACTCCTACTTTATCAGACAAAATAATTTCTCTAATTTCTTTATTTGAATCATATTTTTTCTTTTCCCAACCATCAATTGTTAAAATTACCGCTTCTTGCCCTAAATTAATTGCAATATAGCTTTTAGATAATTTTAATTCTTTTGGAACAAATTTTCCTGTTTTATACATAGCTTTTACTCTACCGCTATCGTTTACAATTGTAAGTTGATACTCTCCACTAAATACACCATCTTTAACTTGTTCTAAAACAACAATATTTTTCCCAGAGTTTATGTCAATATATTGTGTGTTTTCAGATACATCATAAATTTTTTCTTCTTTATCTTTGGTATATTTATAAATTTCTCTTGAATAATGAGCCAATAATATATCCTTTGACTTAAATGCAATATTTATTATTAATTTGTTTTGTTTATATACTTGAATAGTTGATTGATTAGGATCACTTATAGCTTTTTCAATAGAAATATACTTTATTATTGATTCAACTATAGGTTTAGAGTAATTGACTTCTGCAATTGCTAATATTTTATTATCATTAGATATTTCTGCATCTACAACGACATTTGAAGATATATATGTTATAAATAACTCTTCACCTTCATTACTTATAACAGCAACAATAGATTTATATATATTGTTACTACCAGTAACTACAACAAATCCATTTTGATTAACATTTACATTATTAATATTAAAATCTAATTCTCTACTCCAAATAGTTTTATTATCATTTATTAAAAATACTTTTTTACCCTTTTTCTCTACTAATACTAAATGTTTGCCATTTGTCTTTATAATAGGAGTAGCCATTGGGATATTAAGCTTCTCACTTACATTAGTTAATTGCCCAGACTTATTATATATTGAAAGCTCTCCTCTTTCTAAAACACCAATATTGTTATCATATGTAATAATTTTAGGGCTATTTTGTGCGTTTATAAATACTTCTGTAGCATTTTCATCACTTAGGTATTTCCCTAAAACTTTTTCATCAATAAAATGTCTTACATTAGGATTTAAAATATATACTAATATCATTATAGTTATAAGAAGCAAAACTAAAAGGAAAATATTTCTATTTTTAGTTGCTTTTCTTTTTATATTTTTATTAGATTTTTTTCTTTTTTTCTTTCCCACTAATTCTTTTTCCTTACAAAGAGTATATCAAACTTGACCCAAAAATAAAAGAGAAAATAAATTTAATTTATTGAATTAATAGGTTTTTTATGCTATAATAAAAACATATCGGAAGGAAACAACAAGAAAGGAGCACTAGATGTTTAATATAGGTGATAAAGTTTTTTATCCTATGCATGGAGCTGGTATAATCAATTCTATAGATGAAAAAGAAATTTTAGGTAATAAGGTTTCATATTATACTATTGCACTACCAAATGAGATTAAAGCAATGATTCCTGTGGAAAATAGTGATACAGTAGGTCTAAGAGCTATAATTAATGAAGAAGAAGCACAAAAAGTACTTGGAATATTAGAATCAGAAATTACTGAAATGCCAGAAAATTGGAACAAAAGATACAATGAAAATAGAGACAGATTAAAAACTGGTGATATTTATGAAATTGCAGATATTTATAGGAATTTGAGTTTAAGGAATAGAGAAAAAAACTTATCAACAGGAGAAAAGAAAATGCTTTTAAATGCTAAACAAGTGTTGATTAGCGAATTAGCTCTTTCTTCAAATCAAACTTTTGATACTATAGAAAAAAGAATTGAAACTAAATTAGACGATAATTTTAACAAACAAGAAGACGAAGAAGAAAATTAATATCATTTAGGAGGAAAAATGAAATACGTATGTACTTTATGTGGGTATATCTATGATGAATCTATAGAATCTATACCTTTTTCTGAATTACCAGATGATTATGTGTGCCCTTTATGTGGAGCAGGCAAAGATGCATTTGAAGTAGTAGAAGAATAAAATAAAATAGAGCATTAAAGCTCTATTTTTTGTTTAAAATGCACAAGTTTATCTTGTGTTTTTTATTTGCTTCTATCCAAAACACTCCCTATAATACCTGCATCATTCATATGCTTTGATACTACAATTTCAGGAATATTACTCGAAAATTTAGGAGTAGTTTCTAATAATTCATACAATTTTCTAAAGATTATCCCATCTTTATAATTTGAAAATCCTCCTCCAAAACATATTGCTTGTGGTTCAAAAATATCAGTAATATTCATTAGTCCTATTGCTAAATACCTTACAAACTCATCAATATCATATTTTAATAAGTCATAATGTTTATCAAAAAATTCTGGATCATGTCCATCAAATCTGATTCCATGTTTTTCTAAATCATCGCTAATTCTATTTAAAAGTGAGCTCATAGAGCAATATTTTTCAAAACAACCAAATTTTGAACAAGCACAAGGTATGCCATCAACAACAATTGTCATATGACCTAATTCAAAGCCTCTTGCCTTCTTAGGAATAAGTAATTTATCATTCATAAAAACTGCTGACCCAATACCTGTACCTAAACCTAAAAATACACAATCTTGATAATTTTTTAATGCTCCAAACTGTTTTTCACATAATGCTGCTGCTTCATTATCATTTTTTATTAATATTTTTATTTCTTTATCTTTATTTAATCTATTTTCTTCTTTTTCTTTATTAAGAAAATCATTTATAAATTCTAAAATAGGGAAATATGATATATTTAAATTTTTAGCATCTCTTACATCATAATCTGTAGTCTTTCCAGGCATTCCAACACCTATTGTATCAATATCATTTAAGCTAATTTTCTTTATTCTAAGAATATATTCTATGCCCTCTATAATAGCAGATTTAATTGTGTTTAAGGCTTTTTCTTCAGTTTCTTTATCTTCTCTATATATATGTCTTTCTTTTATAAGAAGAATCTCTTCTGGGTTATTTCTTGATATTAATCCAACTCCAACATGAGTTCCACCTATATCTATTCCTATTTTCATCAAAACCTCCTTAGCTTAAATTTATAATATAATATATTTTTTCTATTTTCAATTTATATTATATATTTATTCTAATTAATTTAATGTTTTTTGTTAAAATATGTATTCTTTTTTCTTAAAATATTTATTCTGTTCTTTTAAATATTTCTTCTGTTCTTTTAATATAATAAAATTAAAAACAGAAACAAGTCTGTTTCCGTTTTTATTTATATATATGGTATAACTTTTAAGTTACAATATATGTTAATTATAGGTAGGCATCAAATAGGAAGTCACCCATGTACATCTCAATTGCTGGAACTAATACTACTAGAACTAAGAAAATTAAAATTGCTCCAACAAAAGCATAAGAAACTTGTGGTAATACCTTCATAACTCTTTCTATTTTTATCTCAACATCTTGATCCATTATTTCTAATAATTTTTCCATCATTTCAGTTAAATCTGTTTCCATTCCAATTTGAAGCATGTCTGTTGCCATTGGTGTTCCAAAGCCTGAACTTTCAAAGGGTTCAATCCACGACTCACCGTTGTATATATTATTAAGAGATCGCTCTATCATTGATACCATAACTTCGTTTTTAACTAAGTTTCGGGAAACCTCGAGCGAATCTTGTATTCTTAATCCACTTCTCAAGTTTAACAGTATTGATCTAACCAATTTTGAAAAATCTAAGGAATATATTAATTTCCCAAAAATAGGAGCTTTATATTTAAACCCATCCCATTTAAATTTACCCACTGGCGTTTTTATAAGCGTTATAAACCCGAAAACCAGTCCTGCTATTACAGCAGTTGGTAAATACCAAAAGGTCATAAGCCAATCTAAGAATTTAGAAAAGGCTATTGTAAGAGCTGGTAATTCTTTTTGTCCACCAACTTGATCAAATACATCTTGAATTTGAGGTATTGCAATTAATGTTCCTGCAATCAACATGATAGAAACTGCTCCAAATGTTAAAAGATTTGGAACCACTGCTTTTCTTACTTTTGTTCTAGTATCATGTTCTTTCTCAATATATTCTATTGCTTGATTTACCGCTTCAACCAGTGAACCTGAAAGTTCTCCAACCTTAATCATATTAACAACTATGTATGGAAATTCTTTTGGATATTGTTCTAACATTTCATACATATAATAACCTTGTTCTAAACCTGTTTGAACTTTTTCTAATATAGTTTGAAGTTTAAAATTTTCAGTAGATTTTCTAATTGTATTAATTGCATCAATATTATTGAAATTTGCTTTTTTCAACAATAGGAATGATTGCATAAAAATTACTATATCTCTGTGTTTTACAGCTATAAGCAAACTTTTTAACCCAGATAAATCTACTTCTCTTTGACCAAAGCCTTTTGAAGCTCCAGTTTCGTCTCTTGATTCAAGTGGTTTTAAAAACGTAAATTCTTTTTTGCTTTTCGTGTCAACACTTATATCAATAGGTAATAGCTCGTTTCTTTTTAAAAGTTTTATACATTCTAATCTTGAACGTGCTTCAATAACATTCTGATATAACTGACCATTTTTATCTGATGCAGTGTATTTATATTTTGGCAAATCTTACCTCCTAACTCTTATATCTTTTCATCTGAACAATAGTTTTAACCAATGTTTCTTGTCCTCTTTCATCAACTTGACTTTTAGCATCTTCTACTGTTAGTTTTTCCTCAATTACAAGTTTTGCAAGTGCATCAATAAGGGTTTGTGAACCATCATCTGCAGCTTGCATCGCATCTTCTATTTCTGAAGATATAAAGGTTGGCTTTCTTATTATAGATGCAATTTTTTTGTTCATTATCATTATTTCTGGAACCATAATATATTTATTAATATCAACTGGTACCAATTTTTGTGAAACTATTAATCTTAAAATAGATGACAATAAAAATTTAATATTTTGTTGCAAACTTAAATCATAAAAATTAATAATTCTATCCATTGTTTCTGTACAAGACTTTGTATGTAATGTTGCTATAACCAAATGCCCTGACTCAGCTATTTCAATTGCTGCATCTATTGTATCTCTATCTCTAATCTCTCCTACTATAACAATATCTGGGTCTTCTCTTAAGGAATTTCTAACTCCTTCACTAAAGTTTCGGATATCTTTTCCAGGACCTACTTCTTTTTGAATTATTAAAGACTTATCTGATTTGTGCATATATTCAATTGGATCTTCTAAAGTTATAATTTTTTTGTTTGTATTTTTATTAATATCATCAATTAAACAATTTAAGGTTGTTGATTTACCAGAATTAGTTTTTCCAGTAACCAATATTAATCCTTGTGGTAAATACGCCATTTCGCGTATTTTTTCAGGTAAGCCTAAGTCTTCATATGCTGGAAGTTCATCTTTTACAATTCTTGCTGTTAATACAGGCATATGGTCTGAATGAGATAAATTAATTCTTAATCTTACACCATGAACTAACATAGAAATATCAAGATTCTTTTCTTCTTTATATCTTTCATCTAGTTTAACATTGCCTAAAATAATATAATCATAAATTTCATACATTTCATTTTCAGCTAATATACCAAAGCCTGGTGCATTTATTATACCTGTCGCAATTCTTAATTTCGGAATTTCTCCTATCTTTAAATGCACATCTGATGCTCCATGTTTTACAGCTTCTTCAACTATTCTTTCAAAAATCATTTCTTCCCTCTTAATAAAATTATTTCTAATGTGTTCTTAATTAATCTGTTTATATTATTGATAAAATGCTAATTTATTGTTTACTTCTTCTAATGTGGTTATTCCATCTAATATTTTTATAATACCATCAACTATTAAAGGTTTATATTCCTTAGTTAATGCCATATTTCTAATTACAATAGTTGATTCGTTTTCCATTATTGCTTCTTTTAAATCATCATCCATAATTAGAATTTCGAATAATGCAATTCTGTCTAAATACCCAGTAAAGTTACATTTTTTACAACCTTTTATTGTATATGTATGTTTACCTTTAAAATCTAATTCTATATTATATGGCTCTACAGTTTTTTCCATTAATTCTTTTTCAACAGATGTAAATTCTCTAGTTTTTGAACAATGTGGACAAACTCTTCTAACTAACCTTTGTGAAATTGATGTAGCTAATGTTGATGCAATATCATAATTTGATACTCCTATTTTTCTAAGACGTGTAATAACTTCAATTGCATCAATAGTATGGATTGTAGATAAAACATAATGACCTGTTTGACCTGATTGCATAGCTATTTCTGCAGTTTCACGGTCTCTAATTTCTCCAACAAGTATAATGTCAGGATCTTGTCTTAACACAGTTCTTAAAGAATCCGCAAAAGATACATTTTCATCTATTTCAATTTGATTGATTCCTTCAACTCTAATTTCTACTGGATCCTCAATTGTAGTTACATTTATTTCACTATTATTTAAAAATTCTAAAACAGAATAAAGAGTTGTTGTCTTACCTTCACCAGTAGGTGCTGCCATTAATGTAATACTATTTCTCTTGTCAAAAGCACGTTTAACCAGTTTAGGGTCACTAGGAAATCCTAAATCAAACAAGTCTTTTATACCCTCATTCTTCTTTAAAAGTCTTAAAACTATTTTTTCTCCATGAACATTTTTTTGTGAAGAAACACGAATATTATAGTCTGGATATAGTATTATTCTACCATCTTGTGAAAGTTGTTTTTCTTGATGCATATTCGAAATAGCTTTTAATCTTCCAGTTATCATAGTTTGTTTCTTCTTATCTAAAGTAGCAACAGTAATAAGTTTACCGTCAATTCTATATCTAATACGAACTGTGGTTTCTAATGGCTCAATATGAATGTCACTTGCTCTCTTTTCCATTGCAGATTTTATTATTGTATCTATTAAAGATGTAATATCAGAAGATTCGTCTATATCAGTATCTGCTGATCCTTCCAGACTTGATATTACATTAAATATATTACTTTCAAATGCTAGATATGGTTCTATTTGAAAACCCTTTCCCATAAGAAGTAAGGTAATCTGTCTTAAAACAGCTTTTTCATTTAAGTCTGCAAATGCAACTTTACACTTATCTCCTTCAACCGCAAAAGGTAAAGACTTAGTTTCCTTAGCAATATCTAATGAATAAAAAGATCTTGGATTTATTGCTATACTTCCAGAATCTAATAATACCGAAGGATAACCAAATAATTCTGATATAACACTTGATAATTGTTTCGCATCTGCTAATCCTAAAGAATATATTATATCACCCAATCGCATGTGTGGATTTAGCTTTTGATATTCTATTGCTTGTCGAATTTGAGAATCATTTACAATTCCCCTTCTAACTAATTCTACTCCAATTGGAATTTTCGCCATAATTTTCTCCTTTAAGCACTTCTTAACAGTTTTATAATTTTACTCGATTCTTGCTTTAATTTTGATATACCCAAGTGCCTTCTTCTTCTCCTGAATTTGGTATACCTGTTTTTTCTTCTACCATTGTAATCAATACATTTACAAATTGTCCACTAGGATATTCTACAGTTTTTACAAATGATTCTAAACCATACATTGTTTTACCTAATAAATGCTTAGTTTCTGACTCTACTTCTATATTGCGTGGTTCCCAATAAAATAAATCATATACATTATCTGTATTTTTACGTCTAGCATATTTTTTATTCAATGAAGCATCTTTTATTCCATAATTCAACCAATTTTCAACTTCATCCGGGTTCAAAGATTTATGTGTTAAATCATCTAAAGGCTCAAATAAGTCTCCACTTGAGTATGAATTTGGTGAAATTATAGATCTTGAATTTAAATCTGGTTTATTTTTAGGATATATTCTATCAAAATATTTTACATATGGCAGTTTTATCTCTGTCATTTCTTGTGAAAGCATATATTTAACTATAATATTTCCTTCTTTTCTAATATTAAAAAGAATTGCTTCATTAAGATTAATAGGTGTTTTTCTCTCTGTTTCAATCTCTAAGGCATACGCATCTGGAATTTCAATTCCCAAAGACATGCTATAATTTTCGTTTGATACTTCTTTTACCATATTTGTAAAATCGTTATATGGCATAAGTTTAATTTTTTCTAAAACACTTTTTGCCAGTTGTGTTGCTTCTATTTCTCTATTCACTTTATTAGTAGTTCTAGCAATAATTAGAAATAGTGAAATTATTATTGATAAACCTATAGATATAACAACTATTGCTACTGAAATATCTACTCCTGATACACCTTTTTTATTAGTTTTTTTCTTTAAATCTTGCATTTATCCTTTTTATCCTAAAATATCTTTAATATTATAAATAATATAAATGAAATTAATCCTATTAGTAATGCAAAAGGGATATGTATTTCATCAGTTATATTTTTTAACTTCAGATCTTTTAATTTTAATAATTTACCCTTTGTTTCTTTTTTCTCAACAATTAATTTTTTTTCAACTATATATATTTTCTCTAGACCATCTTCAAATTCAACTTTTATTTCTACACTTTTCTCTTCTACTAAATTATTGCTGTTTTTGCTTTTCTTCTTTTCTTTTTTTAGTATAATCTTTTGTGTAATATACATTACAATATATATTGGTATTAAAATTATACTTGTAAAAATAATTATTTTTATTGGTATATATATAGATAAAATAACAAAAAACATTAATAGTTTAAGATAATATCTAATCCTAATTCTATGTATTTTAATTACTTCAGACATAATATATAAGAAAATCAACATTGTAGCTGAAGCTAGCATGTATACATAATTGACACTAGAGTGTAGTATATACGTTATTAACACATATAATATTGAAATAATAATTCCAAATCTTAAAAGATTGTCCTCAATTTTATATTTTTCTTTGTCTATAAATGCTGTCAAAAACATGAAAGTATAAAACATTATAAACATAAACATCTCTATAAGCTTCAAAATCAATTCTTGTATTGTTGCTATTTCCATAAACTTTAAAGAGTTAAAAAACATTATAAATATTGCAGCAGTAAAAAGTTCTATAAAAACATATTTAGAACCAATTTTAGTTTTACAATATCTACATTTTCCTCTTAAAAACATATAAGAGAAAATAGGAAATAAATCAAAAAAGCTTAATTTGTGTTTGCAATGAGGGCAAAATGATCTTTCCCTTGTAATATTTTTCTTTAAAGGTAGCCTATATATTGCTAATGTATAAAAACTTCCAAATAGCCCACCTATAAGAAATACTATGAAGTTTACAACTAAATCTATTACATATTGCATATACTTTCTCTTTTGTATCAACTTTCTATATATAATTTCAATACTTTTTTAAAAAGGGCATATTTGTCATGCCCTAATTAAAATTGTACTTTATTTGCTAACTTCGTAGTCTATTGCATTTTTATCAAAATCAACTGTAAATGTTAAAGTGTGAGTGTCCTGAGTATGTACAAAAGTGTGAACAGTGCTAGGTGGTGTAGGAGCCGTGTAAGTAAAACCACTAAAAGTTGCGGAATCAGTGCTTGATAAATGAGCACCTATTGCAGATTTTATATTTGATTCATTACTTACGTTAGTACCTGTTGGATTTACCGTTAAGTCCATAATAACAGCTGTAGCAGCGCTTTGAATTCTTTCACCAAGTTGTGTCATTTCTGTTTTTATTTTTCCTTCTTCTGCTCTACCAAATAAACTATTTTCTCCTAAAATTAAGCTTATTGTAACTGTAGCTAGTATTAATAATATTATAATAGTTACTACTAAAGCTACTAATGTTATACCTTTCTTCATGTATTCCTCCTTATAAAAAATTTTTTATATATATTTTTAAAATATAACCATTATCATTTGTATATTTTTCTAGCAAACATTCATTGCTCCATCTATTATCTATGGTGTATGCATTATCACATGTGTTGGTCTATTAGTTTCTAAATTAATTGTATAAATTAAAGTCCATTCGCTTAGTTCCGGCCTATATGTAAGAGTATATATACCTTGACTTGCATCGGGTTGATCAAATACATTTGTTGCACCTATAATATGAGCATCAGGCTCATCATATTGAAGTAATCTATCCAAAACTTCAGTTCTATCTGTTTTATCACTAATAGATCTAATCAATACATCAGTAACTATTGATGATGTAGCCGAATTCAATCTATCAACGATTTCGTTTAATTCTGTTTTATATGTACTTTCTTTAGTTTTTCTAAACAAACTGTCTTCACCCACAAGTAATGATATAGTAACTGTTGCCAATATTAATAAAATTATTATTGTTACTACTAAGGCTACTAATGTTATACCTTTTTTCATTTCCCATACCCCCTAAACAAATTGTTTATTTGATAAAAGTATAAACAAATTGTTTCCCTTTATGCGAGGTTTCCCTCGCATAAGGTTTTTTCTTTTGTATCTCATGATGTGTTTTTCTTTTGTATATATTGTTTATATCTTTAAAAGATATCTACAACCTCTTTATTTTCCACTTGAATCATTAAAAATTTTTCCGCCACTTGAACTACCAGATGAACTTCCCGGTGTAGAACCTGTAGTTCCAGCAGTATAATCTGCAAATGGATTGCTTTTTCCCTTTTCAAATCTTCTGTTACTACTTAAAGCATTTATCTCGGCTTTATTCATTCTGTAAGTTTTTATTGCAGTTTTAGTTTCTTCTTGACTAATAACTTCTTCTAAAACTTGTTCTGCTTCTAAACTTTTAGAGTATTCCTGTGCTTTAGGTATCTTTTTTAATGCTGGAAGCTTATCATAAAGTACAATCCCCATTGTTACTAAAATTATGATTAAGATTAAAATTGTTAATACTATTTCTTTAAATATTTTCATAAACTTCCTTCCTATCTCCCTAAAATAGATTCAAGGTCTTCATCTATACCTTCTTCAGGTTTTGAACTTTCTAATCCTGAATGAGTTCCTTCAACTTTTTCTCCTGAACTTTGAGGTAATTTTAAATCATTAATATCTATTTCTCCTGAATCAGTCACTTGATCTTGCATAATATTTTTATGATTTAAAGGTACATTTTTTAATGTAAATTCTGCAATTAAACCAACTGTACTATTTGTTGTGCTTTCTTCTGCATTCTCTGCTGATGATTCTGTTGGTGTAATTTGTGAAAATGGTTTCATAGAAAAATCTGATAACTGAGCTGACAATTCTCTATCCCCTTCTATTTTATAAATAAATCTAACTATATCTGTATATGCTCCAGCAACTGATAATTTTAAATTATATAGTTTAAAATCAGTTAATGTTTTTTCCTCAGTTCCAGGAAATACATCTAATTTTATTTCTAATCCTAATTCTGTAGCATAATTTCCAACTCTTGCCCAGATAAAATCTAATTCATATACTTCAATTTGTAATTTGGAACCTTTTGCTCCTTTTAATTTTGCAGCTTCCACTTTAGCTAAATAATCTTCTCTTGTTTCTTTTAATTTTGAGGTTTCTGTATCTAGTTCCCTTTGTTTTGAAAGATATTTATATTCCTTAATATCATTTATTTTTGAAATATTTATATCCAATTCTTGATTTATTTCGCTAATATCTTTGTAACCATTAACCTTAGCAAAGCTTATTCCAGCTATTATTATATAAACTGTTAATGCTATAATTAATATACTTGCTAACGCAATTAAAAACTTTCTCATGGTAAATCACCCTCTACTACTAGTTTCACAACATTTCCTTCTTTTTGACTTGTTGAAGTTTTAATTTTCATCAAAACCCCTTCATTTTCTAATAGTCCTACAAAATATCCTAATTGCTCATATGTTGGTGACTCTAGTGTTATTGTAATATGACTTCTTTCTTCTTTAATATCTGTTACCTTAACTCTTACAGGAATTAAATGTGCAATTTGGTTTAAAAAGTTTGGTAATGCATCTTTTCTTACAAAAGATATTGAATCAGTTTTGCTACCAGAACTTTCATCCATTTTTATTAGTAATGCTTCATATTCATCTGTCTTTGTCTTTACTTTAGAAATATCTGATTCTATTTTAGTTAAAGATGTTTCAGATTCTAATAGTATGCCACTAGTTTCTCTTAATTTTTCTCTATTAGATTTAGTAAGAGAAATAGAAACAGCTATAAATAAAATTAAAACTATAAGTGAAGTTAATCCTAAACGTATAGAGAAACTCTCAAAAGGAGAAATTTCTGCTTTAAAACTATCTTTTATGGTTTCACCAAGTTCTGAAAAATCTAGATCTTTAATATCCACATTAAAATTCATACCAGCAGGTCTACTTAGTCCAGACTTAAACATTAAAGTTCCCTTACTAAATCCTAATTCTTCTAAAGCTAATGCTGTTGCAGAATTCACATCAATATACTCTTTTATAGAAATATTTAATGATGCTTCTGGCAAGAAGAATGGTTTTAGTATTTCAACTTCTAGACCTGGTAATGATTCTTTAAATAATAATTCAATATTACTTATAGTTGCTCCTGTACCAGTTAAATACATTTTCTTTATTTTTAAAGGAGTGGTTTCTAAATATCTCTTCAATTCTTCTATAAGTTCATTTAATTCAACTAAAATACCCGGAATATATTCACTTTCCTCCATGTTTATATGATCTGATTCACTAATTGGTACTACGGTGTTTTTTAACACTTCATAAGACTTTGGTATTGAATTTTCAATTTGATTGATTTGCTTAACCATTTGATTGATACCATTTTTAAATGACTTAACTTCATAAGGAATTTTATTTAATACTGCTGTTAATTCTGTATTTTCTTCTAAATTTAAAATTACATATGGTTTTAAATCATTTAGCAAATTATTAAGCACAAGACTTGTTGGTATTTGAACTGATGGTTTGTTGGATTTAAAAAGATTAGCCCTTGTGTCCATTGCAGTTAAATATTGTGAAACATGTAAAACATGTAATTTTTCATTGTCTTTTGGATTAGGAGAAACCAAGTATCCGGTTTGCAATAAGTTTTTATTAACCGAGCTTTCTGTTGTAACTTCCTCAAATTGCAAGTCTATACTTTTCCCATAATCTCTTTCATTAAGTTTTGCGAAAATATTAAAATAATTATAGTCAGGATCAACTGAATTAACTACTATTGGAATTTTATCACTATTTGTCTCGTTAATTATTTGATCTATACTTTTTGAAATATTTGTAAAATACTTAACTCCGTAAGACTCTATCCTTATTTTATCTTTGGTTGTTGAAACTTTTGAATATTTAATTAAGTTTCCCTCTATAAATATACCTAGAGCAGTTGCCATAATACATACCTCTGCTATTTTTCTATAACTTAACATTATATTTTGAGAGTTACTAAGTCAATTACATTAATACCCTCTTAATTTAAATGTAATATATTTGTAATAAGCTTTAATTATTATTTCCCTAAAAGAATACGGCTTTTTTCTCACAATAAAAAAATATTAAATTGAAAATTTATTAAAGTATTTACTTAAATATATTAAATCTTATATTAATTATCAAAAAAAATAATAAAAAACACCGATATCCCTAGGATTTGGTGTTTTTATTTTAATTTATTTTAGATCAAAAAATTACTTTTTTTAATCTTTTTGCTATTTATATTATTAATAAGGAATGCTTTCTTCAGTATTGTTAATTATTACTAACTCAAATGAGTTTACAGTTTCGTTAATTATAAATCTATCATATGTTAAATCTAAGAAAGATAAAATTGATGATTCAATATATCCTACATATAGTTTTTCTTTTTGAATATATAATTTTGCTAAAACTATTTCTTCTTTACTTAATGTTTGGGCATATACAGGAATGTTTTTTCTAAATTCTTCTTTTGTAACTGTTGTTACTTCATCTGATAAATAATAATGATCTGCATTAGTGTTTTCAATTAAGTCTTCTAAAACTTTGTAAAAAACCCCTTCTAAATTATATTCAAATATTGCAATAACATCATTATTAGAAAGCGCTTTTTTGTTTTCTAAATTAATCGTTAAAGTATAAAAACTATCAACAACAGGCATGTCTTGCGTATAACTCGTTTGAACAGACAGAATATATAAAATATTATTATAGATTTCTGCACTTGTTATTAGCTCTCTTCTTACATAATATTGTTCTACTTCACTATCCATAAACTCTTCCTGTATCTCTATAAATTCTTTATACAAATCTTCAGGTAGTTCTTTTGTAAATACTATTTGTTCATATTTAAAATTCTCATCTCTCCCTATTTTCTCTTCAATGGCCAAATAGTCATTTAAGCTATATGTAATATCGGTTTTTTCTGTTTCTAAATCAGGATTATCTTGTATAATAAATAAACTTTTAAATTTATCTAAGTATGAAATACCATTATTGTCTTTTATAAATTTAGCAGCAATAATTAATGCTAAAAATATAAATATTACAATAACACAGACTATTATACCCTTCATGCTTTTGTTAATTTTATTATTTTTGTTATTTTTATTGTTTTTATTCCTTATTTCAATTTTTTGAGTATCTCCCTCCACTCATGCCTCCTTAAATTTTCTTTTGTTTTTATAATATTCTAGATTTTTTTATAGCTATTTTATAACTATATTGTATATTTTATTTTTAACATAGATTTCTTTTACAATAGTTTTATTCTCTGTATATTCTTTTATTTTTGAATCACTAAAAACAATCTTTTTAATTTCTTCTTGTTTTAAATCTTTTTTAATTTCTATAACTTGTCTTAACTTTCCATTTACTTGAATAGCTAATTTTACATACTCTAGTATTAACTTGTTTTCATCATATTTAGGCCAATTTTCTAAATAAGTCCAAGTAAATTTTCCTAGTTTTCCCCACAATTCTTGACCAAAATGTGAAGCAAATACTGATAATAATAAGATAAAATCATTTATAACTTGTTCTAATATTTCTAGTTCTTTATTTGTATTTATATTTTGTTCAAATTTAATCATCTCATTTGTAAGTTCCATCAATCTTGCTATTGCAGTATTAAATTCTAATTGTTCTAAATCGTCTCCAACTGCTTTTATAACTCTATTATGATGATATTCTAGATTTTTAATCGCTTCTTGTTTGTTTTCTTCTGCATCTTTTTTGTTTTCTGTTTTTATTTCTAATTTTTTCTTTAAAAATCTATCAATAAATAATTCAATTCTATCAAAATATTTTGACATTGCTGGAATTCCATCATCATCCCATGGACCGCCCTCTGTAAAAGAGAAACCAAACATCAAATACATTTTTAATGTATCTGCACCATATTTATTTATATAATTATCAGGTGAAATAACATTACCTTTGGATTTACTCATCTTATTTCCATCTGGTCCTAAAATTAAACCTTGATGAATTAATCTTAAGAAAGGTTCATTAAAATTTAAATATCCTAAATCTCTTAATACTTTAGTAATATATCTTGCATATATTAAATGCATAGAAGCATGTTCTTTACCACCAACATATAAGTCAACCGGCAAAATCTTGTCTACTTCTTCTTTTCTAAATGCTTCTTCATTATCATTTGCAAATGGGAATCTTAAAAAATACCAAGAAGAACAAACAAAAGTATCTAAAGTATCTACTTCTCTTCTTGCAGATCCACCACATTTTGGACATATTGTATTTATAAACTCATCTGATTTGGCCAAAGGAGATATTCCATCAGGTCTAAATTCAACATCTTCAGGTAATAACACGGGAAGATTTTCGTCTAAAACTTCACCACATTTATCACAATATATTATTGGTATTGGTGCTCCCCAATATCTTTGTCTTGATACTAGCCAATCTTTTAATTTATATTGAATTTTATCTTTTCCTAAATTATTTTCTTTTATATATTCTATAATTTTATCTTTAAAATTTGGAACATTTAGTCCATTAAAATTATTTGAATTTATTATTTTTGTGTTTTCTGACTCATCAAGAAAAGCTTGATTTTCTTTTACAACATCAATATTTTCTTCAAGATTGGTTATAACTTGTACAATACCTATACTATGAGTTTTTGCAAATTCAAAATCTCTATCATCATGTGCAGGAACTCCCATTACAATTCCAGAACCATAATGAGCTAAAACATAATCTGCTATATATATTGGAATTTTTTTATCATTTAAAGGATTAATTGCATATTTTCCAGTAAAAATACCTGTTTTTTCTCTAGTTTGAATTTGTCTTTCTATATCAGACAAATGGCTTGCTTCATATATATATTCCTCTGCTTTTTCACTTTGTTCTTCTGTAATAAATTCTTTTATATTTTCTAATTCAGGAGCAATAGCAAGGTAAGTAACACCAAAAATAGTATCAGGTCTTGTTGTAAATACAGGTAATTTTACATCTTGATTTTCTTCTAAATAAAACTCAATTTCTGTACCAATAGATTTTCCAATCCAATTTGTTTGAATTTTTTTAGTTAATTCTGGCCAATCTAATTTATCTAAATTTTCTAATAATTCCTCTGCATAATCAGTAATTCTAAAAAACCATTGTTTTAGCTTTCTTCTCTCAACTAAAGTATCACATCTTTCACATCTTCCATCTATAACTTGTTCATTAGCTAAAACTGTATTACATGAAGGGCAAAAGTTTACTGGAGCTTCTTTTCTATATGCCATCCCAGCTTTATATAGTTCTCCAAAAAGCCATTGAGTCCATTTATAATATGAAGGATCTGAAGTTATTAATTCATAATCCCAATCATATGATGTCCCCATTTCTTCAAATTGTTTTTTCATTGAATCAATATTTTGATATGTAGATTCTTTTGGATGAATACCTGTTTTAATTGCATAATTTTCTGCAGGTAAACCAAATGCATCAAATCCTGTTGGATGAAATAAATTATATCCATTCATTTTCTTATATCTACCATAGGCATCAGAAAGAACATAATTATACCAATGTCCTAAATGTAGTTTACTTCCTGATGGATAAGAAAACATCTCTAATAAATATAATTTGGGTTTATTAGAGCTTTTATCAAAGCTATATATATGATTTTCTTTCCATAGCTTTTGCCATTTTTGATCTATTTCTTTATTATACATAAACTTTTTCTCCTTGCTTGTATACATATGTATTATATAAAAAAAATATGTATAATACAATATTACACATATTTTAAAATGTTAATTTTAGTTTTAATTTTAAGTTAAATTTTAATTTTTTAATTGATAAATTATTTTAATTCAGCTACTCCACCAGCTTCTGTTATTTTAGCAACTATTTCTTCAGCTTCCGCTTTTGCAACACCTTCTTTAATTACTTTTGGTGCTCCATCAACTAATGCTTTTGCTTCACCTAATCCTAAACCTGTTACATCTTTAACTATTTTAATTACAGGTATTTTGTTTGGTCCAGCTTCTTTAAGTTCAATATCAAAGTCTGATTTTTCTGTTGTTGTTGCTCCACCTTCTGTTGCTACTGCTCCTGCAGGTGCTGCTACTGCTGCTGCAGACACTCCATATTTTTCTTCAATTGCTTTTACAAGTTCTGATAATTCTACTACTGTTAATTTGTCAATTTCTTCAATTAATTTTTCTATATTAGCCATTTTATTCTCCTTTTATATTTATTCTTATTTTATTTTGTTTCTTTTTCTTCTTTTTCAGCTACTGTTTCAGTTTTTGCTTCTGTCTCTTCTTTAACTTCTGCTTCTTCAACCACAGGAACTTCTTCTTTCGTTTTTTCTTCAACTACTGGTGATTCTTCTTTTGTTTCAGCCTTAGTTTCTGCTTCTACTTCACTTTTTACTTCCGTTTTAGTTTCAACTTTAGCTTCTGTCTTAGGTTCTTTTTCTTCCTTTTTAGACTTAACTGCATCTAATGCTACTGCTAATTTTGAAATATTTGCTAGTAATACTCCAGCTAACTTTCCAAGTAATTCGTCTCTTGAAGGTAGTTGTGCTACAATTAGTATTTCTTCAGATGTTTTAATTTCACCTTCAATTATTCCAGCTTTTAATTCATAAAAAGAATTATTTTTAGCAAATTTATATATTGCTTTAGATGGAGCTAGATAATCTTTAGTAGAAGTTATTAGTGCAGTAGGTCCTTCTAAAAATCCTTCTAAACCTTCAATACCACTCTTTTCAAAAGCTCTTCTAATTATATTGTTTTTTATAACTTTATATTCACCACCAGCTTTTCTAACTTCTCTCCTTAGTTCCATATCTTGATCAACACTTATACCTTGATAATTAGCTAAAAGTACAAGTTTTGATTCTTTAATTTGTTTTACTAATTGATCAACTTTAGCTTCTTTTTTTGCTATAATTTTTGGATTTGCCATTTTTCATCCTTTCTCCTAAAAAAACTTCCACACTCGAGGCATGAAAGTTTAATTTAAAATTAATTCTTTATCTTTCTTCCTCGGTAAGTCTTACATTTTGCTTACTGTCTTAGGTTATTTTATTAATATTTATTATATTTAGTATTATACACCTGTTTTATTGTTTTGACAACTCTTGTAGACTATTATTCTATTTTCTAGTTTCATAAATTACTTTTATACCAGGTCCCATAGAACTTGATACTGAAATTGATTTAATGTATTGCCCTTTAGATGCTGAAGGTTTCGCCTTTTCTATAGCTTCTAATAATATTTTATAGTTTTCTAATATCTTTTTAGATCCAAAAGAAACTTTCCCTATTCCTAAGTGCATAACATTTGTTGAATCTAATCTATATTCTACTTTACCTGATTTAATGTCTTCAACTGCTTTTTTTACATCCATAGTTACTGTTCCTGATTTAGGATTAGGCATTAAACCTTTTGGTCCTAATAGTTTACCTATTCTACCAACTACTCCCATCATATCAGGTGTTGCAACTACAACATCATATTCAAACCAATTTTCATTTTCTATTTTAGGTAATAAATCCTCTGCTCCAACAAAATCTGCTCCTGCATCTTTTGCCTCTTTAGCTTTTTCACCTTTAGCAAAAACTAAAATTCTTTGGCTCTTACCTGTTCCATGTGGTAGTACTACTGTGCCTCTAACTTGTTGGTCAGCTTTCTTTGAATCAACACCCAGCTTTATATGAACTTCTATAGTTTCATCAAATTTTCTCTTAGGCATTTCATCTATTAATTTAAAAGCTTCTTCTGCAGTATATTTTTTTGTTTTGTCTACAAATCCTGCTGCTTCTTTGTAGAATTTTCCTCTTTTCATTTTTCCTCCCCTGGTACAAACGAATTTCTTCTCCCATTTTATTTAAAAATTTAATTTTTATTTCCCGTCTACAGTTATTCCCATAGATCGTGCTGTTCCTTTCACAATTTCCATTGCTCCTTCAACAGTATTTGCATTTAAATCAGCCATTTTTTCTTCAGCTATTTTTCTAACTTGTGCTTCTGTTAAATTAGCAACTTTAGATTTGTTTGGTTCCCCTGAACCCTTTTGTATTCCTAGTTCTTTTTTTATTAATGCTGAAGCAGGTGGTACTTTAGTTATAAAAGTAAAAGATTTATCTTTATTAACAGTTATAACTACAGGAATTAACATCCCACTTTGACTTGCTGTTTTATCATTAAATTCTTTAACAAATTGCATAATATTAATACCACTTGAACCAAGTGCTGGTCCTACTGGCGGTGCTGGGCTTGCTTTCCCTGCCTCAATTTGTAATTTTATTATTATTTTTTCATCTTTTTTATCGTTATTTTTAGCCATTTTGCTCTCCTTATTTAATCACTTTTTGTATTTGTGAAAAATCTAATTCAGTACTAGTATCTCTTCCAAACATAGAAATTAAAATTTTAACTTTTTGTTTATCTTTATTAATTTCTTCCACTTGTCCTATATATCCTTTTAATGGATCTGATAATATTTCTACTGTATCTCCTACTTCATAATCAACTATTATTTCTACATCTTCAAATCCCATATGTCTAACTTCTTGATCTGATAAAGGTATTGGATTCCCTCCACCTACAAATCCTGTAACACCTGTTGTGTTTCTTACTATATACCAAGTTTCTTCTGTTACAATCATTTTTATCATTACATATCCAGGATATACTTTTTTAATTTTAGTTTTTCTTTGCCCATCTTTTATTTCAATTTGTTCTTCCATTGGTACAACTATTTGAAAAATATGATCTTCTAATTCTCTATTTTCTATTAAATGTTCCAAGTCTTTTTTTACTTTATTTTCATAACCAGAATATGTGTGAACAACATACCATTTAGGTTCTTTTGTACTTGATTCATTTAAAGTTGGTTCTTTTATATTATCATCCATTTAAGACTCCTCTTCTTTAACTTCTTCCTCTAGCTCTTCAGATTCTCCCTCTTCTTCGTCTTCTCTTAATTCTTCTCTTTCTTTTTCTTCAATATTGTATTTTTTTAATTTTACTTGTCTTGCAAACTCTTTATTTAATGTTCCAAATAATAAATCTGAAAAGAAAATTATAACTGCTGTTAAAATAACAATGAAAATAACTGCGGAAGTTGATTTTACTAATTCCATTCCTGTAGGCCAAGTAACTTTTTTTAACTCTTGTTTCATAGTTCCTTTACCAACAGATGCTCTTTCAGCCTTTTTTTCTCTTTTTTTTCTGTTTTTATCAGCTTTTTTATTTTCTTTTTTCTTTAACTTTGCTTGTTTTTTCTCGTCTTTAGTTAATTTTTGATCAACTGCTTTTTCTTCTTTTTTATTGTCTTCAGATATTATTTCTTGTTCTAATTCTTTTTTTCTTTCTTTAACAGTTGGCTTTTTAGATCTTTTCTTTTTAGCCACTTCATCCTCCTAATACAATCTATTTTGTTTCTTTGTGAATTGTTCTTTTATCGCAAAACTTACAATACTTTAGAGTTTCCAATCTATCAGTATTGTTCCTTTTATTTTTTGTAGTTGTATAATTTCTTCTCTTACATTCTGTGCATTCCAAAGTTATTACTTCTCTTGGACCTTTTGCTGCCATGTCTTACCTCCTAATTAAACTGCTCTATTAAAAAAAGAGCTTCCTAAGCATCTAGGCAATCCCCTTGTTAAAGGTTCGACTTCAGAAGCCGAAGTCTTCACGATGTGAGCATATTAACATGCTTACTTATATTATCACATAAACCGTAATTATGTCAATACTTTCTAAGTAAAACTGGTATTTTTTATACTTTGTCTAAATTTAATCTTTACTTATAACAAAACATTTAACTAAAAAACTATAACTACTTTAAGATTAGACAATCTACAACTATAACATATGGCCTTAATGACTTTAATCTACAAAAATATGATAGAAAAAAATATAAAAGCAAAAATAAGAGATTAAAAAGAAAGATAAAAGATAAAGAAAAAACTAAGTCAATAATTTCTTAAATGACTTAGTCTTTTTTTTATATTTAATTCAAGATTTTACTTGTTTCTTATTTTATCAATAATTATATATATTATTTCCATGCACTATCTATTTTTGAATAATTATATAAATTAGTACAATAATAGAAACAATGTC
>CAZTTS010000005.1:0-81544 GCA_964616165.1 uncultured Lachnospiraceae bacterium
TGTGGTAGTGGGAAAAAATACAAGAATTGTTGTGGTCAATAAGGAGATATTATGGTTGAATTAGACGAATATAAGCTTAAAATAAAAGAATTAGAAGAAGAAAAGAATAATATTAGAGGTTATCTTTGACAATGCTTCTAAAATTTCTAGAATTAAAGAGTTACAAAAATTAACTTTAACTGAAGAGTTTTGGTCCAAACACACTCAATTTGAAGCAGATAAAATTTTTAAAGAGTTAAAATCATTAACTGAACCTATAGAAAATTTAAATAAAATAGAAGGCGATATTCTTAATTTAAAAGAAATGATAGACATTTTAGACTTAGAAAAAGATACAGCTTTATTAAAAGATCTAGGAGTTGAATTGTCTAATCTTGAAAGCCATATATCTAATCTTAAAACATTACAATTATTTACAGGTAAATATGATAATATGAATGCAATTTGCACACTACATGCTGGTGCAGGTGGAACAGAAGCACAAGATTGGGTTCAAATCCTATATAGAATGTATATAAAATGGGCAAGTTCTAATAATTTCGAATTAGAAGAAATAGATATTTTAGATGGAGATGAAGCTGGAATTAAGTCAGTTACATTTATTGTTAAAGGACAACATGCTTATGGATATTTAAAATCTGAAATAGGTGTACATAGATTAGTAAGAATATCACCATTTGATGCATCTAAAAAGAGACATACATCTTTTGCATCTTTAGAAGTTTTGCCGGAAATAGATGATGATATTGAAATAAATATTAATGAAGAGGATTTAAGAATAGATACATATAGAGCATCAGGAGCAGGCGGACAACATGTTAATAAAACATCTTCAGCTGTAAGAATAACTCATATTCCAACTAATATTGTTGTAACATGTCAAAATGATAGATCTCAAATTAAAAACAGAGATACTGCTATGAAACTTTTAAAATCAAAACTATATTTGATAGAAGAAGAGAAAAAGAAAGAAGAACAAAAAGAGCTAATAGGTAATCAAGCTAAAATAGAATGGGGAAGTCAAATTAGATCTTATGTCTTTCATCCATACTCATTGGTTAAAGATCACAGAACCAATTATGAGGTTGGGAATGTTGAGGCGGTTATAAATGGAGACCTTACAGACTTTATGAAAAAATATTTAGAATTTACAATAAGTAATAAATAAATGCTTTAAAAATATAAAAAATAATAGGTCTTTTTACTTGCAAAATTATTTATATAGTGTATACTAATAATACTTTTCTAAAATGCATATATTTATAAAATTGAATAAAACATCTTGGTTGCACATAAAAATTAAAATATTAATTGAGAGTAAAAGAGATATGTTTAGTTTAAATATATTTCTTCTTTTACCTAAACTATAATTAAGAGCTCTATTATAAAATTATAAATAATATATATTAAAGATAAGAATAAACTTTTAAAGGAGGGCACTATGGGAACAGAAGTATATTTAACCAAAGAAGGTTATGATAAAATACTTGAAGAATTAAGGGAACTTAAAGTTGAAAAAAGAGAAGAAATAGCAGAAAGAATAAAAACTGCTATGGAATTTGGAGATTTGTCTGAAAATGCGGAATATGATGAAGCAAAAGCAGCTCAACTTTATAATGAAAATAAAATAGCAGAATTAGAAGAAAAAATAAAAAACGTTGTAATTATAAATGAAGAAAAGTTAAATACTGGTAAAGTAGAAATAGGAACTACTGTTTATATTACTAATGTTACTGATAAAACAGAACAAAAATATACAATCGTTGGTCCTGATGAAGCTAATGTATTAGAAAATAAAATATCTAATATTTCTCCACTAGGAAAGTCTTTATTAGGAAATAAAAAAGGTGACTTTGTTAAAGTAGAAGCACCTATCGGAATAGTTGAATATCAAATTAAAAAAATCACATTTTAATTAAAAAAATAAGAATTTTAATACTCTTTTTAATTGAAAAACATTTCTATAAATTATATAATAACAATAATGTAAATATAATTGGAGATGTTATGAAATTTAAAAGAGTATTATTAAAATTAAGCGGTGGCGCACTAAGCGGAGATGAAGGCAAGGGCATTAATTTTGATATTTTGAACCGTATGTGTGAAGAAATTAAAGAAATTAATGAAAGTGGAATTCAAATATCTATAGTTATAGGTGGTGGTAACTTTTGGAGAGGGAGAGAAGGAGAAGAAATTACTAGAGCGACATCTGACTATATGGGAATGTTAGCAACAGCAATTAATGCATTAGCTATGCAAGACGTTTTAGAAAAATTAGGAGTAAAAGCTAGAATTCAAACATCAATGGATATTGAAAAAATAGCTGATCCATATAATCAAAAGACAACTATAGAAAGTTTGGAGCAAGGCATGGTTGTTATATACGCTTGTGGTACTGGAAGTCCTTTTTTCACAACAGATACAGCAGCAGCTTTAAAAGCAATTGAAACAGAATCAGAATTAGTTATATTGGCAAAAAATATTGATGCATTATATACTGCAGATCCTAATAAAGATGTTGATGCACAAAGGATAGAAAAAATATCATATTTAGATATAATAAATAAAGATTTAAAGGCAATTGATGCAACAGCAGCAGCGCTATGTATGGAGAATCATATACCAATAATGATGTTTGGTATAAAAACTCCTAGAAATTTAGTTAAAGCTGCAAATGGAGAACACATTGGAACTTTAATAACGGATGAGGTGTAAGAATGAATTTAGATGAATACAAAGTAAAAATGGAACAAGCAATTGAATATTTAAACAAGGCTTATTCTGAAATAAGAGCGGGGAGAGCTAATCCAGCTATAATAAATAATGTTATGGTATCGTATTATGGAGTTCCAACTCCTATTAATCAAGTTGCTGGAATTTCAGTTCCTGAAGCAAGAATGATTTTAATACAACCATGGGATCAGAATCTTCTAAGAGAAATAGAAAAAGCCCTTAATGAAGCTAATTTAGGTATTTCACCAATTAATGATGGTAAAGTTATTAGATTAGTATTTCCAGAATTAACAGAAGAAAGAAGAATAGAAATTAGTAAAGATGTAAAAAGGAAACAAGAAGACAGTAAAATAACAATTAGAAATATTAGAAGAGAAGCTAATGATAATTTATTAAAAGCAGAAAAAGAAGAAAATTTATCTGAAGATGAAGTTAAAAGAACTGAAGACAGAATTCAAGATTTAACAGATGATTATACTAAAAAAATTGATGAAATGGCTGAGCAGAAAGAAAAGGAGATAATGACTGTTTAATGAATATAGAACATATAGCTATTATTCTTGATGGGAATAGGAGATGGGCAAAAGAAAAAGGCCTAGCAACACATTTAGGACATAAAGCAGGGGCTGACAATCTAGATAATTTTGTTAGAGAAGCTGATAAATTAAAATTAAAATATTTAACTGTTTATCTTTTTTCGACAGAAAATTGGAAAAGAAGTGAAATAGAAATTAATTTTTTAATGAAACTTTTTCGAGTATATTTTAAAAAAATCTTAAATGATAAAGAAATAAATTATAAAATTAAATTTTTCTCTTCTCATACTAATTTAGATAAAAAGCTAATAGACATGATTAATAAACTAGAAGAGTTTACTAAGGATAATACCGGAATTCAACTTAATCTATGCTTTAATTATGGTGGAAGATTAGAAATAACAGAAGCTGTATTAAAAATTATAGATGACATTGATTCTAATAAAATATCTAAAACTGACATTTCAGAGTCTTTAATCTCTGATTATCTTTATTCAAAAAATATACCAGACCCTGAAATAATAATTAGAACAAGTGGTGAGATGAGATTAAGCAACTTTTTGCTTTGGCAGAATGTTTATTCGGAACTTTTTTTCGTTAAAAAGTATTGGCCAGATTTTAAAATTGAAGATCTAAATAAAGTTATAGAAGAATTTAATAAACGAAATAGAACATTTGGTGGTAAGTAAGAATATATGAAAAAAAAGAAATTACCAGAAATTATTTTAAGAACAATAACAGGTATAATATATATGGGAATTATAGTATTATTAATTGCCTTAAATAATATATTTTTTGCTATTATATTAATGGGAATTGCAAGCTTATTTATCATTTGGGAATATTTTTCATGTGTTGATTTAAAGCTTTCACCATTTATGATTTTAGGTTTTTTAATATCTATTATACTTACTATTTCATTATTATTATTTGAAATATTAGTTTTTAAATACTTAGCAATATTTTTAATTTTAATTTTTATAGGAACTACAATAATAGGAATATTTGCTTCTAAAAAATATACTTTTAACAACTTAAGTATGGCAATCTTTGGATATATATATAGTATATTTTTACCTATTTTTTTAACAAGAATATTTTTCTTAAAAGAAGGAAATATAAAACTAAGCTTATTATTAACTGTAGTTATAGCGACTGATACTTTTGCTTTTCTAATTGGTAGAAAGTTTGGTAAACATAAATTAACTAAAATTAGTCCAAATAAAAGTATTGAAGGATCAATAGCAGGTATAATAGCAGCAATAATTTTCACCATGGTATATACTGTAATTGTAAATAAATATTTTAATTTTAATCTTAACTATTATATTATGGCAGCTATTGCTATAGTATTAAGTATAGTTTCACAACTTGGTGATTTACTAGCTTCATATATAAAAAGAGCATATAATAAAAAAGATTTTGGAAATATATTAGCAGGGCAAGGTGGTCTTTTAGATAGAGTAGACAGTCTAATTTTTTCAGCACCTATTGCTTATCTAATGATAATATTATTAATGTAGAGGTAATTATGTATTTTTGTAAAATTTGTAAAAGACAATTAGCCGAAAAAGGTGATATTTGTACTGATTGTTATGAAGGACTAATTGAAGAAGAAGAAAATAAAGATGATAATGAAGTTTTATTTACTTTTAAAGCTAAGTTTAGTTTTGGCTATGAGTTAATGAAATCTCCATTTACATTCTTTATAATAGTTGTTTTATTAATTTTCTTTGTAATAACATCTTTTGAAACAAAATTTTTATTAGGATTTCTTTATTTATTTATTTTTATAGGTGGTTTTGTTCTATACTTCTTGTTTAATAAAATAAGAACAGAATCTAGAGTAATCAAATTATATAAACACAAATTAACATATGATAGAAAGCTACATATTAAAAACCATTATGAAGTAAAATATAGAGATATTGAAGAAATACATTTTGAAGATGCAGAAAAAAAGACTTCATTATTTTCTGAATCATCATGGTGGTTAAAAAGAGTTAATAAAAAATATAAAATGACAGATTTGTTTTTTAAATTAAAGAAGTCCGAAGAAACCTTTTTCCCTTCACTATTTATTATTAAACCTGTTCATAACTTTAAAGAAGATATTATGCCTAATATAATGAAAATTATGGGCTTTGAAGAAAACACTGAAGAAAGAAGATCTAATATTGAAGAAATGTTAAACATAAATATCAAAAGAAAAAACAAAGACAAAGATAAAAAGAGTGATAAAGATAAAGACGATAATAGCGAGAATAAAGAAAAGGATAAAGAAGATAACAAACAAATGAATAAAGATAAAATTAATAACAATAAGAATAAAGAAAAACGATAAATATAAATTATTACGCATTTAAGGGGAAGGGATGAGCAGTAGATTAGCTGACAAATATAAAAACGATAAAATAAAAAACATAGTTGAAAGTGAATATACTGTGATAACTAACTCTAAAGATTTATTAGAATTAGAATTAAGGCCTGTGACAAGCATAGCTTGTTCAGAGGTCTTTTTATTTAAAGAAATAGTTGAACAAAAAGAAAAGAAAAAAGTAAATTTAAAAATAAAATATAAAGATAATCAAATAAAACGAATTACTTCAGAATGGAATGAAATTATTGAAAATCTTACTAAAAATAAGCCTATATTAAAAGCAATGCTTGAAAATAGTGATATTAAAGTTGCAAATAAAGATGTAGTCTTATCTTTGTCCCTAAAAGGAGCTAAATTTTTATGTCAAAATCGCTATGACAAAGAAATTAAAAAAGTTATTGATGACCTATATTCTTGTAATTGTAATTTGATAATAGAAGATGAGATTGATCATCAATATTGTCAAACTATTTCTTCAGAAATTATAGAAGAACAAGAAAAACTAACTTCTAATATTATTAAAGAGATTAAAAATGGAAACGGAAATGGAAATATTAGTGCTAATAAGGATGAGCAGAGCATGAGTATCGGTAATACTACTAATACTAATAAAGCTAAAGACAAAACAAATAGTCCAAGTCAATCTTTTAATAATATTATTAATTCAAAGCCTTCTAAAAAAGACATACTAAAAAAGAATGATAATAATAGTAATTATAATTCAAATTCTAAAACTAGTTTTAATTACAATACCAATGTTGATTTTAGCAATCCTAATTTAATCATAGGTAAAATTAGAGTTAGAGATTTACCTTTAGTTAAGATTGAAGATATAAATGATGATACAGGAATGTTAAAAGTTGAAGGAGAAATCACTTCATATAATGTGATTGAAATTAGGGATGGTAAAGCTATAGTTACAATAAATATCCATGATGGGACCTATTCTATTTATTCTAAATCTTTTGTTTTAAAAGATGATCTTGAAGAAATTGAAAAAAGACTAAAGAAAGCTAAAAAAATTAGAATTTTTGGTAAAGTTGATCATGATTCATATTCAAATGAGTTGATTATAAAAGGAAGTACCATAATTGATATTACTGATGAAAATAATAATTCAAATTTACCATCTAAGGCTGAAGAGAAAAATAAGCAAGAAATGAAAGATGAAAAACAAAAGGAAGATAAAGATAGAATTGAAAGAGTAGAATTAACAGCTCATACACATATGAGTATGCTAGAAGGCTTAATCTCTCCAAAAGACTTAATTTCTATTGTTAAAAAGAACAACATGAAAGCAATAGGTATAACTGATAGTTCAGTTGTTCAGGCATATCCAGAAATTATGTATGAAACAATGGATGCTGATATAAAACCTATTTATGGATTAAAAGGAGTATTAGCAGCTGATAGTAAATCTGCATTATCTTTTTCTAAAAATCAAAATATAGCTAGTTCTACTTATTGTATTTTAGATATTGAAACAACAGGTTTATCGTTTAGAAGTGATAAAATTACTGAATTAGCAGTTATAAAATACAAAGATGGTAAAATAATAGATAAATATGAAACTTTTGTAAATCCCGAAATGAAAATACCTAAACATATAACAAAAATAACTGGTATTACGGATGAAATGGTTAAAAATGCACCTAAAAAAGAAGAAGTTATAAAAGAATTTTTAGAATTTATAGGTGATGATTCGATACTTGTTGCACATAATGCTGATTTTGATATTGGATTTATCAAATATATTGTTGAAAAGATGAATTTAGAGATGAATCACACATATATAGACACTTTAATTCTTGCCAGAATGCTTTATACGGAACTTTCTAGATTTAGTCAGGGTTCTATTGCTGAACACCTTAAAATCAAAGTAGAAGTTGCACATAGAGCTATGGATGATGTTAAAATTTTAAGCAAAATCTTTGAAAATATGTTAGAAAAATTAAAAAACGATAATATTCAAAACTGGGATGATATTGATGAAAAACTAAATATAGATGAAGAGGCATATAAGAGAGCACAAACATACGATTTTACTGCATTAATTAAGAATAATGAAGGTTTAAGAGAGATGTATTCATTAGTTTCAGACTCTCATATTAAACATTATTATTTTAGACCAAGAATATTAAAATCAATACTTTCTTTAAATAGATCTGGACTTTTATTAGGTTCAGGTAATCATGATTCTGAAATATATTCTGCTATTTTAGCTGGTAAAACAGACGAAGAAATTGAAGATTTAATGGAATTTTATGATTTTATTGAAGTTCAACCTATATCTAATCATAATTCATTAATTCAAACAGAAAAAGTAGAAAAAGAAGATGATTTAAGAGGAATTAATAAAAAAATAATAAATATGGCTGATAAACTAGGAAAATTAGTTGTTGCAACAGGTGATGTATACATAAAAGATCCTGAAGATGTTTTTTATAAAGAAGTATTAGATGTTTCAAGAAAGAGATGGAATCCTGAAATTCAAAATGATACTCATTTTAGATCTACAGATGATATGTTAGAAGAATTTAGTTATTTGGGTAAAGATAAAGCATATGAGATAGTAGTCATTAATTCAAATAAAATTGCAGACATGTGTGAGAATATATCTCCAATATCTAAGGTAAAAGCAACACCACAAATTAAAGATGGGGATAAACTTCTAAGAGAACTTTGTTATACTAAAGCAGAAGAATTATATGGTAAAAATATGCCTAAAAAAATTAAAGAAAGGCTAGATAAAGAATTAAATTCTATTATAGAAAATGGATATTCTGCACTTTATTTAATTGCAGCCAAATTAGTTCAAAAATCAAATGAAGATGGATATATTGTTGGTTCCCGAGGTTCTGTTGGCTCTTCTTTTGCAGCATATATGGCCAATATCACTGAAGTTAATTCTTTAGATCCACATTATAGATGTCCTAGTTGTAAGCTTACTGAATTTTCTAATTTAGCACCAACAGGTATTGATTTAAAAGATAAAAATTGTCCAAAATGTAAAATTAAATTTATAAAAGATGGGATGGATATTCCTTTTGAAACATTCTTAGGATTTACGGGTAATAAAGAACCAGATATTGATCTTAATTTTTCATCTGATTATCAAAGTAAAATTCATGATTATGTTGAAACAATTATTGGTAATGGGAAAACATATAAGGCTGGAACAATTGGAAGTATACAAAATAAAACCGCTATCGGCTATATAATTGGATATTATGAAAACACTAATAAACCAATGCCTTCTCGTGCAGAAATTGAAAGATTGTCAAAAAAATTAGTCGGAGTTAAAAGAACAACTGGCCAACATCCAGGTGGTATTATTGTAGTTCCAGAAGGTCATGATATATTAGAATTTACACCAATACAAAAACCTGCAGATAAAGTTGATTCAAAAGTTATAACAACACATTTTGATTATCACAGGATTGAATCTAATCTATTAAAACTAGATTTATTAGGTCATGATGATCCTACTACTGTTAAAATGTTACAAGATATAACAGGAATAGATCCAGTTAAAATACCTTTAGATGATAAAGAAACAATGTCACTTTTTAGTTCAGTTAAAGCCTTAGGTGTTAATGAAGATCAAATATTTATTAAGGTAGGAACTTTGGGTGTTCCAGAATTTGGAACATTATTTGTTAGAGGAATGTTAGAAGAAACTAGACCTACAACTTTTGATGAATTAATTAAAATATCTGGTCTATCACATGGTACAGATGTTTGGCTTAATAATGCTCAAAACTTAATTAAAAAAGGACAAATAACTTTAAAAGAAGCAATTTGTACAAGAGATGATATAATGATTTATTTAATCTCTCAAGGAATAGAAGCTATTGCTGCTTTCGATATTATGGAAAAGGTTAGAAGAGGCAAGGGTTTAACTGCTGAACATGAAAACTTATTAAAAGAAAATAAGATTTCTGATTGGTATATTAATTCATGTAAAACAATAAAGTATATGTTTCCAAAAGCTCATGCTACAGCCTATGTTACTTTAGCTTTTAGAATAGCATGGTTTAAAGTTCATTATCCAGAAGCTTTTTATACAGCATATTTTTCAACAATGAGAGATGTTTTTGATTCAACATATATGATTAATGGAAAAAATAAAGTAAAAGAAAGATTAAAAGAAGCTAGAAAGAATTTTAAAAAATCTAAAACTGATGAAAGACTATACTATGTTTTAGAATCTTTAAATGAATTTTATGAAAGAGGATTTTCTTTTTCAAATATTTCTATTTATGATTCAGATAGTTTAAAATTTAAATTAGATGATAATAAGAAATTAATACCGCCACTTGCAAGTATTCCTGGACTTGGAGAAATAGCTGCAAATTCAATTGTTGAAGCAAGAAAAGATGAAGATTTTCAAACAAAGGAAGATTTAAAAATAAGAGCAAAAATTGGTGATTCTATTATAGAATTATTAGATCAATTAGATATTATAAGTGATTTGCCAGATAGTATGCAAATGTCACTTTTTGAAATATAGTAAGATATAGGGAGTATTAATATGAAAAAAATAGCCATAATTGGAAGTGGAAGTTGGGGCTTAGCTCTTGGTAAATATTTAACAGAAAAAGGACATAATGTTAGAGTATGGTCTTATTCAGATGAAGAAACAACTAATTTAAATGAAAATCAAAAATCAATATACTTACCAAATATTATTTTCCCAAAAGAATTAAAAGCTTATAGAAACTATGAAAATGTAATTGTAGATGCTGATTATATATTTCATGTTACACCTTCAATATTCACTAGATCAACATTGAAAGAATATAAAAAATATGTAAATAAAAAACAACCTATAATAATATGTTCTAAAGGCTTTGAAAAAGAAACTAAAAAGACATTAGAAGATGTAGTACAAGAAGAATTGCCAGAAAATAAAATAGCTGTTTTTTCTGGTCCTTCACATGCAGAAGAAGTTTCAAAAAATATTCCAACATTAATGGTTGCAGCATCAAAAGATGATAATCTTCTTGATGAAATAGTTAAATTATTCCAAGGTGAATTAATGCGAATATATAAAACTCATGATGTTATTGGAGTAGGTTTAGGTGGAGCCCTAAAAAATATATTAGCTTTTTCAGCAGGAACTGTTGCTGGGCTAGGATATGGTGATAATACCTTTGCTGCAATGGTAGCAAGAGGTTTAGTAGAACTTTCTAGACTTTCTAAAGCAATGGGAGCGGATCCATATACAATTTATGGTTTATCAGGTCTAGGAGATCTTATAGTAACATGTATGAGTGAACATAGCAGAAATAGAAGAGCAGGAATATTGCTTGCTAAAGGTTATTCAATAGAAGAAATGAAAAAAGAAATAGGACAAACAATTGAAAGTATAGATAATATTGAAGCTGCATACTATATTGCCAAAGACTTAAATGTAGAACTACCAATTGTTAATGTAATTTATGATATTTTATTTAACAATCTAAATCCAAAAGATGCTATGAGTATGCTTATGTTAAGAGATAGCAGATTTGAACAAAATTATTAAAGTATAAATATATTAATAAAAACACTAATAAAAAGAGATATATATCTCTTTTTTCTTTGTAAAAAAGTATTAAATAAGGTATAATATATAATATAGGTGGAATATGTAGTCGCGTATATAAACCGAAAGGTTGTATATGAGGAAAGTCCGAGCTTCACAAATAGCAAATAGTGCTGGATAACGTCCAGTGAGGGTAACCTAGGGAAAGTGCAACAGAAAAAAACAGCCTTTAGGCAATGGTGAAAAGGTGAGGTAAGAGCTCACCATTAAGTATAGTAATATATTTAGATGTGTAAACCCCACTTGAAGCAACGCCTTGTAATTCGAAGATTTATGAGCTATCTTGTCTTCGTTCTGAGCGGCTAGAGGTATATAGTAATATATATCCCAGATAAATGACTACGTAATACAGAACTCGGCTTATTTTCCACCTATACCAAAGAAAACGAGAGTTAAAATATATATGAAAAAACAAAAAAGAAATAAGAAATCTACTAAAAACTATGAAAAAACAAAACATTATAATAGTAGAAAAAAGAATATAAAAATTAATAAAGCTAAAAATGATAAAAGAAAAGAATTATTAGCAAAAGCTAGAAGGAACGACTCAGATAAAATGCCTAGTGATCTTTCTTTTTGTTTTGTTGGGCAATTAGCTAAAAAGAATAAAGGTTTTGGATTTGTTGAACCAATAAGTGATAATAAACTAGATGAACTTTCTAAAAAATTTAAAGTAGTTTTAAAAAACTTTACAGAAGATATATATATTCCAAAAGAATATTCCCTAAAGGCTAATAATGAAGATTTTGTTTTAGTTAGAATATATGATCAGAAGAAACATTATGAAGGTAAAATAATTAAAATATTAGAAAGGAATACAAATAATATTAGTGGAATATACCAAGAAAGTTCTAATTTTGGTTTTGTTAAACCTACAAGTCGTTCGTTTTCTACAGATATATATATTCGAAAAGAAGATTCTATGAATGCTAAAGATGGTGATGCTGTTTTAGTTAAAATTATAAAATTCCCTGATAAAGATAAAAAAACTGAAGGTCAAATTGTTAAAGTTATTACTGATGAACATGATCCTTTATTAGACTTAAAAATTATTTTAGCTGAAAACAATATTGAAGAAGAATTTCCATATAAGGTAAAGAAAGAATTAGAGCATATTCCAAACGAAGTTTATGAATTTGATTTAAAAAATCGTACAAACTATTCGAATTTAAAAACATATACTATTGATGGAGAAGATGCAAAAGATTTTGATGATGCTATTTCTATTAAAAAAACAGGGAATATATATCATCTATATGTTCATATTGCAGATGTTTCTCATTATGTAGAAGAAGACAGTGAAATAGATCAAGAAGCAAGACTAAGAGGTTTTTCTTTGTATTTAATAAACAAAGTTATACCAATGTTAGATTTTAAAATTTCAAATAATATTTGTAGTTTGCTTGAAGAGCAAAATAGATTGACAATGACAGTATATTTAAAAATAGACAATAAAGGGAATATAATTAATAAAAGCATCTCTGAATCATATATTAATGTGGATAGAAGAATGACCTATACTTTAGTTCAAGATATTATTGAAGAAAAAATTAAAGATAAAGATGCTAAAGATTTCAAAATAATGGAAGAATTAGCAAATATCTTAAAAAACAGAAGAATTGAGAAGGGATACATTAATTTTAATATTCCTGAGCCTGAATTTGTAACAAATGATAAAGGTAAAATAATTGATATCCAAGCTGAAACTCGACACTTTTCTGCAGAAATAATAGAACAATTTATGTTACTAACAAATGAAGTAATAGGAGAATATATGAAAAACAAATCTCTTCCTATTATATATAGAGTACACGAGCAACCTGATATACATAAAGTTTTAGAGCTAAAAGAAATTGTTGAAGCATTAGGTATTCAAATGACATTCTTAAATAATCGTAAGTATTTAGATAGCAAAAAGGCATATAGAAGAAAATTAGAAGACAATAAAAACAAAGGTATTGCTAGTTTAAGGCAAGAACAAAAGAAGCAAAAAAGAGAAGAACGTTTTAAATCAACAATTAATATTGAATCAAAAGAATTCTCTCAATTTTTAGAAAGCTTAAAAGGACATGAATTAGAAGAAATTATTTCTGGTATATTATTAAGATCTATGAAAATTGCTAAATATAATAATATAGATTTAGGACATTTTGGGATTGCAACAAAAAATTATTCTCATTTTACAGCTCCAATTAGAAGATATACAGACCTATTTGTACATAGAATATTAAAAAAATCATTAAATAATACTTTAACTATTAATGACAAGAATCAATACTTAAAACAATCTAAAATAATTGCTGATGGAGCAAGCATGATAGAAGGCAAACTTATTAATATAGAAAGAGAGTATTTTGATATTAAAGCTGCTGAATTTATGGAAAATAAAATAGGAGAAATATATGAAGGAATAATAAGCTCTATAACAAGCTTTGGTATATATGTAAAAATCTTTAATGCAATTGAAGGATTGATTAGATATATTAATATGGACGAATATATAGAATTTGATCCTAAATTAAGAAAAGCTAAAGCACAAAAGTCTAAAAGAATATTTAGTTTGGGAAACAAAGTCAAGGTTAAAATAATTGCAGTTGATAGAAAAGAAGGAAATATAGATTTAGAACTTGTATAATACTTCTATCTTTAATCCGCTATCACATCAAAAATAACAAAACTTTAAAGAGATAATATCTCTTTTTTTATTATATTTTGTTATGTTTTAATAATTCATTTTATATTATATTATCTTTTGTTTTATTAATTAAACATTTACATATATCTATTTGCAATTATAAAAAAAGGGTAATAGTATATAGACAATGACTATAATATATTATATATTTTATTCAAGTATTTTACTTATAAAGGATGGAAATGAGTAGAAAAAAGCAAAAAAACAAGAAAAATTTTAAACTAAAAATAATATTATTTCTTTTATTTGTATTCCTATTTATATTTATTGCTGATAAATTCACAGGAAACAATATAAACAACTTTTTTATAAGTCTTTTAAACAATCAACTTATTAAAAAGAATCCTGGTTCTTTAATCATTTCTATACAAAGCAATAAAGATGAAATTGCTACAATCCCACTAATTACTTTTAATAATATTAATATTGATTGGGGAGATGGTAATAAAGAAGAATACTTAACTCATAGGATAGAAAAAGATATAAATAACGATGACAATATATACAATGATATAATTATTCCTGCACATAGATATAAAAGTAAAGGAAATTATAAAGTAATTATTACAGGTGATACTAATAGAGGTTTTTTTGGACATACAGAACTAACTACAACTGATCAATATGGTAAAAATATGTTTAAAAATGAATTTTTGAATAATCTTCCTCTATATATAAAAGATGAAAATTCTAATATTCTTACAAATTATCTTTCATTAATAGAAGAGAAAAATAATAAGGATAATAACAGTAATAACAATAAAAATAAAAATAATTTTAATATTCAAAACTTTGTTAGTTTTAAAAATTTAAACTTTAAAGGATTAGGTAATTTAAATATATATATTGAAAATGAAATAAATACTTCTTGGTTAGATGAATTTACTGATATAGAAATATTTATTGAAACTTTTGCTAATTCGAATATTAGTTATATACCAGAAAATATATTCAAATTATCACCTAATTTAAGAATACTTTCTGCTACCTTTTTTGCTTGTAAAAAACTAGAAAGTATTCCAGAGGACTTAATTTCTAATTTAGATAATATAGAAAATGTAAGATATTGTTTTTCTAACACAAGTAATTTAATAGGTAAAGCTCCTAATTGGTGGGATACTATGGCAAAATTAAAAAAAGAAACAAAGGTAGAAAATTTACCTTACTTACTATGTTTTAATGAATGTAAAAATTTAGAAAACTATAATGAAATTCCATTCTTTTGGGGTGGAATATTAAATATAAATGAATAAGGAGGTTCTTGTGAATAAATATTTTGGAACAGATGGAATAAGAGGGATTGCAAATGTTGATTTAACAAATGACACTGCATATGCAGTTACAAGAGCTGCAATTGAAGTTTTAATACCATTAGAAAACTATAAAAAGAGAAAGCCAAAGGTCTTAATAGGAAAAGATACTAGAATATCTTCAGACATGCTTGAATCAGGAATTATCTCTGGTATTTTATCAATGGGATGCGATGCACATAGGCTTGGAGTAGTTCCAACACCTGCTACAGCCTTTTTGGCTCAAGATAAATCATTTGATTTGGCTATTATGCTTTCAGCTTCTCATAATTCATATGAATATAATGGATTTAAAATTTTTCATCATGGTAAAAAATTAACAGATAGCTTAGAAGCAGAAATAGAAAAATATATTATTGGTGAAAAAACAATAAAAAGAGTTATTTCACATGACAAATTGGGTGAAATTGTTGATGAAAGTAAGTTAGTAGAAAAATATATAAAATCACTACATAATGATTTTAAAAAATATTTAGATTTAAAAAACAATCATTTAATCATTGATTCAGCAAATGGTTCAAATTATTTAATTGCAGAAAAAGTTTTTAAACTATTTGGGGCTAAAGTTGATATTATAAATAACACACCAAATGGAGTTAATATAAATGATAATTGTGGTGCTGTACATCCTGAAACATTAGCTAAAATAATGAAGAAAAAAGAAAATAAAGATAAATATACCTTAGGCATAGTTTTTGATGGAGATGGTGATAGATTTGTAGCTATTGACGAAAAAGGTGAACCTGTAAATGGTGATATTATAATGGGTATATCTGCACTATACTTAAATGAAATTGGATTAATTAATAAAAAAATAGCAGTAACTATTATGTCAAATATAGGCTTTATAAATTTTATGAGAAAGAAAGGTTTTGAAGTTTATCAAACTAAAGTAGGAGATAAATATGTTGCAGAAATTTTAGAAGAAAATAATGCACATTATGGAGGAGAACAATCTGGACATGTGCTTTTTACAAAAAACAAATTCACTGGTGATGCTATGCAATCTGCACTAATACTGCTTTCAGCAATTAAACATTTTAATAAACCTTTATCAGAACTTAGAAAACAAATTAAAATTCTACCTCAAGTATTAATCAGTGTTAATGTAGATAAGAATAAAAAACATGAGTTCTTAAATGTAAATATAAATAATAAAGTAATTAGCAAAATTGAAAAAGCTATTGAAAAAACAAATGGAAGAATGTTAATTAGACCATCAGGGACAGAACCATTAATTAGAGTAATGATTGAAGGCGAAGATATTGATCAAATTACAGAATGGGCAAAAGAAATTGCAGATATTTATGCCAAACAATTAAAATAATATATGAAAAAATATATAAAGAATAGAAAAATATATAAATATATAAATAATATATAAATAATATATAAATAAATAATATAAAGGAAATAAAATGAGAATTTACACAGATGGAGCATGTAGTGGAAATCCAGGACCTGGAGGATGGGCAGCAGTTATACCACTTAAAACTAATAATATAATCCTAAGAGGAGGAAAAGCTCAAACTACAAATAATGAAATGGAACTTAGAGCTGTAATAGAGGCCCTAAAAGCTATTGATTCTCCTGATACTATAGATATATATACTGATAGTGCATATGTTGAAAAAGCTTTTAATGAAAAATGGATAGAAAACTGGCAAAAGAATAGTTGGAAAACGGCTAATAAAGATGAAGTTAAAAACATTGATTTATGGAAAGAATTATTAGAACAAACTCAAAAACATAAAGTTAATTTTATAAAAGTAAAAGGTCATTCTAATGACAAATTTAATAATTTATGTGATAAAATAGCAGTAGAAGAGTCTTTAAAATTTAATAAAGAGTAATTACACATTAAAATAAGAAGAAATAGAAGTTAAGAGAGATAAATATGGAATATATATTAATTGATGAGAAAAATACATATATAGATGAAGAAGTTGAAATAGGAGAAAACTCTATAATACATCCTTTTGTATTCTTAAAAGGAAATACTAAAATAGGTTCAAATGTAGAAATTAAACCATTTTCTACTATTATTAACTCTACTATTGGAGACAGTACTATTATTGATTCATCTAATATAGAAGATAGTATTATTGGAAATAATAATAAAATTGGTCCAATGGCACATTTAAGACCTGGTAATAATATTGGAAATAACTGTAAAATTGGTAATTTTGTTGAAGTAAAAAACTCAACTTTAGGAAATAATATTAAGGCATCACATTTATCATATATAGGTGATGCTGATTTAGAAAGTAATATAAATATTGGATGTGGAGTTGTTTTTGTGAACTATGATGGTGCAAATAAATTTAGAATTACTGTTAAAAGTAATGCCTTTATTGGATCTAATGTTAATATAATTGCACCTGTAACTATTGAAGAAAACTCATATATTGCAGCAGGCTCAACTCTAACTATTGATACAGAAAAAGACGATTTAGTAATCGCAAGGCAAAAAGAAAGAATAATTAAAAATTGGAAAAGACCAGAGAAAAAGGGAGAATAATATGAAAGTAGTAATAATTGGTGGAGTAGCAGGAGGAATTACTGTTGCAAGAAGATTAAGAAGAAAAGATAAGAATATAGAAATTGAAATCATTGATAGATCATATCATTTAGCTCCTTCTTCATGCATGCTTCCATATGCTCTTGAACAAAATTTTAATGAAGATCATCTACATACTGGGAATATAGAAGAATTTCAAGAAAAATATAATATTAAAGTTAAGTTAATGACAGAAGTTATTGATATAAACGAAAAAAACAAAGAACTAAAAGTAATTGAAACAGGTTCTGGTGCTATATATAAAGTTAATTTTGATAAATTAGTTATCTCAACTGGAACAGATGCAATTAAATTAAAAGAATTAGATAATTTGAATAATAATATATTTATATTTAAGAATATTAAAAATCTTCAAAGATTAAAAAGCAAATTATATACTGAAGGTTATAAAGATATAACTGTTATAGGTGCAGGACCATTAGGATTAGAAATAGCAGAAGTTTTACATGGATTAGGTTTTAACCTTACTGTAATTGATAGAGAAAAAAGAATTCTACCTCAATACAATGCTTCAATAGCAGAAATATTAGAAAAAAGTATAAAAGATAAAATTAATCTTTTAACAGATTCAAAAATATTATCTTCTAAACTACAAGGAGATAAAATTGAATTAAGATTAAATACTGGAACACATTTAACAGACATTGTTATTGTAACTGTGGGAAATAGACCAAATACTAACTTTTTAGATAATTCTAATATAAAGAAAGATAAATCAGGATTTATTTATGTAGATGAATACTTTAAAACCAATAATAAGGATATCTACGCACTTGGTGATGTTATTCTAACAAAAGAATATATAACAAAAGAAAATATGGTATTTGGAACAGCTGGAGTTACACAAAGACAAGCAAAATTTGTTGCAGATAATATTTTATCTACAATTAATAAAAAAATAATAGCTCCACCATATAAAGGTGCTATAAAAACTGAAATAGTTAAAATCTTTGATTATACAATAGGAAGAGTTGGTCTAAATGAAAGAGAGATTTCGACATATTTAAAAAATAATAATAAAATAGTTTCTTTAGAACAAGATATTGATACAGTATATATAGAAGAAACAAGCAATGTTACTTCTTTTGATTATGCAAGTCCAATATACTTAGTAGGTTATTTTAATAAAAAGAATCAAGAACTAATTGGAGTGCAAGCAGTTGGAAAGTATGGAATTGATAAAAGACTTGATGTTGCAGCAACAGCTATAAGAGCAAATATGACTGCTGAAGATCTTATTAATTTAGATTTAACATATTCACCACCATATAATATCCCTAAAGATATCTTAAACAGATTGGGCAGTTTAGCTGTTAAAGGTGATAATTAATGAGATTTTATTTAGCTATAATACTTTGTAAAATATTAGATATTATAGCAAAAATTCTAATTGGACATCCATCACATAAAGCTGGTAAAATAGCTTTAAAAATTTATCCTGAACTTTTAAGTAAAATTGAAAAGCCAGAAAAGATTGTAGGAATAACAGGAACAAATGGTAAAACAACTGTTACTAATTTGCTTGTAGATACAATGGAAAATTTAGGATATAAAGTGCTACATAATAAAGAAGGAGCAAATATTGAAGATGGATTAGTTACAGCTTTAGTTACAGGTTCAACTCTAAAAGGTAAGACTAAGTATAAACATGCAGTATTAGAACTTGATGAAAGATATATGCCTGTTCTTCTTAAAGGAATTCACTTAGATCATTTAATAATTACAAATATGCTTCGAGACTCTATAAGAAGAAATGCTCATGTTGAATTTATAACTAAAATCTTAACTGATTCAATAAAAGAAGTTACTACTATAATAGTAAATGGAGATGATATTGTAGCATCAAGTATTGGTAATGTTAAAAACAAAATATATTATTCGTTTTCAAAACAGGAAAAGGACAGTGAAAAACCATTTAATAGAATTAGAGATATAATGGTTTGTCCAGAATGTTTTGAATATTTACAATTTGATTATGTTAAAACAAATCATATAGGTAAAATATATTGCCCTAATGGACATATACAAAATGCTAAGTCAGATTATAATATCAATACTATTAATAAAGACAAGAACACTATGGAAGTTAATATAAAAGGCAATAATTTTGATTTTCCACTAATATCGGAATCAATGTTTAATCAATACAATGAAGTAGCTGTTATTTCTTATTTAAGTGAAATCGGTCATACTCCTGAGGAGATAGCGGAAGCTTTAAAAGATATTAAAATAGTTAAAACTAGATATTCTGAATATAAACTTCAAGATAATAAGAAATTTATATTAAACTTAACTAAGGGACAAAATTCTTTTGCATGTACAAATGTATTTAAATATGTTAAAGATTATCCTGGTACTAAAAGTATTATTTTAATATTAGATGATGCAACTGACAATAAAGAAGCATCTGAAACTGTTATGTGGCATTATGATGCAGATTGGAACTTATTTAATGACCCAACAGTAAAACAAGTAATAATAGGTGGTCAGAGATCTGTAGATATGCTTTTAAAAGCTTTATTAGACGGCATTCCAAAAGAAAAACTTCATTATGAATTAGATGAGCTAGATACACCAAATAAACTAGATTATTCTTCAGATACAATTTTCTTATTATATGATATATATGCACAAAAATTAGCTTGGAAAATACGAGATAAAATCTTAGATGAGAAAGGAATAAAGAATTAATATGAAAATAGAAATACTTTACCCAGAATTTTGTAATCTATATGGTGATTTAGGTAATGTTTTATATTTAGAAGAAACATTAAAAAATAGTGCAGAATTCATATATACAAATATTCTAGATAAACCAAGATTTTTATCTGAAGATATATCTTTAGTATATATTGGTTCTTTATCTGAAAATTCACAAAAAATAGTTTTAGAAAAATTATTACCATATAAAGATGAAATTAATCAAAAAATACAAAACAATCAAACATTCCTAGCAACTGGTAATGCTTTTGAATTGTTTGGACAATATATATTAGAAGAAAATGGAAATAAAATCGAGTGTCTAGGTATAATAAATACATATGCAAAACAAGAAATGATGAAAAGATGGAATGCTTTTTGTCTTGCTGAGTATGAGGAAATACAAATTGTAGGTTTTAAAAGTCAATTTACAGAAAGTTTCTTAATTAATAAAGAAGAAAATTTGCCTTTTACTGCTAAGGTTATTAGAGGTTCAGGAATAAGTAAAGATTCAAAAGATGAGATAATTAAAATCAATAATTTTTATGCTACATATCTTTTAGGTCCACTACTGCCTTTAAATCCACTTTTTACAAAAAAACTATTAAGTTCTATAGGATATAATGAAGAGCTAGCATATGAAGATATTGCTATGCGAGCATATAGTTTAAGATTAAATGATTTTACAAATCCTAAGAAAAAGATAGATACAAATGATTAATATATTATAAATTAGCTAAAGGATTGCTTTCTAAAGCTTCTTTTACCTGTTCTTCGTTTAAATGAGTATAGATTTCGGTTGTTGCGATAGACTCATGACCTAAAACTTTCTGTAATGCTCGTATATCTACATTCCCATGTTGATACATTAAAGTTGCTGCTGTATGTCTTAATTTATGTGTAGAATATTTATCAGTATTTATTCCTGCTTTTTGAAGTTCTGCTTTAACTATATATTGTACAGATCTTCTACTTATTCTAACTTTTCTTTCACTTAAAAATAATGCATCTTTATGTTCTGGTTCAACTTCGTCATCTGGTCTTACTTTTAAATAATTATTTATAGCTTTACTACAAGCCTTATTTAAAAACAACTCTCTTTCTTTATTGCCTTTTCCTTTTATTCTAATTTTCTTTTCAATAAAATTTATATCACTAATATTAATAGCTATAAGTTCACCCAGTCTTAAGCCACAATTTAAAAACAATGTTATTATTGCTGTATTTCTTTCAATAAATTTGTCTGAAGATTTAGGATTAAATTCTGGATTTTCAACTACTTCTAATAGTCTTTTTGACTCATCTAAATTTAAATAAACAGGTAGTTTTTTAGGAATCTTAGGGGTTTCTAAATTAATAGTAGGGTTTTCTGTTAATTTTTTTGTTATCTTTGTTTGATATTTAAAGAATGATCTTATAGAAGATGCTCTCCTTGCTATTGTTACAGGACCTACATTATACCCATCTTTTAAATAATACAAGAAAGCATGAATATCTTCTATTACAATCTTTTTAATAAAATCATATTCTAATTTACTAATATCAATATATTTTATAACTTCAGGATATGAAGCATTGTCAGGGTTAACAGTACCAGCAGGAATTTTATCACCGCTATATCTATATCTTAAATATTTAAAGAAGTGAGATAGGTCATAACCATACTCCTTAACTGTGCCTTTAGACTTATTTAATATAGTAGCAGTATATTCTAAGTATTCATTTAAAAATTTTGGATTTTCTTCTTTTTTAATCATACACCCTCTATAATTATAATACCAAAAGAAGGGAAATATTAATAGAGTTTTGTGCAATGTTTTTATTAAGAATATGTAACAAATACAATATTTAATAAAAAACAATGGAAAAACAGTTAAAAAAAAGATAACATATTATTATGAACAATAAAGAAATGAATGTTTTTCAATCTAGAGAAGAACAAACAAAAGAGAATATTATAGAAACTAAAAAACAGAAAATATTGCTGTTAAGTATAATACTTTTCTTAGTTGTATTGGTTACTTTAGTAATATTTGTTAGAAGAAATATTGAAATCATAGAAGAAATGAAACCATCATTAATAACTATATCTGTTCCTAAAAGTGAAGCTTTTGCTAAAAACACAAAAATAGAAGTAGGGTACTTACTAATGCCTGATCATATTGATTCTAGTACTTTAACTTGGCATAGTTCAAATGAAGAAGTTGCACAATTTTTAGAAGGTAATGTTCTACAGACTTTATCTATTGGTCAATCAATGATTTACGCTGAATTAGGTGGTGTTAAAAGTAATGAACTAAATATTATTGTTGCTAATTTCTTAGAAGATGTAGATATTACTAATATACCTAAACAATTATCAATAAATAAAAGCTTAGAACTTGAAGTAGAACTACTTCCAGCCGATTCAGTTAATACTACAATTAAAATAGAATCATCAGATGAGAAAATAATATCAGTGAGAGAGAGGACAATAACAGCACATCATGCTGGAGAAGCTACTTTAACAATAAAAGATAAGTTCAATAATATCTTAAGAAGTTACGAAATACAGGTTATAGCTGATTCAAGTACAATATAATAATATTTTTATACAAGATATCGTAACTTAAACATAATACTTAATATATTACAGATATTACAAACATTATAAATAATATAGATATTCAAAATTTATAGAAAGGGACGCGTCCCTTTCATTTTTTCTATATTTTTAGTTTTATTAAGAAACTATAAATATAGTATTAATTCAGAAATTTTTTCTAAAATCTAAATATATAAATAATTACAATTAAATAAAATTATCAATATGAATATTATTATAAATATAAAATAAATATCTATATCAAAATAAATGATAATAAAAAAATAACTACAAACTAAATTTAAATACATATAAAATATTTTTTATAAACAATCTTTAAATTATTTTATATCTACCAAGCTCTAAAATTTAAAATTATACTTTTATAATAAAAACTAAGTATATATCATAGATCATATTAATATTTTAATATGGAAATTCTTAAATGTTGATTTATCAGGATTCTAAAATATGACCAAAAAAACGAGGCTCTAGAATCGATTTTAAGGCATTTTTAAAAGTTTCCCATATACTATCATTAACGTAGACGCTTCGTTTACAAGGCTTAGAGCGATTTTCGTATTTATAGTGAAATATGATTTTAAAAATTTAATATGAGTTATTTTTTTATAAAAGGAGTTAAAAATATATTTAGTATAAAATAAATATAAACTAATATAAAATTATATAAATTAATTTATGGATATAATTAAAAATAAATAGATATATAATATAAAGAATAAAATATAAGCTCTAAAATAAGAATATAAAAGCAAATATAATAATAAGAAGATATATTATATATTCTTTATCAGAAGAATAGACAAATTAAACAGAGAGACAGCTAAAAACAACAAAAAAAGCTATATCAAGTGAATGATATAACTTTTGATATTAGAGCTGCATAAAACAATCATTTTGTGCAATTACTTCTTATTTTATTTTAGTTGGCTGCTTGCTTATTCTCTTCTGACTTAACTTCAGGTTCTTGCTTGTCTTCAGCCTTTCCATCATATACTAGGACTGCCTTCTCTAAATTTAATACATTATCTTTTGTTATTATACACTTCTTTATAGCTTTATTTGATGGTATTTCAAACATTGCATCACGCATTATTTCTTCTAAGATAGATCTTAATCCTCTAGCTCCAGTTTCTCTTTCTATAGCTTTTTTAACAATTTCATCTATCGCGTCTTCATCAAATTCTAATTCTACATTATCTAAAGATAAAAGCTTTGTAAATTGCTTAATTAGAGAGTTTTTAGGTTTTGTTAATATAAGTTTTAAAGCTTTTTCATCTAATGCCTCTAAAGCGCTATATATTGGAAGTCTTCCTACAAATTCTGGAATTAATCCAAATTTAATTAAGTCTTCAGGTTGCATAAATTTTAAAGCTTCACCTTTAATAGTTTCATCTTTACTCTTAATATTAGCTTCAAAACCAATCGTCTTCTCTCCAATTCTATTATTTATTATATCTTCTAAGCCTTCAAATGCTCCACCACATATAAATAAAATATTTGTAGTATCAATATATATTAATTCTTGTGCAGGATGCTTTCTTCCTCCCTGAGGTGGTATTCCTGCCATTGTTCCTTCAATAATTTTTAGAAGTGCTTGTTGTACTCCCTCTCCACTCACATCTCTTGTTATAGACTGATGTTCAGATTTTCTAGTAATTTTATCAATTTCATCTACATATATAATACCTTTTTGTGCTTTTTCAATATCAAAATCAGCCGCTTGTAGTAATCTAACTAGAATGTTTTCAACATCGTCTCCCACATAACCAGCCTCAGTAAGTGTTGTAGCATCAGCTATTGCAAATGGTACATTTAATATTTTAGCAAGAGTTTGAGCAAGTAATGTTTTTCCTGATCCTGTAGGGCCTAATAATAATATATTACTTTTTTGTATTTCAACATCATTATCTTCTTCTGAAAGATTATTAATTCTTTTATAATGATTATATACTGCAACAGAAAGAGTTTTCTTTGCATCTTCCTGCCCTATTACATATTTGTCTAAATGCGATTTAATTTCAGATGGTTTTAAAACATCAATTTTTGCGCCTTTGCTAGCTTTTTTTGTTTGTTCAATTTCAAATTGAATCATTTCATAGCAAACATTAACACACTCATCACAAATAAATGCATTATCTAAGCCTTCAATCATCTTATTTGCCAATGCTGCTGGTTTACCACAAAAAGAGCATTTAGGCATATCAGTTTCATCTTTTTTTGACATAGACTATCCTCCTTTACTCTCTAGTATCAAGTATTTTGTCTATTAGTCCATATTCTAATGCTTCTTCAGCACTCATATAGTTATCTCTATCAGTATCTTGTTCTATTTTATCTAATGGTTGGCCTGTTTTTTCAGATAATATCTTATTCAGTTTTTCTCTTAATTTAAGTATGTGATCTGAATGTATTTTAATTTCAGTAGCTTGACCAGATAATCCGCCACCACCAATTAATGGTTGATGAATTAATATTTCAGAATTTCTAGTAGCAAATCTTTTTCCTTTAGTTCCTGAAGCTAATAATACAGCTCCCATACTTGCAGCCATACCAATACAAATAGTAGACACAGGACATTTAATATAGTTAATGGTATCAACTATAGCTAATCCATCTGATATTGACCCTCCTGGACTATTGATATATAAAAAGATTTCTTTATCAGGATCTTCTGACTCTAAAAACAATAGTTGTGCAACAATAGTACTTGCTGACATAGGATTTACATCTTCTGATAAAAATATAATCCTATCTTTTAAAAGTCTAGAATATATATCATAACTTCTTTCTCCTCTATTTGTTTGTTCAATAACATAAGGGATTAAAGTATTTTCTTCTTTCTTATATATATACATAATTTCTCCTTTACAATTTAAATAATTATTATAAATAATAAGTTTAATTTCAAGTTTTATTCTTTTAAAATTATTATTTATAATAAAACATCAAAGTAAGTTAATTTTTAAATTTAATTTACCTTAACAAGAATCTCAAAACCTATAGCTTATATTAACTCTTGTTAAGATAAAAATTAAACTTAATAAGTTTTTCTTATTCTACCGGTGGTTCTACTGGTGGTTCTACTGGTGGTGCAGCTGGTGCTACTTCTCCAGTATATTCATTTTTTCCAAATGCTAACATTGGATAAAACACTACAGGTAATAAAATTAATCCTATTGCAAATGATTGTTCTTTGCCAAATAATGGTGCTAATTTTAATGCTATAAAAATATTTAGCACAAACATGCCAATTGCTACTAAAAAGTTTACAAAAGGTATTACCATTAATATCATTCCTAGCGAAATCCATCCTGGTAATCCTACTATTTCTAGCATTATCCACATATTATAAACCGGAACAAGTGCTGCCCATCCTGGTTTTCCAGCTTTAGTAAAAATTTTCCACCAAGATATTATCATTAAAACAGCTATAGCTAATCCTAAAACTAAAAAGAATATTAAAAATCCTGTCACTGCGAATAATCCTGTTTTAACTGTAGATGTTGTTAGATTTTCAAATCCTGTTCCAAATGCTTCCCAATCAATATCTTCTAAACTTGTTGTAACTGCCTCCTGACCCATAATTTCCTCCTTATTGTTTTTATTTATATTTTACCTAATATATAAGAATACTCTCATATATTAAATTTAATACCACTTATTTAAACTTAACTATTCCTAACAAATATTCTAAAGCTAATTTAGGTTTAACTTCATTTTTAATATTATCTATAAAATTCTTGTCTTTTTTAAATTCATCAATTTCTAAATTGTAGCTTTTTGCATATTCATCAATAGCATCATCTATTTTCTTTTTATCTATTTCTTTTTCGTTTTCATCAAATATTTTTTCTAATACTAAATCAGATTTAACTTTTCTTTCAACTGAAGGTTTTGTTTCCTCAATATATTCTTCTAAAGTTTTACCATACATTTGAAGATAAAAATCTAAATTTAGTCCCTGATGAGATAAATTATGACTTAATCCATCTATTAACTCATTTACTCGAGAATTTATAACCATTTCTGGTAAATTTATTTTGACTTGTTTTAATAGCTCATCTATTAACATTGCTTCTGTTTCTTGTTTTTCTCTTTCTTTATTAGCTTCTTCTATCATTTCTTTAATGTCTTTTCTATATGCTTTTAAGTCATCAAAACCTTGATCTTTAGCAAATTCATCATCAAGTTTAGGGTATTCTTTTTCTTTAATTTCATTAACTTTTACTTCAAATATAACTGCTTGACCTTTTAACGATTCTTCAAAGTAATCTTCTGGGAAATTCAGATTAATATCCTTTGTTTCACCTTTTTGCATTCCAATAATTGCATCTTCAAATCCGGGAATAAAGGAATTAGATCCTATTTCTAAATCAAAATTGTCTGCTTCACCGCCCGGAAACTTTTCTCCTTTAACTTTATTTTTTTCTATAAATCCCGTAAAGTTAATATTTACTTGATTGCCTAATTCAACTTTTTTCTCATCTTTAGCAGGAACAAGTCTTACATTATGTTCTTGAGCTTTTTTTATTTCTTCGTCAATTTCTTTCTCATCAACTTTATATACAGCTTTTTTTATTGCAATTTCTTTATACTTACCCAGTTTAACTTCTGGTTTTAGAGCGACTTTTGCAGTTACTAATACATTTTCACCTTGTTCTATTTTTTCAACATTTATTTCTGGTGCTGAAAAAACCTCTAATTTAGCTTTATCTATTTCTTCTTCATATACTATAGAAAAGATTTCATTAAAAGCATCTTCATAAAACATGTCTGGTCCATATGTTTTTAATATTATTTCAAAAGGTACTTTGCCTTTTCTAAATCCAGGCAAACTAAAATGTCTTTTATTTTTTTCATATACACTTTTAATGCCTTTATCTAATTCCACTGCAGGAATGTCAAATTTTAAATTTACTATATTCTCTTCATTTGTTTTTTCTATTTTCATACTCATATTTTGTCCTTTTCTCCCGTTATTTAAACTTTTTATTTATAAATCTAAACTACATTTTTTATTTAGACTATGTTTTTCATAAAATAATTATATATTAAAACCTTGTATTAAGCAAGAAATTTTATAGCTCTTGTTTTCTTTAGATTTTAAGTTCTTGTCCTAATTCAATGTCTAAATTATATGCTGTTTTAATTAATTCATCATCTAATTTTACTCTTTTCAAATTAGATATTTCATTATTCTTTGATGGAGCTCCAATTTCTTTATTATTACCTATAACATCTTCAAGACTAACATATCCCATCTTGCCATTAGTAAAAGTAACTAGTATTTTAAATACTCCTTGCATGGCTAGTTCTAAAGCTTTTACTCCATAGTTAGAAGATAAAATTCTATCAGTAGCAATAGGGCTTCCACCTCTTTGTACATAACCCAGTACTGTATTTCTAGATATCATTCCTGTTAATTCTTCTAGTTCTCTTGCTACAATTTCTCCAATTCCTCCCAGCCTTTTATCATCTAAACCTTTATCATTATTTGTCCCAATTGTTTCTTGTTGTCCTTGAATAGGAAAAGCACCTTCAGCTACACAAATAATAGTGTACTCCTTACCTTCAGATTTTCTCCTTAAAACCTTTTCAGCAACTCTTTTGATATCAAATGGTATTTCTGGAATTAAAATTGCGTCAGCACCTCCTGCTATTCCTGAAGCAAGAGCAATCCATCCTGTATGGCGACCCATCACCTCTAAAACCATTATCCTTTTATGTGATTCAGCAGTAGAATGTAATCTTTCTAATGCGTCAGTTGCAACAGAAACAGCTGAGTCAAAACCAAAAGTTTTATCTGTTAGTGCAACATCATTATCAATTGTTTTTGGGATTCCAATAACATTTAAACCTTTAACTGCAAAATCTCTTGCTGATTTTTGTGTCCCATCTCCACCTAATGTAAACAAACAATCAAAACCCTGTTCTTTAAACTGTTTAACACAATAATCAGACATATCTACATATTCAAAAGATCCGTCTGCTTTTTTCTTTTTCAAATTAAATAAATTAGTTGAATTTGAAGTACCAATAATGGTCCCTCCTCTTGTTAAAAGTCCAGATGCATTAGTTGATAAGTCTAATTTAACATAATCATTTTCTAAAAAACCCTTATAACCATCAATATATCCATAAACATCTATGTCGTGGATTTTAGCAGATTTTAAAATTGCTCTAATAACGACATTTAAGCCTGGAGCATCTCCTCCATTTGTTAAAATTGCTACTTTTTTTACATGTTTTTTCATAATTACCTTTTCTTTAGTTTTATATATTTTTTTATTTGATATTTATTTTATATAATTATTTTATATATTTATTTTGGTTTCCCTAATAACTTAAACATATTTTTCTTATATGCTTCAACTCCTAATTGATCAAAAGGATTAACATCTAATAATCTTCCAGACATAGCAACTGCTTTTTCAAAAAAGTATATTAAACTTCCTATTGAATATTCATTTAGTTCATCAATTTCTATCATTAAATTTGGAACCTTACCCTGAACATGTGCTTCAATAGTTCCTTCCATTGCCATATTTTCAATATATTTTATTGTTTTACCTTCTAAATAATTTAATTTATCATAATTATCACTATCTTTTTTAATAGTAATATCACTTTTTTCATTGTTAATTTTAATTACAGTTTCAAAAATGTTTCTTTTACCATCTTGAATGATTTGTCCTAAAGAGTGTAGGTCAGTACTATAAATTACTCCCATTGGGAATATGCCTTTTCCATCTTTACCTTCTGACTCTCCAAAAAGCTGTTTAAACCATTCAACAAACATTTTTAATTTATCATTAAATGCAACCATAATTTCAATATCTTTTTTTTCTTTAGTGTGTAAATAATGTCTTATCGCTGCATATTGATATGCTTCATTATATTTTATATGTGGGTCTGAATATTTAATTGCAGCATCTTTAGCTCCTTCTAGGATAAAATCTATATTAAAGCCTGCTGCAGCTATAGGAAGAAGACCAACAGCAGTAAGAACTGAAAATCTTCCACCAATATTGTCTGGAATTACAAAAGTTTCAATTTTTTCTTCATTTGCTAAATCTTTTAATGCTCCTTTTTCCTTATCAGTAGTAATAAATATTCTTTTTCTTGCTTCTTCTGGACCATATTTTTCATTTAAATATTCTCTAAAAATTCTAAATGCTAAAGCTGGTTCTAGTGTAGTTCCTGATTTAGAAATCACATTTATAGAAAATTCTTTTCCATCAAGATATTCTATAGTTTCTTCAATATGTTCAGTGGAAAGATTGTTGCCTACAAATATAACTTCAACTTTATTTTTAAAATATTTGTGTGATAGTGCTTGAATTATAGCTTCAGCTCCAAGGTATGAACCTCCGATGCCAATACATAGAAGAATATCTGAATCTGATTGTATTTTTACAGAAGCTTTTTTAATTCTTTCATATTCTAATTCATCAATCTTTTGAGGCAAATCAATCCATCCTAAAAACTCATTCTCATCATTCTTCTTTTCTTCAAATTCTTTATTTATAGCAAATGTTGCTTCACTATATTCTAAAATTTTCTCTTTTTTTATCATTGAGTTTGAATAATCAAATTTAATCATCTTTACCTCTCTTATATTTAAAATTAAAACTTCTTCATTTTTTATTTTATATTAAACCGGCTATTTCAACAGTATCTCTAGCTATCATAATCTCTTCATCAGTTGGAATTATCCATACTTGAATCCTAGAATCTTCAGTTGATATTTTTCTTTCAACAGCTTTAACATCATTTAATTCTGGATCTATTTCTACACCCAATACTTTTAAGTATTTACAAATTCCTAATCTGGTAGCCTCTCCTTTTTCTCCAATTCCTCCCGCAAAAGCAATCACGTCTACATGACCTAAGCTAGTTGCATATGCCCCAATTGTTTGTGCTGTTAAATATTCATTAGATTTCAGTGCTAGTATTGCTCTTTCATTTCCTTGTCCTGCAGCTTCTTCAATATCTCTAAAGTCATGAGAAATTCCAGAAACTCCATATGCCCCTGACTCTTTGTTTAATATCTGGTCAACTTCATAAACATCAATACCTTCTATTTTAGCAATATATGGGATAATTGATGGATCAATATTACCTGATCTTGTTCCCATAGGTATCCCAGCTAATGGAGTTAAACCCATAGAAGTATCAATTGATTTTCCGCTTTGTATTGCACAAATACTAGCACCTTGACCAAGATGGCATGAGATTATATTTATATCTTCTTTGCTTTTTCCTAAAACTTCTGCTACTCTTTGAGCAATATATCTATGTGATGTTCCATGAAAACCATATTTTCTTATTTTGTTTTCTTCATAATATTTATATGGAATATTATATATATATGCATAATCTGGCATTGTTTGATGAAAAGATGTATCAAAAACAGCCACTTTAGGTATATTAGGTAGAAGTTTTTGCATTGCACGAATACCTGATAAACAGCTTGGATTATGAAGTGGTGCCAGTGTTATTAGTTTTTCTACCTCCTCTAGTACTTCATCATCAATTATTACTGAATTAATAAATTTCTCTCCACCATGAACTAATCTATGGCCAGTTGCTGCAATTTCATCTAAACTACTTAAAACACCATATTTAGTATCTAATAATTTTTCTAAAATTACCTCTATACCATTTTGATGAGTTAGTGCAGGTATATAAAATTTTTCTTTTTCCCCATTACTTTTTATGCTTAAAAACGATTCTTCTGTTCCTATTCTTTCGTAATAGCCCTGGATCAGGACTTCTTCTTCAGGCATATTAATCAATTGAAATTTAATTGATGAACTACCACAGTTTAAAACTAATACTTTCATTTTACTTCCTTTTTCTTTTATTGTTCTTGAGCTTGTATTGCTGTTAAAGCTATAGTCCCAACAATGTCATCAATTTCTGCTCCTCTAGATAAGTCATTTACAGGCTTGTTTAAACCTTGACACATTGGTCCATATGCTTTTGCATTAGCTAATCTTTGAACTAATTTATATGATATATTGCCCGAATTTAAGTCAGGAAATATAAGAATATTTGCATTGCCTTCTAATGGGCTATTTGGAATTTTTCTTTCTGCTACATGAGGAACTAAAGCTGCATCAGCTTGTATTTCTCCATCAATAATAAGATTTGGCATTCTTTCTTTAACTATATTATATGCATCTATTATTTTTTGAGTCATTTCAGATTTAGCTGAACCCTTTGTAGAATAAGATAAAAGAGCAACTCTTGGCTCTTTTAATAATAATGAATCAAATGTCTTTACACTTTGAATTGTAATTTCTGCTAATTCTTCACTATTAGGATTTTCATTTATACCAGCATCGGCAAATAATAAAACATCATCTTTAACAATATTGTTTTCTTTAAATTCTAGCAAAAAAAACGAAGAAACAAAACGAGCATCATGTCTAGTTCTTATAATTTGTAAGGCGGGTCTCAAGACATCAGATGTTGGTACAGTAGTTCCTGCAACCAATCCATCTCCATAGCCTGTTTCTAGTAACATTGTTCCAAAATATATTGGATCATATATTAATTCATATGCTTCTTCTATTGTCATTCCTTTATGTTGCCTTAAGCTATGAAGTTTGCTAGCTAAATTATTAGTTAATTCTGATTCTTTTGGATCTATTATTTCAAATCTTGATAAATCTATATCAATATTCTTTTCTAAGGCAATATTTCTTATTTCTTCTACATTTCCTATAAAAATAATTTTAGCAAAATCTTCATCTACAACAATTTTTGAAGCTTTTAAAACTCTACCACATCTTGTAGCTTCTGGTATGATAATTTTCTTTATATTTGACCTTGCTCTGTTTTTAATTGTTTCATAAAATTCCATTTATTCATTCCTTGTACTTTTTTTCATTCATTTTTTCTAAATATTTATTTAATTTTTTCCTTGTTAAAGGTTCAATATTAGATTTTATCTTGCGACGATTTATTTTTCTTGCATTTTTTTCTTTTTCTTCTTCAGCCTGCTTTTTTCTCTCAAGCATTTTTCTTTCAACAACTTTTTTTATTCGTAAATCTTCTTGTTCTTCTATCATTCTTTCTCTAATTTCATATTTAATTTTAATTTCGTCAAACAAATCAATAATTTCAGTAGATTTCGAATAATACTCTGGTATTAATACATATGCTAAAAGTTGTAACATTTCTAAAGATACAAATATAATAATTATAGATAAAGAGCCAGTTAAAGCAGCACCATGTGAAAAGAATATACTATAAATATCTTTAAACATAATTACGAATAAAGACAAAGAATAAAACGCGTATATTGAGGTTAAAACCACTAAAGCTAAATATTGCCTTATATTTTTTAACACTATATAATTATATAAAATCGTATATACACTCCAAAACAATAAAGATAATTGTAATATAATTTGTGGATTAAATAATCTTGTTAAAACCGACATTAATGCAATAAATACTAGCATAACAAATGACATAAAAAACAAAACCAATTGTTCTTTTTTAGGTAGTCTCAGTATTAATGCTATAAACCCTTTTGATAAAATTGTAAAAAACAAAGTATTAAAAACAAACTTAAAAACACCTAGAGATTGAACTTCTCCTTCTTTTAATAAAATAATACTAGAAAACAGTATAATCATCATGTTTAAAACCATAAAAATGTTTACAACATAATATAATAAAACTCTTTTATCTTTTACTTTCATCTTTCGTTCCTCTTTTTTCGACTTTATATAAAATAATTAAATCTTTTAATATATTAAAAACATATTAAATAATAAGATAAATATATCTTTATACTATATATTTTACTTAATAAAAAATGAAAAGTAAAGAAATAGAGACACAAACAAATATGAATGTGTCCCTATTCTCTAAGAAAGACCTCTAAGTCTTTCAAAAAACGGTGCAACTATGTCTTTAGCTAAAAGGTTCATTACTCCTAGGATGAAACCTCCAAAAAAGAAAGCAATTATTGCGGCTGCAAAGCCCCAAACCAAGTACCGAAGTACTGTTTTTATAACATAGCTTGTAGAAAATCTTACATATGAGCTATGTTCTTTTTCTTTTTCCACGGGTTTTTCCATAGACATTAGTGGTTGTTTCAACAACATAGGAATCACCATAAAATTGCTAAAAAAAGCTATAACTCCAATCAGCATGATGACATTAATGAAAAGATCCCAAAATTTTAACATCTTTATGTCCTCCTGTCTATGATAACCAAATAAATTGGTAACCGTAGTACATTGATATTGCTACAACAATAACAACAGCTGTAGACAGTACAAAGTGTAACCAGAATTTTCTCCGATCATCACTCCAATAAGTATCTTTTACACGAGTCAATATGACTACAAAATAAAAGAAAAACGCTCCAATAGTATAAATGATAATTCTAGTCCGATCCATATTGCACCTCCTGTACTTTGATAATGAACAATGTTCATATTCTAAAATTACTATACTTATATTATAGCATATATTTGCTCTTTTTTAAAGATTGACCTGTATATGATTGTTTAGATCTGACGATTTCTTCAGGAGTTCCTTCAATAATTATTCTTCCTCCAGCATCTCCACCTTCAGGACCCAAATCAATAATATGGTCTGCTGTTTTAATTAAATCCATATTATGTTCAATAACAATAACTGTATTCCCTGAATCAACTAATCTGTTTAAAATTTCTATTAATTTTGCAATATCATGAGTATGTAGTCCTGTTGTTGGTTCATCTAGTACATACAAAGTTTTACCTGTTGATCTTTTAGATAATTCTTTTGATATCTTAATTCTTTGAGCTTCACCACCTGATAATGTAGTAGAGTTTTGTCCTAATTTTAAATATCCTAATCCTACATCTATTAATAATTGTAATTTATTTTTTATTTTAGGTAAATTTTGGAATAAGTCTATTGCTTCATATGCGTTCATATCTAAAACATCAGCAATATTTTTTCCTTTAAATCTTACTTCTAAAGTTTCTTTATTATATCTTTTACCATTACATACTTCACAAGGAACATACACATCAGGTAAGAAATGCATCTCTATTTTAATTAAACCATCACCTTCGCAAACTTCACATCTTCCGCCTTTAACATTAAAAGAAAATCTACCTTTTTTATATCCTCTCATCTTTGCTTCATTAGTTGTAGCAAAAACATCACGTATTTCATCCATAACACCAGTATATGTTGCTGGATTAGATCTAGGAGTTCTTCCTATAGGTGATTGATCAATGCTAATTATTTTATCAATATTATTTAATCCTTTTATTTCATCCACTTCTCCCGCTTTATCATATGTTTTATTTAATTTGTTTTTTACATTTAAATAAAGTGTTTCATAAATTAGTGAAGATTTACCTGAACCAGAAACTCCTGTTACTAGAATTAGTTTACCCAATGGGATTTTTACATCTATATTTTTCAAATTATTTTCTTTAGCACCTATTATGTCAATATATTTACCACTTCCTTTTCTTCTCTTTTTAGGAAGAGGAATTGAAAGTTCACCAGATAAATATTTACCAGTTATAGATTGTTTAACTTTAATAATATCATTAACACTACCTTGAGCAATTATTCTTCCACCATTTATACCGGCTTCTGGGCCAATATCTATTATTTGGTCTGCTGCTCTCATAGTATCTTCATCATGTTCTACAACTATTACAGTATTACCTAAATCTCTTAAGTTTTTTAAAGTTGCAAGTAATTTATTATTATCTCTTTGGTGCAAACCAATACTAGGTTCATCTAGTATATATATAACTCCTGTAAGACCAGAACCTATTTGGGTAGCAAGTCTAATTCTTTGAGCTTCTCCACCTGACAAAGTTCCTGCTGCACGAGATAATGTTAAATACGATAGACCTACATTTTCTAAGAATTCTAATCTTTTGTTTGTTTCTTTTAATATAGCTTCAGCAATTAACATTTCAGTTTCATCAAGTTCAAGTTCATTTAAATATTTTCTTATCTTATCAATAGACATTGAAGTTAATTCATGAATATTTAAGTCTCCAACTAAGACATACAAAACTTCTGCTTTTAATCGTGTCCCATTACATTTTCTACAAGGCATTTCATGCATATATAGTTCATAAAAACGTCTCATCCCTTCTGACTTAGTTTCTCTATGTCTTCTTTCTAAAATTGGAATTACACCTTCAAATGGTCTTGTAAACCTTCTAATACCTGTTTCAGACTCATAAATAAAGTCAATTTCTTCATCACCTGTCCCATATAATATTTTATCCATAAAATCTTTTGGTAGATCTTTTATTTTTTTATTTAAAATATTAACACCATAATGTTTACCAATAGATTCAAAGTACATTCTTGCCATTGTATCACTTCTTTTAAGTTCACTTGAACCAAAAGCTTTTATTCCATCATATAATGTTTTTTCTCTGTCCGGTATAACTAAATCTTCACTTATTCTTAGTAAATATCCAATACCACTACATTGTTCACAAGCTCCATATGGACTATTAAAAGAAAATAGTCTTGGAGTTAATTCTTCAAATCCAATATTATGCTCAGGACAAGCATAATTTCCAGAATAACTAATACTTTTATTACCAACAACATCTATTACAACAATATTGTTTGCAAATTTCATAGCAACTTCAATAGATTCTGTTAATCTTTGTCTTATTCCATCTTTTATAACTAATCTATCAACAATAATATCTATATTATGTTTTTTATTCTTTTCTAATTCAATTGTATCAAAAGATAAGTCATAAAGTTTCCCATCAATTTTTGCTCTAACAAATCCTTGTTTTTGCATATCATCAATTATATTTTTATGTTCACCTTTTTGTCCCCTAACAATTGGTGCCAAAACTTGAATTCTTGAATTTTCTTTTATTTTTAAAACCGAATCTACAATTTGATCAATTGATTGTTTTTGAATTTTTCTTCCACAAATTGGACAATGCGGTATTCCAATTCTTGCATACAGTAATCTTAAATAATCATAGATCTCTGTTACTGTTCCTACCGTTGATCTTGGATTATTAGATGTTGTTTTTTGATCTATTGAAATTGCAGGAGATAATCCATCAATTGATTGAACATCTGGTTTATTCATCATACCTAAAAACTGTCTTGCATAAGAAGATAGGCTTTCAACATATCTCCTTTGTCCTTCAGCATAAATTGTATCAAAAGCTAATGAAGACTTTCCAGAACCAGATACACCTGTAATAACAACAAGTTTATTCTTTGGTATTTTTATATTTATATTTTTTAAATTATGCTCCTTCGCTCCCTTTATTATTATCTCATTACTCATCTTTAACCTCTATGTATTTTTCTAATTCATAAATCTCATCTCTAATTTTGGCTGCTTCTTCAAAATTTAAATCATCTGCAAGTCTTACCATTTCTTCTGTTAACTTGTCAACAATTGCTTCAATATTATCAATATCATATTTTTCTTCATCTTCATAAATAACTGAAGCTTGTATAAGTTCTCTAATATCTTTCTTTATAGTTTTTGGAATTATATTATTTGCTATATTATATTTTTCTTGTATTTCTCTTCTTCTATTTGTTTCTCTCAATGCTTTTTCCATAGAATCAGTAAGTTCATTTGCATACATTATAACTGTGCCTTCTGTGTTTCTTGCAGCTCTTCCCACAGTTTGAATTAGTGATCTTTCAGATCTTAAAAATCCTTCTTTATCTGCATCTAATATTGCAACCAATGATACTTCTGGAATATCTAATCCTTCTCTTAATAGATTAATACCAACTAAAATATCAAATTCTCCCATTCTTAAGTCTTTTATAATCTTCATTCTCTCTAATGTTTTAATATCTGAATGCATATATTCAGCTTTAATATCTAATGATTTTAAATATGCAGTTAAATCTTCAGCCTGTCTTTTAGTAAGAGTAGTAACTAATACTCTTTCTTGTTTTTCTACCCTTTTATGTATTTCATTTATTAAGTCATCAATTTGATTGTCACTTGGTTTAACCAATATTTTAGGGTCTAAAAGTCCTGTTGGTCTGATTATTTGTTCAACAATATTTTCTTTTGACTTTTCTTTCTCGTAATCAGCAGGAGTTGCTGACATAAAAATACATTGATTTATTCTTTCTTCAAATTCTTCAAAATTTAATGGTCTATTATCAAATGCAGATGGTAATCTAAAACCATAATTAACTAATGATTCTTTCCTCGCTTTATCCCCATTATACATTCCTCTTACTTGTGGTATTGTAGCATGTGATTCATCTACAACAATAACAAAATCATCTGGGAAATAGTTAAATAATGTATATGGTGGTGAACCTGCTGGCCTACCAGATATATGTCTAGAATAATTTTCTATACCTTGGCAAAATCCAGTTTCTTTTAACATTTCTAAATCAAAATTAGTTCTTTCTTCAATTCTTTGTGCTTCAATTAATTTATTTCTATCTTTAAAATATTTTATTCTTTCGTTCTTTTCTACTTCAATTGTTTTAAGTGCTCTTTCCATCTTATCACTTGTTGTAACATAATGTGAATTTGGATATATCATTACATGCTGTCTCGTAGCTTCCTTTTTGCCAGTCAATGTATTAATCTCATAAATACTATCTATTTCATCACCAAAATAATCTATTCTGATAGCGGATTCTTCTCTGTTCGAAGGATATACCTCTAATACATCTCCCTTTGCTCTAAAAGTTCCCCTTTTAAAATCTATTTCATTTCTAGAATATTGCATGTCAACCAATCTTCTCATAACTTCATCTCTAGATTTTTTGTCTCCAGGCCTTAATGATACTATCATATTTTCATAGTCAATTGGGTCTCCTAGTCCATATATACAAGATACTGAAGCTACAACAATAACATCTCTTGCTTCAAAGAGTGATGCAGTAGCAGAATGTCTAAGTTTGTCAATTTCATCATTAATAGATGCATCTTTGTCAATATATGTGTCTGTACTAGGTATATATGCTTCTGGTTGATAAAAATCATAATATGATACAAAGTATTCTACTCTATTATTAGGAAAGAATTCTTTAAACTCAGAATATAATTGTCCTGCCAATGTTTTATTATGTGCTAAAACAAGTACTGGTCTTTGCACTTTTTCTATGACATTAGCAATAGTAAAAGTCTTACCTGATCCTGTTACTCCAAGCAGAGTTTGAAACTTTTCTCCATTTTCTATTCCATTACTTAAAAATTCAATTGCTTTAGGTTGATCCCCTGTAGGTTTAAAGCTTGAATTTAATACAAATTTCTTTTCTTCCATTCTATTATTTTACCACTTTTTATATAATTTTTCCACATTAAAATTAGAATAACTAAATCTGTTTTATACAATAAAAACTCCCATCTTTTAGATAAGAGTTTCTTAATTTCTATACTTAATAATATCTTTGTTTATACATTTTATTTAATTAAATTATTTAATGATGATGTCCTGTTATAAAATGTGTTGCAACTATAAATATTACACCTATTAAAATAGTAATAATAGTTTTTGTTTTTTCTTTCCCGTTTCCTTTTGTTTTCATGGTATGAATTGTATGAGGTAAAAGCTCAAAAAACGCAATATATATCATCATACCATTTGTTATAAGAAGCATAATAGCTATAACAAAGTCATTCATTAAAAGTTTTAAATTGGCAAACATTATCAGCCCACCCAAAAAACTAGTTAATGAAATAAATATAATATTAATAATTGTTTTTAATTTACTATTATTTGACTTATAAAAAGCTCCTGCAAGCATTATGCCTAAAGGAATATTATGCAATCCAACACCAACAATTAATTTTATTCCTAATGAAGTATTATTTGTAAGCATTCCATAAACTGCCATTCCTTCTATAATATTATGTAAGGAAATAGCAAGTCCTGTTACTATACCAATATGGCTATAGTTTTCCTTACATTCATGTGTATGGTGTTCATCATGATTATGAACATATTTATCTAGAAACTTTAATATAAATATTCCAACAGTAGTAAATCCAATAATAATTAATACTGAATATAAAGTATTAAAGTTTTTAGTTAAGCTTTCCCATATTTCAGGCAATAAGTCTAATGCAAGTAAAGTAATTATTACTCCTACTGCTAAATTCATACTTATATTAACAAATCTATCTTTGTTTTCATTCTTGATTAAGAATACTAATATAGCACCAATTATTGTAAATAAGCCCACACCTAATGTTAAAATTAAATTCATAATACCTCTTTCATTTTAACAACAAAAACTGACCTTTGATCTTTGTCTTCTTCTTTTGCACCTCTATATGAATGAATTTTATCTTTTTCACATACTGAACAAAGATTAGAATCATAAATATTTTCTTCTAGTACACCCATTTTTATCATCATTTTTTTATTTAAAAATATTGTATCAATATAATATGTCCCTTCTTCTCCCGTTTTTTCTTTTATATATTTTTTAGAATCTATTTCTTTAAATTCTTTTTCAAACATGCTTTTAACATCTTCTTTTACCTCAAAATGACATGTTCTAATACTTGGTGATATACAAACTATAATATCTTCTAAATTTGATTTAAATTCATTTTGAAAGATTATTAGAGTCTTCTCAATAATTCTTTTAATAGTTCCCTTCCATCCTGAATGAACATTTCCTAAAACTTTATTTTTCATATCATAAAATGAGAAAAGAATGCAATCAGCATTGAATGTCATAATAGCAACATCTGATCTAGTAGTAATTATACCATCAAAATTAGATCTTGATTTTTGCAAATCAAGATCTTTTTGAATAACTAATATTTTATCAGAATGTGTTTGATCTAAATATACAATTTGGTCTAAATTTATATTAAATAAATCTGCTAATTTAAGATAGTTTTTTTCTCTATCTTTATTAGTTTCTTTTTTCCCAAAATCTAAATCTTTCAAAGTATATGCATTTTGTATTCCCAAATCATTTAATTTTAAAAATTCAAAATAATTAAAATCATTAACATTCTTTTCAATTATAATATCATTATTAAATTTTGAATCTTTCATAGTTACACTTATGTCTTTCATTTATTTAAAGATTTACTTTAAAAATAAATTAAATTTTTTCTTATAAATCTTTAAAAGAGAACCACCAATCATAGCCTTCAATTTTACCAGCAGCTAGTTCTTTTCTTCTTGCTTCTGCAGCTTCTTCTGTTTTAGCTGGTGGTATAATTACTTTGTCTCCTATTATAGGGTTGTTTGGCCATTTTTCAGGTATTGCAACTCCATTTTTGTCAGAAACTTGTAAAGCTTTTACTGCTCTTAAAACTTCGTTAATATCTCTACCTATTTCTTGTGGATAATACATTATTAATCTAATAATTCCCTTATCATCCATTATAAATACTGCTCTAACTGTTGATGAACCTTTCGATGGGTGAATCATTCCCAATTCAATAGCAACTCTTCCTAATGCATCTTCAATAATAGGGAAAGATATCTCAACATCTAGATTATCTTTTATCCACTCAGTCCATTTAATATGTGAAAAAACTGAATCTACAGATAATCCTAGTAATTCAGTATCCATTTTTTTGAACTCATCAGCTTGTTGTGCAAACTCAACAAATTCTGTTGTACAAACAGGTGTAAAATCACTTGGATGACTAAAAACTATAAACCATTTACCTGCATAATCTTGTGGTAATTTTTTCATTCCATGTGTTGTCATTATTTCCATTTCAGGAAATTTGTCTCCTAATACTCTCATTCTTTCCTCTTCCATATTTTCCTCCTTTTATTTGAATTAAGTATCTCTACTTTTATTTATTATATCACAAAAAATATTTTTGTGATATAATATTTGTTTGTATTTATGTATCTCTATTAATTTTTGTTTGCTTATTTCGCCTTGTATTTTATTGCTTTCTTTATGCATTTTTTATTTTTCTTTGTCTTCTCTCAAATACAAGATTTCTTTTCTTAAAGTGCTTTTATTTATATATTCAATATGTTCCTCAAAATTTAAGCTTTCTAAAACTTCTTTTATTTTCCTTTCCCTGTGCCCCACACTAATTGTATATTCAAATATAGGAATTTTATTTTTTCTTCTTTCTTGTAATTTTGAAATTACTAATTCTAATAATAGCTTTTCAAATCCAATATTTGCTCTATTTTTCGCAATTGATAAATGCTGGAAATACACTCTTTTGTTTTTAATTGTTGAATTTTCAATATTTGGGTTATCAAATATTAATGTTAATTGAGCAATATACGTTTTATCTTCTCTAATTACATAGTATTGTATTTCACCTTTTTTAAATTTTAGTTCATTTAATTTTATATATTCTCTAAACTCTTTTTCTGATGCATTAAAAGAATCAAATAGCTTTAATAATTCATTTTCTCCTACTCTTATTAACGCATATTCTTTTGCTTTAGATTTTTTTTCTTCTTCGTAATTATATTTCATTTGTTATCCTTTATAATATAATAGCTAATACCTGGATTATGATGCCAATGCTTAACTTTGATCATCTCATGTTTATATTCTTCTCTAATATATTTTTTTAGAACTTCACCTTTCGAATAACCGTGAAGCAAGACCATAATAATTTTTATATTAACTATATCTTTTTTAATAATTTCAAATTCCTGATCTATTAATATTCTCGTTTCATCAATTGTTAAACCATGAAGATCAAGTATAAGTTTTTGTTCTAGTGGAATTAAATCAATATTTATTTCATCTAATTTATTATTGTTTTTATTACTTACTTTCATTTTCTTGTGACATTTCTTTCATGTTTTCTAAATTTCTAACATTACTTTGATATACTCCAGCAAAATAAATATATACATAAAAAGATACATATCCCACAATAGCAATAAATATAATTGTCATTATTATAATTATAATTTTTGAAGTTATACTCATAGCAGTAGCAGTTGCCATTCCTTCTTTCATAGCTGCTTTTCTTTTTTTGTCTAATTGAACTTCATGGGCAACTATTTTATTAATATCATCAATTGTCTTTATATCTTTATGGTCTATTTCATTATATCTTTTATTTTCCATATTAATTTTCTTTCTTCTTTAGTATAATAAAGAATAAATTTCTGTTAGTATTTCATCATTCTTATATATATATTCAAAATTTGTTTTGTCTTTTTTAGGATTTGATAACACATATCTTAGTCCAGTATATATCCCTGATTCTGAATTATCAAATATCCTAACATTCGGATAGTCTTGCACTATATCTCTTGTTTTTGTATCAGTAATTAAAATATCTTTATTTAATATTTTCGCTTCATTTAATACAATTGAATACTCTTCTTTTTCAGAAAATAAGCAAAAATACGAAGAGTTTTTAATATATGGATATGGATTTATTTTAGTACCAAGTAAAAATACTGATGTTTGTAATTTTTCTTCTCGAATTAATTTCTTCAAATTTTTCATTTCAGGGCCATCACCTATAATGTAAATTTTGTGATCTAAGCCATCATTTAATACTCTTTTATGAACTCTAATAAATCTATCTAATGCTTTATGTTTATATAATCTAACAACAGATAAAAGTGCTACAGTGTCTTCTGTCCATTCATATACAGATTCGGCTTCAGATTTAACAAAGATTCTTAAAGGATCTACATAATTTGTTATTATATCTTTGGGTATTCGTCTAACTTTTTTACTAATAAAAACCTTATTAAATCTTCTTAAACTTATTTCTCTAGCAAAGATTATTTTATCATATCTAGAATAAAGATTGCATAAATGTCTAATATAATTTTTATCTGATTTAGCATAAATATTATAGTCTTTATTATGAACCCAAGCTATTTTCTTAGCATCGTCATTATATGAGAATAAGCTTGTAATAGCTCCTTCATCAAATGCTATTATATCATCATAATTTCCTCTAATATATTTGTTAAAAATGTTTGGTTCAAAAAGCTTTAAGTATGCTAGTATGAAAAATTTTATAGTTGGTTTATAAGAATTAAAAGGTTTTTTGAAAAGTGATTTTACTTTTATATTTAAATCTTCTTCAAATTCACCACCAGCAAATAATGTAAAAATTTCTACATCAATATCAGAATATTTTTTAGATAAACTATTACAAACATCAACCAATATTCTGCTCACTCCTCCAATAGTAAGAGAAGTAATTCCAAAACAAACTCTTTTTTTCGAAACCAAGTTTTTCTTATATTCTATTTGCTCCTTTAATATTTCTATGTCTCTATCAGTTTCTCCTATATGGACTTTATTTATTAATATAACTAATATGGTTGAAAATATCATAGCTCCAGAAAAATCTAAGATAATATTATTGTTTAGAATCATTAAAAAGGCTATAGATATTACTAATAATGATAGCATTATAAATTCTGAATCAATATTTTTAAATTTTAAAATAATAAAATATATTAATTTAAATATTACATATATTATTGGAATAAAATATATAAAGTAGATAGCTTGCTCTTTAATTGAAAAATTTAATTCAATATTATTTCTTATAAAATTATATATAAGGTACATAATTAGAATAGATATAACTACTAGTATTGTACTAAACAAAAATCTTGTAAAAGAACTATTTAAGAAAGTATCTATTTTAGCTTGTTTCTTTTCTTTCTTTTTTTTCTTTAATCTTGTTTTAACTTCTTTTATTCCTGATCCATCTTCTTTTGTTAAGATTCTTTTTATTTCTAAATCATATAAATATTTCTTTATACTCTCTTTAGTTTTAAATCTCTTTTTTCTATTTAAATCATTATATCTATATATTCTTTTATCACTATAACCAGTAATAGTTCTACAATAATAAATTTTGTCTCCACTCTTTAGTCTTCTAATTTTGTTTTTATCTATATCTCTAATTTTTTGCACAAATGAATATACTTTTTGTTTAATTAATCTATATAATTCAGATAGTGTTAATTGTTTTTTTACATATTTTTCTACAATCAAAGAAATAATATACATAAGAGCAATAATCAAAATTCCATAATATGAAGTTCTACTCTTTATGGTTGTAATTAAATAGCCTGATAATGAAATAAATAATATGAAAGAAAATGTTCTATCTTCTCTATATCTAAGTGATACTAATGCGATAAATAAAAGCATTAATATAATTAACAATAAATTATTATGCCATATTAGTTCACTTTGTGATGTTAAAGATAATAACAAAATGGAAATTAAATAAATTGCTGCAGAATAATTATAACTCATTCTAAGTTTAGTAGATTGTTTTCTAAAAAACAATTTGTATAGTATAACAAAATTAAGAACAAAAATAGTTAAATTATATATATTTAAAAGATTTCCAATAAAATCTTCTTTACTAATTTGATTATTAAATAATTTATTATGAAAGATAAACAATATAACTGACGAATAAATAATATATATAAATGTTAATATAAAAAACTGTATTCTCTCTTTACCTTTTGCTTTATATAAAACATATATATATAGCATTAAAGGAATAATTAATTTTATTAAGTTAAATTGAAATAGAAAATCAAATGAAGAATTATTTATATAATGATTAAATAAAAAATCAAAAATCGGTATTAATAATATATAAAAATATACTAGATATTCAATTTTAAAACTTTGTTTCTTTTTCATAATAACCTATAAAGCTTTCATATTTTTATCTTTAGTATATTTAAATATTATATCATATTTATAAATAAATAATTAATTATTTATCTTTTAAAATTATAAGGTAGTAATTCTTTTAATGTATATACTTTTATTTCTGAATTACCAAAAACAAAGATTGGAAAACTTTCATCTACGAATTCTGATATAAATTGTAAACAATGACCACATGGAATTACATCATCATCAAAGCCTTCTTTTTCATCATCTTTAGCAACAATAAAAAGTTTTTTAAATGATTTATCACCAGAAGAAATTGCAGATACAAATGCTGATCTTTCTGCACAAATACTTTGTATCCCATCTTCAATGTTTACACCTCTAAAGACGCCTTTTTCTGTAAATAATAAAGCTGAAACTCTATATTTGGTATATGGTGAATATGAATTATTTAAATTATTAATTAATTCACTTTTAAAAATTTCTAAATCTTTTGACTCAAACATATTTACCTCTTTAATTGTTGTATATTTTATTTTAAACTTATTTTTATATTTTATTTAATATTTATCTAAAAAATTATAATATTTACCCTTACTTTTATACTGTATAATTGCTCCTAAATGAACATTCTCTGAAGATCTATATATACTTTTTTTAACATTAGGATTTAGTTTTTCTAAATCAGCAATTATTTCTTTAATAACAGTTCTTTTAGAATTATCCATCCCTTCTTGATTAATTGGACATTCAGGATTAACAAAATTTAAATTGTTGTATTCCTGCCATTGTATAATGCTTTTCTCTTCTACTAAACAAAGTGGTCTGATCAATTGCATTTTTTCAAAATTATCACTTTTTAGCTTTGGCATCATTGTTTTATACTGTCCGCCCCACAATACGTTTAAAAGGATTGTTTCTATTATATCATCCATATGGTGTCCTAAAGCAATTTTGTTGCATCCTAGCTTTTCTGCAGCCTCATAAAGTGATCCTCTTCGCATCCTAGCACACAAATAGCATTTTCCTCTTATTTGTTGTTTGGATACTTTAAAAAAGTTTGTTTCATAATCATGAAGAGGTATTTCAAAATACTTTGCTAAAGATAAAATTTCTTTAGTAATATCAGCAGGATAACCAGGATCCATATATATGTATTCTAATGTAAATTTTATTTTACCATGTTTTTGAATTTCTTGCATACATTTAGCTAATATAAATGAATCCTTGCCACCTGAAATACATACGGCTATTTTATCATTTTCTTCAATTAAATTATACTTATCAACTGCTTTTGCGAACTGTCTATATATATTAGGTCTAAATTTAGTAATTATACTTCTTTCTATCTCTTTTATGCTATTCATCTATTTTCCCTTTTGCTACTATTTTTTCTTTATTTGTTTTTTTATGTGTTTTTCTTTCTTTTTTAGCTTCTTCTATATTTTCAACTTCTTCTTCTATGTCAATACGTTCTGGAGCTGATAATAAAAGAATTACTGGACTTGATATTAATAAATCTTTCTTTTTTTCTCTTTTAAATATTTTGGTAAAAACACCTTTTATTTTGTTAAATATTTTCTTAAAGAAATTATATATATTATTAAATGCTTTGACAAAAGACTTCTTTATATCTGAATTTATTCTTGTTCTTTTAATTTTATTTATATCAAAACTTAATTTTCTTAAGAAAACCTTAAATATATTTCTTTTCTTTGTTTGTCCAGATTTTCCCTTTTTAGTTTCTTTTCTGTCTTTCTCTTCTTTTCCTTCTTTTTTTCTTTGCTTATTTTGTTTTATTTCTTTTTTTGCTTGTTTAACTTCTTTTTTTATTTTGTCTTCAGGAACTTCTTTTGCTTCTATTAAAAGGTTCTTATTTATATATTTTTTTAGATTATTATGTTTTTTATTAGTTTTAATTTTATTTAACCCATTAGGTTTAAAATATTTATTATTTAAATAGTTTGGAGCTAATTTTTCTAAAAATTCAAAAATTGCTTTAGTATATCTTTGCGAATCTAATTCTGACAAATTATGTTTTAACAAATCAAAATTTAATACTTCAGATATAATAAAATATTCAATCAAGTCATAACTTTCTGTATAATTTTTAGGTGATCTTTTATATATTTCTAAAATTTGTTTAAGTTTTAGTTTGCTTTGAGTAATAATATTTGTTAATTGATCAATATCTTTGTCTTGTTTAATATATTTTATATCTTCTTTTTCTTTATATTGACAAATAGCTGTATCTTTAACACAAGTGATGTTTTTAATCATCGGTAAGAATTTATATATATCCATTTTTGTATCAATAAGTGAAGAAAATATATATAAATTTTTTACCCAAAATTCCTTTTTTAGTATTACATTAAAACCCTGTATATCAATTTCAGATAAAATTTTATTTTTATAATTTATATCTAATCTTTGAATAGATTCATATATATTTGAAGTAAAATATTCAAAACCTTTAGTTTTCAAATACAAATTATTTGAATTATCTTTAGAATAAGATGAAAAATCAAATATTAAACCACTTTCTTTTAAATCTATTATATAGCCTCTATTTTTATGTTTGTTTTTTTCTTTAAACTTTGACTTCATATTATTGTATTTTTTATATACTTCAGATAAAGATATATCATCTAGTATTTTAATATAATCATAAATAATCAAATCATAATTAAATTCTTCTTGTAATTTAAAAAATTCATAATATGTATTATCTAAAAGTAAAGTATTTTGATCTATTATATGAATATATCTTCCTTTAGCTTGCTTAATAGCTATATTTAAAATCTCATTAAAATCCTTATTTTCTTCTTGAACAATAAAGAAATTATTCGAGCTAGAATATTTATTAAGTATATTTAAAAGAAAAACATCTATCTGAGTATTATTTTTTTGTGATACAAAAATCACTTCATATTGCTTAAAATTTTGTGATACAATGCTTCTAATACAATCATCTAAATGTTTATCATAATATTTAATTTTAATAATAATGCTTAAGTTCATTATTCTCCTAAAACATAGTCTTTACCTCTAAATTTTCTTTTGTAAATTAAATAGACAAATCTTTATTGACAAACACTTTTTCATAAATTTCTTTAAGTTCAGGGTCTTCTAAAATTTTTTCTTGACGATTTAATTCTTCTTCTAATCTTTTTTTAGTTGCACTTCCTGAAGGATCTAAAAGATGTTTCTTTTGAGAAGCTGATTTTTGAACATAAACTATAAACCCTATAATTAAGACAATAAGAATAGATGCTCCTATTATTGTCCCTATTAATAATTTTTTTTGATTTAACTTCCCTAATCGTTTTGTAATTTTATCATAAATGTCCATTTTACTCCTCCTCATATGCTATTTCTAATAGATTTATTCTTTGCTATTATATGTTTTTAAATAAAAGTTAATTTGCTTTTTTAGGTAGTTCAATATCTTTAAAAAACTCCGCAAATTCATCTTCATTTATTTTTTCTTTTTTTAGTAATACTTGAACTATTTCATGTACCTTTTGTTCATTATTCATTAAAATTTCTTTAGCAGTCCTATATTGTTCTTCAACAATTTGTTTAACTTCTAATCCCACTTCTTTCGTGATTTCTTCTCCAAAAAATGCTAATTCTTTGGTGTGATCAAAGTCTAAAGAAATTGGTCCAATAGTCGAACTCATTCCATATACTGCAATCATATTTTTAGCTATTTCTGTGGCTCTTTCAATATCATTACTTGCACCAGTAGATATATCTCCCACAAATAATTCTTCAGATGCTCTACCTGACATTAAAGAAATAATTTGTTCTAATAATTCAGTTTTAGACAAATATGATTTATCTTCTTCAGACTTATAACTAGTATAGCCACCAGCCATTCCTCTTGGAATTATTGATAATTCCTTAACAGCTGTTTGTGTTGGTAAAAATGTAGATACAAGAGCATGACCCACTTCATGATATGCTGTAATTAACTTATCTTTTTTAGATATAACTCTTTTTTCTTTCTCTAATCCTATTAATACCTTCTTTACTGCCTCTTCTATATCATCTCTAGTTATTAATTCATGTTCTCTTCTTGCAGCAATAATAGCTGCTTCATTTAAAATATTATATAATTCGGCTCCAGTAAATCCTGAAGTATCACCTGCTATTTCTTTAAAGTCTACGTCTTCTGCAAACTTTTTATTTTTTCCATGTAATCTTAATATTTCTTCTCTTCCTACTAAATCTGGAGTAGGTATAACAATAATTCTATCAAATCTCCCAGGTCTTAATAATGCTTTATCTAGCATTTCTGGTCTATTTGTAGCTGCTAGTACTATAACATTTTCATCAGTATCAAAGCCATCCATTTCAACTAGTAATTGGTTTAATGTTTGATTGTTTTCAGTTTCAGCTCCTCCAGCTGCTGCTGTTCTACTTGATCCAATAGCATCTATTTCATCAATAAATATTATAGATGGAGCAATTTTTCTAGCTCTATCAAATAATTTTCTTACTCTTGAAGCTCCTAATCCTGCAAACATTTCAATAAATTCAGAACCTGACATTGATATAAATGGAACAGATGCTTCTCCTGCGATAGCTTTAGCAATTAAAGTTTTTCCAGTTCCTGGTTTACCAAATAATAATACACCTCTTGGAATTTTAGCTCCCATTTTTTCAAACTTTTTAGGATTTTTTAAGAATTCTACAACTTCAATTAATTCACCTTTTTCTTCATCTAAACCTGCAACATCATCAAATTTTATACCAGTATTTCTGTTTTCTTGATCATCATAAATCTTTCCTTTATCTCCGAGTCCTTGCATTTTGATTATCATTATAAATAATATAGCAATTAAAATTGTTGGTAAAAATGTAAATAATGTTGATACTATTCTACCAAATGCTGATTGATCTTTGATTTCAAATATTATAGTATTTCCACTGTCTATTTCGTTTTGAACAACTTTAACAAATTCATCTACACTTGGTAGTAGTACTGTAACTGTTCTTTTTTTCTCATCATTCTTTATTCCAAATAATTTTAACAGTTTTTCTTTGTCTTCTTCTCTTTTAATTTCTTCAAGAGTTTTTTCTCCACTTTCTTGATCTTCTTCAAGTTTTTGTTTCATTTCTTCTTCGTAAGCTTCTTCAGTCTTAATAACAGTAACAGCATAAGAACCTTTGGTCATTTCAATTCTTTCAATCTTGCCTTCTTTTATATCATTTATTAAATTATTATAATTATATGTTTCTTCATCTACTTTATCTTGAGTTACTAATTTAGTTACAAAAAATACTGTTAATAAAGCCGTTATAATTATTACAAATATAATTATAAGCCTAAATAACTTTTCTTTGCTAGAAGGCTTTTTGTTCCTTTTACTTTTTTCTTTTTTGTCTTCTTTTTTTCCTTCTTCCATAAAAGCTTTATTATTTTGATTTTCCAACTCTTCTTTATTTAATTCTTCATCTTTTTTTATTTCTTCTTCCACTTATTATGCTCCTTCTACGATTTCGTCTTTTTCTTTTTCTTTTTCTTTTGTTTCTTTTTTATCTTTTTTGTCTTTTATTTTTTTTCGTTCTTCACGCTTTTTCTTTTCGCTTTTTTCTAGTTCTTCTAATGTTGTCTCTGTGATATCACTTAATACTTCAGATAAGTCTTCAACTGTTTTTATAACTTTAATCTTTGCATACTTGCTCTTAATTATTCTTGTAGCTATAAGTATATATCCTAAATAGATTAATAAATAGATTACTAAATTGCCTATAGGTAGTTTAAGAATATTTAATTGTGTTAAAATTGAGAATAATACATATATAATTAATGGCATTGACATTAAAAATATAGTCATTCTATTTATTCTTTTGAAATCATAAGTTTTAACTCCATAAACTGTTAAAATCGTAATTAAAAATCTGCCTGCAAAAAATGAAAAGAATATTAATACTACTAGTATAATTAATGCTGCTGTAATACCTGATAAAAATGCAATTGCTTTATATTCTAATAAATTGTCTAAAAGATCAACAATTCCCTCTTTATTTATCTCCTTATCAGTTAAAAAGTGAAAGTTAGAATATTCAAAAGAATCACCAGGTTCAGCATATACAGTATCTTTAGTAAATAGAACATACTGATCTACATCATCTATTTCAGATTTGTATTTGTCTCTAATATCAAAAAGGCTATCTATTGTATTTATAATTATTAATCTTCCGGTATTTTCTTCTGAAAAACTTATATCAATATCACCAATAATTTTTCCTTCTTCAAATTTAAATTCAGATAGTTCTATAATTTGATTTCTAACATTCTTAGTTCTTTCAGTCATTGCAAAGCCTAAAGAAAATCCCATTATAATACTTAAAGTTAAAAGTAAAATTAATATATATGATACCCAACTAGTTCCAGATTCAACTGAAAGATGTAGTTTGTTAAGATTAATAGTTGAATAGTAAAATGTCTTAAAAAAATTAACTTTCTTTTTGTTTTTTTCATCTTTTTTGTTTTTATTAGAGTCTTTAACTGAATCTGAATCCATATTTGTATTCACATTTTCTTTGTCTTCATTATCATCTAGCTTCAATGAAGAAACTACAACTTTAACTTTATCTTCATTGTTTTTATCTTCTATAATCTTTTCATCTTTCTTTTTTTCTTTATTTTTCATTTAATTCCCTTTGTTTTTTTAATAATACTATCATCTTCATTATCTATTACTTCATAACCTTTTAAGTTAATTTCATCTCTTAATTTATCTGCTAAAATATAATCTTTGTTTTTTCTAGCTGCATCTCTCTTGTTTTTTAATTCTATAATTTCTTCTGGGATTAAAATTTCATTTTCATCTTTTTTATTATAATCTTCTTTATCTAAATCCAATGCTAAAAATTTATCAAAATTTTTTAATAGTTCAGCTATTTGTCTGCTTTTTATATTATATCTGGCTGCTTCCCATACAACAGACAATGCAACTGTTACATTCAAATCGTCATTAATAGCTTGTAAAAATTGATTTTTCCACTCTTCTATTTTAAGTAACATTTCTTCATTAATATTATTACCCGCATTAATATGTTCATTATATAATTTTCTAAGTCTTTGAAGAGAAATTTTAGCAGAGTTTAAAGCTTCAAAAGTAAAATTAGTTTTAAATCTATAACTTGAAGAATAAACAAAATATCTAAAGTCTAAAGGAGAATAACCCTTCTCAATTAAATCTGTAACATAATATACATTACCTAAAGACTTACTCATTTTTTCATTTTCAACAACTAAAAATTCTGAGTGCATCCAAAAATTAGATGGTATTTCACCACTATGTCCCTTAGATTGAGCAATTTCATTTTCATGATGATATCTAATATGATCTATTCCACCAGTATGGATATCAAAAGGCTTTCCTAGATATTTCTCAGAAATAACAGAACATTCTAAATGCCATCCCGGATACGAATACCCAAAAAAACTATCCCACTTCATAATATGATTTTCTGGTGCTTTAATCCATAAAGCAAAGTCTGTAACATTTTTCTTTTCTGAAATATCAGATATTCTTTGTTTTTTATTTATATCCTCTATTATAATTTTAGATAATACTCCATATTTATCTAATTTAGATGTATCAAAATATACGGTTTTGGAAGTTTCATATGCATAACCTTTTTCCAATAAGTCTTTAACATATTTTTCCATTTCCTTAATTTCATCTGTAGCTCTTATAACCATCTCTGGAACTTCAATATTTAGTAATTCAGCATCATCAAAAAAGAATTTTTCATAGTATTCAGCTATTTCTTTTGGAGATTTCCCTTCTTTTATAGCTGCTAAAATCATTTTGTCTTCACCTGCATCTCCATCAGAAACCAAATGTCCTACATCAGTTATATTCATAACTTGTTTAACTATATAACCATTATATTTAAACATTCTTCTTAAGATGTCATTAAAAATATATGTTTTGAAATTACCTATATGTGCTCTATCATAAACCGTAGGCCCACATGAATATATTTTAACCATATCTTCTTTTATTGGTTTAAATTCATCTTTATTTTTAGTTAATGTATTATATAAGTATATTTTCATAATATCCTTTACGGCGTTGGTGGAGGCTCATTTTCATCGTCATCATCGTCATCATCACCATTATTATTTTCTAATTCCTCTTTTATTTCTATTATTCTTTGAACAGCATTATTAAGCTTTGTTTTATTTGCTTCAGAAATTAAATTTTTAATTGCTGAACTAAGTGCATCATACTTAGATTTTGCATTATTCACTTTTGCTTCATCTTCTATTGTTAAAGCACTAATTTCTGGTAGAGCTTCAATTAAGTCAGATATTTCTTTAGCTTTCTTTGAGTTATCCGCTTCAATTTTAGCACATTTATCACATTTCTTGGTTGGTGCCTTATATTTTCGGTCAGCAGCTACTAAATTATTATCTTTCTTTAAAAACACTTTTTTTATTGTATTTTTACAGGCAGCAGAAGGAAGTAAGCCTGAAACTTTACACACTTCTACTTCTTCATGATGTTCACATGTTTCTGTTGGCTCAGTACCTTTTACAAAATATTCAGTATATACTCTTGAACCTCTAGGATCCTTTTTACAATACTTACCAGGCAACATACCTGAATCTCTACACACTGCAACTTGAACTATCCCATCTGGTCGCTCAAATTCTCCTCCAGATTTATAATATTTAGCATGAATTGCTCTCATATTATTTCTCCAAATTAAACCTGCTGGATTGATACCTCCCCAATAAATATGTTCTGCAACATCAAAACCATACCATACTGCTGCAGTAAGTTTTGGTGTAAACCCACAAAGCCATCTGTCTTTATCGTCATTTGTTGTTCCTGTTTTAACTCCTGTTTCAAAACCTGATACTTTTGCATAACTTCCAGTTCCTTCAGCTCCTACAACAGTTGAAGTCATCATTTTTTGTAAAATAAAAGCATTTTGCTCACTTAAAACTCTTTCTTTTTTCTGTTGCGGTTTTAAAACTACTTTACCTGCAGAATTTTCAACTTTTAATACAAAAGTAGGTTCAATAAATTCTCCACCATTAGCTATAGCAGCATATGCGCCCGCTACTTGTGTAGATGAAACACCATATGTTAAACCACCCAGAGCTAAAGAAGCAATATTTTTATCTGCTTCAACTATTCTAAAGCCTACGGATTCTAAAAACTTAGCTGATGTTTCTTCTCCCATTTCTGCAACTGCTTTTAAGAAAATTATATTATTTGAAACTTCAATTCCTTTTCTAATATTAGTATATCCTCTATAACCATACCCAAAGTTATTAAACCCTCCAAAAGGTGTATCATCAAAAACTGTAGCAGCAGTCATACCACCACTTTCAAGAGCGGGTGCTGCAACTCCAATAGGTTTCATTGAAGATCCTAGTTGTCTTAAAGTTCTTGTTGTTCTATTCCAATCACCTTTTGTCATTATAACATCTGAACCTAAACCACCAACAGCAACCAAAACTTGTCCTGTTTTATGATCAATAATTGTCATAGAAGCTTGAGATTTTACTCCTTTTTTCAAATTACTATTCAGCCTATAATAGCTATCTTTCATATCATCTTCTGCAATTTTCTGCATACCAGAATTTTGAGTAGTATATATTTTATATCCTCCATTATATAATTGTATTTCAGCTAATTCTCTAGTTATTTCTTTTTCTTTCATAAGCATTTCTACAACTTCATCAATTGCTGCATCAGTAATATATGAATATTTTAAAGTTGACTTTGATTTTTGCCCATGACTGAATTTAAAGCCTTTTTCTGTTTCAGCTACTGCTTTTTCATAGTCTTCTTTAGATATCCATTTTAAGTCTTTATATATTTTATTTAAAACTGTTATAGTTCTATTTTTAATTTCTTCTCTATTGTTTTCTTTAACTTTATCTAATTTAGCCTTTTCCTTCTCTTTTTTAGATAGTTTTTTATTATCATCTATTTCTTTAGCTTCCTTTTCACTTAAATCATCAATAGACAATAGGAATGGATTATACGCATTTGGCATATGATTAATACCTGCCATAAATGCTGCTTCAGCCATTGTTAAATCTTTTTGTGATTTACCAAAGTAATAGTCTGAACCCAGTGCAACACCGTGAATATTATCTCCACCAACAAAAATTACATTTAAATATAGCTCTAATACTTGTTCCTTTGTAATTTCTCTTTCTACTTGTAGAGCTCTTGTAATTTCTCTTAATTTTCTTTCCCAACTTCTTTCATCATCTTCAGTAATATTTTTAATTAATTGTTGTGTAATAGTACTAGCACCATAATCAGATTGACCCCTTTTAAGCAAATATGATACTGTTGCAGAAATTGTTCTTTTAAAGTCTACACCTTTATGTTTATAAAATCTTTCGTCTTCAATAGCAATATACATTTTGGGTAGATATTCTGGCATTTCTGACAATGTTACTATTTCTCTTTTTTCATCATCAACTAGTGTAGCAACTAACTTTCCAGATCTATCATAAACCGTTGAATTTTCATTAGCAATTATTAAATCTTCTTTTGTTAAAGATTTATCTTGTCCAAAAACTCCAAAAATATATGCAAATGCTAAACCTACAAGAAGTAAAAATACCGCTAAGAATATTGATACAAGCCATTTTAAAATTAATTTAAATTTACTCTTTGGCTTCTTTCTTTTTTTACTTTTTTTCCCTTGTTTTGTAGGAGCTTTTTTAACATTCCCTTTGGTTGACCTAGTTTTCTTATTCGGTTTTTTTCTTTTTCGACTACTTCTTGGCATATTTTCATCCTCATCTATTATATTCTTTTTAGAATCTTTAATTATTTTATTATCTTTTTCTTCATTATTATCCATATACATTTTGTTTAAATTAGGAACATCAAAGTTTAATTCATTAGTTTCAGAATTAAAAATCTTTTTATCTTCCTTAGATAATTTTGACTCTATTTCTTGAACATTAATAATTTTAGTGGCATCTCCACTCGGAATATATCTGTCACCAAATTGTTCTTCTAATTCTTTTATCCTTTGTAACTGTTTGTCTGCTAATTCATTTATTGAATCTTTGTCTTGAAGTTCTTCATCAACTTCCTTGCCTTTATTGTCCGTTTTTTTGCTCATTTTATCCCCTTAATAAAACCAATAAATTTATATTTTTATTATATTATATATTGTTATAAAAATAAAGAATAAACTCTATTTTAAAGTTATTAAATACCAATTTACTAAAAAATATTATATAACAAAAAAGATATTATTACAAAAAAAAGAACAAGAATATTTGTTCTTTTTAATATATTTTAAATTAGATTTTATTTTCTCTTTTTTATTTTTGTTTTATTTGTTTTTCCAAATATCATTTTTTACATTTTCTAAGTCTAAATCTTTATTTTTAATTGTAAATTTAAATAAAGTTGTTGCTATATCTTCTTCTAACAACATAAGATCATATGTAAAATACAGATTAGGTATGTCAATATTATTTAATAATATAGTTTTATATACTTCAGCCATATGTTTTTTGTCTTCACATACTAATACTAGATCTATATTACCTTTCGAGCCTGATGAAAAGAACTCTGAATATATTTTTAATCGAGTATTTAAGTCTTCATCATCATTATCTCGTCTTATACTGTCAACAAACACAGACATACTTTTCTTTAAGCTTTTGTTTTCAAACTTAATAAATCCCTTAGTATATAGTTTTCTATTATATTGTTTAGAAACTATTTCAAAGCTTGCTTCATCAGACACATATGATGCATTTTTCAAAACATGTGCAATTATCATTTGATTTGCAGCTAATCTTCTTTTTATACTATCAACAGTTTTTAAATTGTCAGTAGCTCTCCACTCTGATTTAATTTCTCTTGCTTCTAATAAATATTTCCCGTTTTTTTCTAAAGAATACACTTTATATGCTGATTTTTCTTCAAAAGTTGAAAAATAGCACCTAGAAAGTAATTTCCCTTTTAACATTTGATCTAATTTTCTTGAAAGTTTTTTAGTATTACTAAATGAATAACCTTTAAGAGAAAGCAATTGATTTATTTGTCTAGAAGTCATAAACTCATATTTGTTTATTAATTCTAAAATATCATATTCTAATTCTCCTAAATGTTCTCTTTGAATTTTAGATACAACTTGATTAATAGAAACATAACCATCATATCCATCGAAGACTTTCTTTTCACCTTCAATCATTTTAAAAGGTGATTCATCTGCTTGAATTTCACTATCTTTAATCATAATTCCTCCTATATCAAAAATTATTTAATATATTTTCAATAACTAATATTATTAATTATTGTATTATCTAGCATTGATTACTTAAATATATTTTATCTCATCTATCTTAAGATGTCTATACTCTCCACTTTTTAAATCATTTATATCAATTTTACCAATCATACTTCTATGTAATGAAATGATTTTTAAATTTAAACTTTGAAACATTCTTCTAACTTGTCTGTTTTTCCCCTCAGATAATGTTATTTCTACCTTACTATATTGTTTTTCTTTATTATATTCTAATAATTTAACTTTAGCTTTTCTTGTTTTATATCCATCATCTAAATATACACCAGATTGCAATTTATCTAAATTGGTTTTACTAATCTTTTTTTCGATTTTAACAATATATGTTTTAGTAATATTATTTGATGGATGTGTTATTTTATTAATAAAATCTCCATCATTAGAAAATATTAATGCTCCTGAAGTATACATATCTAGTCTACCTGCTGAGACTAATCTTTTATCTGTTTTAATTAAATCTACAACTTTTGGTCTATTAAATTGTTCAATATTTGTAGTAATATAGCCTATTGGTTTATTTATTATATAGTATTCAAATTCTTCTTTTTTTAATATCTTTCCTTTAAATTCAACAATATCATCTAGTTTTACTTTTGTTCCTAATTCTTTTACTACTTCCCCATTTACTTTAATTTTACCTTCAGCTATTAATTCATCTGCTTTTCTTCTAGAACAAAGTCCTGTTGAGGCTATAAATTTTTGCAATCTTTCTTCTTTTTCTTCCATTTCTTCTCTCATTTATATTTTACTTTCATTTCTTAATATTTTCAAAATATCTTCAAATTCTTTTGGAATTTTGCTTTTAATATCTTTTATATTATCATCCACATCAAGAAATTTTAGCGAAATAGCATGTAATAATTGAGAATTAATATTAAAATCATTTTTACCTTTAGAATATTTTTTATCTCCAACAATTGGATAACCAATTTGAGAAAAATGAACACGAATTTGATGAGTTCTTCCTGTTTCTATATTAATACTGACTAATGTATAGTTTTTAAATCTTTCTAATACTGTAAAATATGTTATAGCTTCTCTCCCTTTTAAATTTGCTTCCATTTTTTTAAAATCTGATCTAGATCTTAAAATTGGCATATCAATTTTACCTTTGTTTTCTTGAATATTCCCTCTTACTAATGCTATATATTCTTTTTCAATTTCTCTTTTTTTAAACAAAGCTTCATAATATTTATGTGATTTATTGTTTTTTGCTACTAATAATAATCCAGATGTATCTTTATCTAAACGATGAACAATTCCTGCTCTTTCTTCACCATATAGATTTGATAAATTATATTTATCTTTCAAAATAGATACAATAGAAATATCTTCCTTCCCCACTCCAGAATAAACAACAAGACCTTTAGGTTTATTAACTATTAATATATCTTTATCTTCATAAAGGATTTCTAATTCTATATTTTTTAAATCTTTTTCTTCTTCCTTTGTTTTACTTTTAATATTTGTTTTTTCATTCTTTTTTGTAATTTCATCAGCTTCTTTTTGTTTTAAAAGACTTAATGCTTCTTCTTTCTTTAAATTAATTTTATTAAAATCTTCCAAAGAAAGCTTAGAATGCGTTTTTGTAATTTTTCTTTTACCTAGAAGAATCTTTTCTGTTTCAATAAGAAATACTGCTTCTTGTCTTGATATATTATATTCTTGAGCTAAAAGCTTATCTATTCTTTCTAATTTATTTATTTTTTCCATATTCTCTATCTCTTCAGTCTTTTCCATTTCTCACATCTTTCTAAATTTCACTATATTTTTTATTTGTTTTCTTTATCAAAATTAATAGACATATATTCTTTTTCAAGTTCTTTGTATATTGGTTCATTTTCTATATCTTTCTTTGCTATTTCTAAAAAGATTTCGTATTTTTTTAATAATATCTTTCTTTTTTCAATATTTACTAGTTTTATATATTTTATATTATCTAATAGGTCTGCACATTTTACTATTAATGCTTCAAAACCGTATTTAGAACAATTTTCATACATTGTTTTTGCTTGACTTATTTCATCTGAAATTGAAGAATCAAAACTAACTATTTCAACAATTTCTCTTATTTTAACTCCAAATTTATTTTCTATATCATAAACACTTATTAATGTATCTTCCAATAAATCGTGTAAAATTCCTGATAAAATTATTTCTCTTGAATAATTATGTGAATATAAAATCATGCCTACTTTGAAACTATGAAGTAATACAGGTTTAGGATTATGTCCTGACTTACTTAAATTCTTTGCAACACAATGTAATGCTTCATCCATTTCCTTTTCTAAATTAGTATTTATTTGTTTAAACATTTTATTTTCTCTTTTTTAATAGATTTGACACTATGCATATATTATATATGAAATTGATTTAAAAAAGTAGTATATTGATATACTACTTATTCTTTCTTTTGGTTTTCTTTTTTTATTTATTATTTTTTGTTTTTATTGTTTATTGTTTGTTTTGGGATTTTATTTTTTGTTTTTTAAAATTAAATGTTTGAATTTTTAGAAGCAAGTTCTTCAATAATTTCATTAATATCTTCTTGTGGTAGTTCTAAAGTTCCAATTGAAACTTCATATGCTACTCTTTCTTCCACATGTCCTTCTTTTAATTCTTTATTATATTGTCTACTTTGCATTCTTCCTACAATTCTAACTGTTTGACCTACTTCTAAGTTTTCAGAGAATCTAGCATTTCTTCCCCAAGCAATGCAAGGCAAATAATCGCTTTTCCCATAAGGTCTATTTACAGCTAATAGTATATCTGAAATTTCTCTTCCAAATGGAGTTTTTCTATAAATAGGTTTTTTACAAATATGACCAATTAATTCTACTTCATTAGTAGTTTCTAGATTTTCATCTTCTTTAAGTTCAGTATCTGATACAACTCTAATATCTTTAACAAAAACATTTAAAAGTAATCTTCTTCTATTGTCTTCTTCATTATAATGATTATATGATCTTAGTTGACCTTTAATTTCAACCATTGTACCTGGTTCAATATTTTTACCCATTATAATTCTTTCAGAAACAATGATTCCAATTTCATCAACATCTCCACTTAATCTCTTTACTTGGACTTTTGTATCAAAAAATTTTTCACTATATATTTCGTGGTTTAACTTTATCTCAGTTGTAATTTTACCAACAAGTATAATATTGTTGTTTTCCATAGTATACTCCTTTATCTTTCTTATGTGTTTTTTAAAATGTAGTATTATTATATCACAAAAATGAGCCAATGTAAAACATTATAATGCTTACAGACTCATTTTATATTCCTAATAATTTTTATTTTAAAAGTTTTATATAACTTTTTAATTCTATTTGATTTATTATTCTTTTATTTCTTGAAGTAATTTTTCTATAAATTTATCTAAATTTATTTTGCCCAAATCACCTTTGTCTCTAGACCTTACACTAATATCTTTTGAAGTTTTTTCTTCTTCACCTATAATTAGCATATATGGAACTCTTTCAATTTGTGCTTCTCTAATCTTATATCCAATTTTCTCATTCCTATAATCTATTTCAACTCTAATATTATTCTTAATTAATTCTTTTTCAATATCTTTAGCATAATCTAAAACATTATCATTAATAGGCAATATTTTGACTTGTACAGGTGATAACCATAATGGGAATAATCCGGCATAATGTTCAATTAGAACCCCCATAAATCTGTCTATAGAGCCATATATAGCTCTATGAATCATAACAGGTCTATGCTTGTTACCATCTGCACCAACATATTCTAAATCAAATCTTTCTGGCATTTGGAAATCTAATTGAATTGTTCCACATTGCCAAGATCTACCAATACAATCTTTAATATGTAAATCTATTTTAGGGCCATAAAATGCTCCATCACCTTCATTTAATACATATTCTATATTCTCATGTTCTAAAGCTTTTTTAAGTGCTTCTTCGGCTTTATCCCAAGATTCAATCTCACCCATAAAGTTTTCTGGTCTTGTTGATAGTTCTACCTTATATTCTAGACCAAATCTAGAATAAATTATATTTGCTAATTTTAATACTCCAATTATTTCTTCTTCTATTTGTTCTGGTAAACAATATATATGAGCATCATCTTGAGTAAATACTCTAACTCTAAGAAGACCGTTTAATTCACCTGATTTTTCATGTCTATGAACCAACCCAAGCTCTCCCCTTCTAATAGGTAAATCTTTATATGATACTAAATCAGTTTTATATACTAAAATACCACCAGGACAATTCATAGGTTTAATTGCATACTCTGTTTCGTCTACTTTTGTAAAATACATTGATTCAGCATAATGATCCCAATGACCAGAGCGTTTCCATAATTCATCTTTTAATATTATTGGTGTTTTAATTTCCTTATATCCAGATTTAAAATGTAAATCTTTCCAAAAATTTTCTAATTCGTTTTTTATAACCATACCATTTGGTAAATACATAGGCATTCCTGGTGCTTCTTCAGCAATATAGAATAATTTCATTGCTTTACCAATTTTTCTATGATTTCTTTTTATTGCTTCTTCTAACATAAGCAAATGTTCATCTAGCATTGATTTTTTAGGGAATGAAACTCCATAAATTCTTTGCATTGAAATATTGTTTTCATCGCCTTTCCAATAAACAGCAGATGTTGAAAGTAATTTAAAAGCTTTAACTGCTCCAGTGCTAGGTAAATGCGGACCTCTACATAAATCAATAAAACTTCCTTGCCTATATGCAGAAATTATCTCATCTCCTTCTAACTCTTTAATCAATTCAACTTTAAAAGGTTCATTTAATTCTTCAAATAGCTTTATTGCATCTTTTCTATTTAATTCTTCTCTTACTTCTTCCAAATTTTCTTTTATAATATTTTGCATTTCATTCTCAATTGCTATTAAATCACTTGGTTCGAATGGTTTTTCTACTTTAAAGTCATAGTAAAAACCTTGCTCTATTGCTGGCCCTACACCCAATTGCGCATTAGGATATAGTCTTTTAACAGCATGAGCTAATATATGTGATGAAGTATGCCAAAAAGTTTCTTTTGACACTTCCATTGTTTTTCCTTGTTCTAATTTTATTTTAAACATCTTTTTCTCTTTCTATGCTCTAGGATGAGCACTTTTGTATTCTTGAGCTATATCTTCTTCTAAAAATTGTAAATATACCTTAGTTGATGATATATCTACATGTCCCATCATATTCTGTATAGCATTTAAATCTGCTCCATTTTGGAGCAAATGGGTGGCAAAAGAATGTCTTAAAACATGTGGTGTTATATCTTTATCGATATTTGCTTTTTCTTTATAGTATTTAATAATTTTCCAAAAACCTTGTCTAGTTAATTGTGCACCATTTAAATTTACAAATAATGAAGGCTCTTCGTCGCTCTTAATTAAAAAAGGTCTTGATTCTTCTAAATATGTTCTTAATGCCTCTACCGAAATTTTACCAAGTGGTATAACTCTTTTTCCATATTCATTATTACATATAACATATTCATCGTTAAGATTAACATCTTTTATATTTAAACCTGTTATTTCTGATGCCTTCATACCCGTTGCATAAGCAAATTCTAGCATTGCTTTATCTCTAACTCCCTTTAAACTTTTATTATCTGGTTCTGATAAAAATGTTTCTATTTCTTTTGTTGATAATATATTAGGAGTTATTTTTTCTACTTTAGGTAATTTAATATCTTCTGTTGGATCTTTTTTTATAAGACTATTTTTAAATAAATAATTATAAAAAGAACGAAGGCTAGCTGCTTGTCTCGCAACAGTAGATTTCTTACTATTAGTTTTTACCATATTATTTAAATACTTCTGCAGGTTAGCAGCAGAAATATTTTTAACATCTAGTTTATTTTCTTTTAAATAAATCTTAAATTTATTTAAATCACGACTATATGCCATAATAGTATTATTTGATAATTTTTTTAATCTTAAGTATTCTAAGTATTTATTTATTAAACCTTCCATTTTCATCCCTTTAATTTACATAATCAGTATATCAATAATACACAATTTTTTAACTTTTGTAAATTAAAAATAGCAAAATTTTGCTATTTTTTTCTTTATTTTCTTTGTCTTTATGTTTTTTCTGCTAATTAAATTTTTTTTGCTTTATTGTATTTATATTAATATCTCTTTAATTTGTTAATTATTTTTTCCTTTTTTCTTGTAAGCTAGACCTATTTTCTCTAATCTTCCTCTTCTGTATGACATTACAACACCTGAAGAGATGATTAACAACATTGGAACAATAAATAGAACATATGTAATTACTTTATGTAATACAATTGTGCTACTATCATATTTATACGGAGAAATTACCAATCCTTTTTTTATATCTACCATCTCACCTTTTAATGGATGTAAATATGTAAATGAATTTTTAGCTAATCTTAAATTATCTTTTTGTAAAATAATTTCATCTTCAACTAAATCTTGAATTATTAAATCCGTCATAAAAAGATAATTAGAATAAATTACAGCTTTTGACTTAATACTTTCTGCTAATTTCTTTTCAACTATTGTACCCAATACATATATATTAGGCATAGCATCTGGTGGTATTTTATTGTCAGTTATATCACTTTCTTTTATATCTTGTGATTTAAACACTGCCATATCAGAAGTTATTATATGATTAGTATAAGTTAAGTTTTTTTCTGCTAATTTTTTTTCTGAATCCAATACTATTTGAGTTGGAAATATAAAGAATGGGGCTGTGCCTTCAAAAACCATATCTTTAGTTAAATCATTGTCGCTTGTAGCTATTGGTAAGAGTATATTATTATAATTTCTAATAATTCCTGTGCTTTGCATAAAAGAATATCTATACCCATCTTTATAGTCTAAAACCCCTCCAACTGGTAATTGCACTCCATAAGAAGATAGGAGTTTTTTAAAATTAGAATGAGTATTTTCTTCTACAAAAGTAGCACCAATAACAAAATTTCCTCCTCTAGCTTGAAAGTCAATTAATTTATTATATTCTGTTTTATTAATATCTTTCATTGGTCCAACAATTCCAATAATTTTTACTGATTCAGGAATATTATCTTTTTTTAAGTCTAGTTCTATTGGAAAAACGCCAAATGATCTTAATTCTGTATATAGATTAATTAATTCTTCTTCTATGCTTGATCCGTCAAGTCCTGTTAAAAATGCAACACTTGGATTTTCAGGCGTTTCATCATTGGTAACTGAAATTATGGCATTTACCAATTTTTCTTCTAAAAGAGTGTATTGTTTAAATGTTTTGCCATCTATTAAACTACTATCAAAATTTAAATCAAAAAAAGATATTGATACATCTTCCCTTTCTGTTGCAGATACAAAAATGGTTGTATAATATAATTGATCTTCTTCATCTGAATCATCTGCTCCTGAATCTCTATATGTAAGTGTAATGAAATCATTTAATTTTACAACTTCATCCAATACTTCTGTTATTTGAACATATTGTAAACTACTGTCAATATTAATCTCAACTGGCTCATCTACATCTTTAATTATTTGTTTAGATTCATTTGTTAATCTATACATTTTAGAATATGTTAAATCAAAATTAAATATAACATCTCTTCTTATTGCTAGATTTAAAAATAAGGCTAATGCTAATATAATTGTAATTATTAAAACTAAAATCATTGATAGCTTTTCTCTAGAAATAGTTTTCCCTTTACCCTTTGTTTTCGTTAGTTTTAGTTTTTTTGCTTTTTCACTATCTTTATTTTTTTTATTCTTTTTGTTTCTGAATTTATCTAACTTTTCTTTTTTAATTTTATTTTTTCTTTCTTTAGGTTCTTTCTTATCTTTTTTTGTGTTCATTTTATCTTCTTTCTCTTTATTCTCTTTATTCTCTTTATTCTCTTTTTCCATTTCTTCTCCTTACATTATATTTCTTTTCTTATTTAATATTAATGTCGAAATTATAGTATAAACTATAACAAAAAATGTAAGCATAAGAGTTGTTGCTAGAGGCAATAAACCTTGTAAATATGATTGAAATAATATTTTTTCTAATAATGTTATTATTGAGAAAATTATCATTAATATATTTTGTATAATTAATATAAAAATTAATGCAATAATTGGATTTTTAAATGCAGAATACATTACTGTGCTAAATGAAGCTGATACTAATACTACTAGAACTGCTAATATATATACAGTTAAAACCATTGCTGATGCAGGAAATATAGTTAACATTAGTAATACATTTATTATTAAAATAATTATAAATGGTATTAAAATAATTGTTGATATTGCTAATGTTTTTGCAACTACTATTTTAAAACTCGTTATATTTGAAGTATATAAATGAGTATCTACTCTTTTATTTTTTTGAACAGTATAAGTTAAAAACATTAATATTGGTATTAAACTTATAACCCATTTTAAAAGAGTAAAAATAGGTAATTCATAATTTATAAGACTAATTTGGTATAAATTGTTATTAAAGACTTCATTAGCAAATATATAGACATTAACCCCCAGTAATAATGCCACAACTATATATGTTAAAATATGATTTAAATATGTTTTTATTTCTTTTATGTATATTGATTTCATTTTTCCCTCTATTCCTTAGTAACTTCTATAAAATATGATTTTAAACTTTTCTTGTCTTTTTTAAGATCATCTATTTTTATATCAGCAACTATTTTTGCTTTATTAATTATTATAACTCTATCACATATTTCTTCAAGATGTTCATCAGAATGCGTCGCAATAATTGTTGTAATTTTCTTTTTGCTTGATTTTATAAGATCCACAATACTTGCAACATCGTCTATATCTAAACCAATAAATGGTTCGTCTAATAAAACAATTTTTGAACCTCCAACATATGCACCAGCAATTGCTAATTTTTTATTTTCAGATCTAGATAAACTTCCAACCAATTCACTTTCAATTGTTTGCAATGAAAAAGCTTCTATTTGATCATTTATAATTAAATTTTGTTCATCTTCATTCCTTATTTTTATCAGAAATTTCAAATATTCTTTTACTAGCATATCTTTATAAATAGGAGTTTCAGACATGTATCCGATTTTTCTTCTAGTATCAAAGATATCTTCAAAAATATCTTTGTCTTCTAAAAGAATATTACCTGAATTAGGGCGCTTAAGTCCAATAATCATATCAAGTAACATTGTTTTTCCACTACTGTTTTTACCTAATATACCAACAACCTCTCCTTTTTTTATTTCAAAGTTTATGTCTTCAAATATAATCTTTTTGCCTTCCCTTTTAGATAAGTTTTGAAGTTTAATCATTTTTTCCTCCTCTTGCAATTAAAGCTTTGATCTTTAAATTTGCATTTTTAAACATTCTTTCATGCTCTGTTTCTATATTGGGATTAAATATATCTTTAACTCCCAAATCAACTGTAGAATCTATAATCTTAAAGTTTTCTTCTTCTAAATATCTATTTGTATCATTAAACAAATCATCATCATCTGTTTTAAAATATATTTCGCCATTTTTAGTTAAGAAATTAGTATACATTTTTAATTTTGAATAATGTGTTAGTCTTCTTTTATTATGCTTTCCTCTTGGCCATGGATTACAAAAATTAACATATATTCTATCAATTTTATCCTTTTTACCAAGCATTTTATCTATATAGTCAATATTCTGTCTTACTAATAATATATTATCTAGTTTTAAGTCTTTCTCTTTATATTCATTAGTAATTGCTCTATTTGCTAATCCTAACATTGCCTCTACCATATCAATTGCAATATAATTTATATTTAAGTTTTCACTTGCTAATTTAGCAATAAAGCCACCCTTTCCTGATCCGAAGTTCAATATGTATAGGATTATTATTGTTAAATTTCTTTCTCCAATTATTTTTAAATTCTTCTGGATTATGAATATATATTGGAGAATCATTTAACTCATCTTTTGCCCATTTTTTTCTTCTAATTCTCATCTTTCTTTTTGAAAGAAATTTTATTTTCTTCCCCTTTTTTTAATCTTTTAATATTTTCTCTATGTTTATATATAATAAGAACAGCTATTATTAATGCAGTAACAACAAAAGTAATTGTAGGACCAGCAATAATATTTGCATCTCTTAAAAATATTGATAAAACAAAATATAGTGTAACTCCAGAAATTGATCCTAAAGATACATACCTAGAAAGGAGCATTACTAATAAGGCAAATAAAGCAACAATTAGTGCAATTTGCCAATTAAGAACTAAGATTACTCCTATTCCGGTAGCAATACCTTTTCCACCTTTAAATTTATAATAAATTGAAAACATATGTCCTAAGATTACTGATATTCCAGCAACTTGTGGTAATAAATATCCATGTGACATATTAGTCCACCTAGCTAAAAATACAGCTATTAATATTGGTAAAACACCTTTTAGTATATCAAAAATTAATGTAAGAACGGCTGGTAATACTCCTGCAGTTCTTAAAACATTAGTTGTACCAGGGTTTTTACTTCCATGTTCTCTAGGATCTATACCTTTTAATTGTTTACTAAATATTGTAGCAAAAGATATACTTCCTAATAAATATGAAGCCAAAGCTACTAATATTATTCCTATTATATCATCCATGTTTTCTCCTTTTATTTCTCTTCTTTATTTGTTGTTTTAATTTTGTTTATGTTTTTTTTATATTTTTTGTTTGGTTTTGTTTTATTTTTTATTTTTATCTTTTTCTCTTATTATTAATCTTACAGGACTTCCTTCTAATTCAAAAACTTTCCTTAAATTATTTATTAAATATCTTTGATATGTAAAGTGAAATAGTTTTTTATCATTAACTAAAAATAGTATAGTTGGTGGTTTACTTGAAACTTGAGTAACATAGTAAATACTTAGCTTTCTGCCTTTTTTAGATGGCGGTTGATTAGTTGCAATTGAATCAAAAATAATTTGATTTAAAATAGATGTTGAAATTTTCAAAGAATTTGCTTCATTTACTTTATTTATTAAATCAAATAATTTTTCAGTTCTAAGACCTGTAAGTGCTGAAATAAATATAATCGGTGCATATGAAGCATATTGTAATTGACTTCTAATTTTTTCAAAATGTGCATCATATTCTTTTTCTTTATTTTCAATTAAATCCCATTTATTAACAGCAATTATTATTCCCTTGCCTGCATCTTGGGCTCTACCTAGAATTTTAGTATCTTGTTCAGTAACACCATTTATTGCATCTATAATAACAATACAAACATTTGCTCTATCTATTGCTTGGAATGATCGAATAATACTGTATTTTTCTATTTCTTCATTAATACTTTTTCTTTTTCTAATACCAGCTGTATCTATAAAAATATATTTACCAAATTTATTTTCAAAACTAGTATCTATTGCATCTCTCGTTGTTCCTGGAGTTGATGATACAACATTTCTGCTTTCACCAATTAATTTATTAATTAAAGACGATTTACCAACATTAGGTTGACCAATAATTGCAACTTTAATGCTTTCATCATCTTCTTCTTTTTTTATTTTAGGTAGTTTATTTACAACAGCATCTAGTAAGTCTCCTATCCCCTTTCCAGCTTCTGCAGATACAGGATATAGTTCTAATCCTAACGAATAATATTCATATATTTCAGGATCATCTTTAATATATTGATCATATTTATTAATAACTAATAAAGAATTCTTATTAGCTTTTCTAAGAATTCTAATTACTTCCTCATCTTCTTTCATAATTCCAGTTTGGAAATCAACAACAAATAATACAAGGTCTGCTAAATCCATTGCAGTATCAACTTGCATTCGAATTTCTTGTGTTATTTCATCTTTAGATTCATCAAGGCCTGCTGTGTCAACTAAGTCAAACACTACTCCATTCCATTCTGTTTCTTTATACAATCTGTCTCTTGTAACACCAGGAGTATCAGCAACAATTGATAATCTTTCACCTATTATTCTATTAAACAATCTCGATTTACCAACATTTGGTCTTCCTACTATTGCAACAATTGGTTTCATTTTTTATCTTTCTTATTTAAATTACATAAAACATTTTAATTATTTTAGTTTTAGTATAAGCTTTCATGATTAGTTTTTTGTACTTAAAAAATATTTTACTAACTTTATTTTATATCATCTTACTAAACTTTACAAGTAAGCTAATTCAATTAAAACTTGTATAATGCCTAATTTAAAAGCATTCTCTTATTTATATTATTAAAAATAAATATCTAAATCTTCTATTTCTGTTATAGGTATAGCTCCATCTAATATTAAAAGATTATTTCCGGAATATTTATTATTATCAATATTACCTGGAATTGTATAAACTTCTTTTCCTAAATCTAGAGCAAATCTTGCTGTAATTAAAGAACCACTTCTTTTTTTCGCTTCTGTTATAATTACCGCATCAGCAAGCCCTGCAATTATTCTGTTTCTTTGTGGGAACTTCCATTTATATGGTTTGGAGTCGGGCATGTTTTCACTTAAAATTAATCCCCCTTTTCTTATAATTTCAATCATTAATTCATAATTTTCTTTAGGATAAAATGTTTTTCTAGTAATTCCTGAACCTATAACAGCAATAGTATTATATTTAATGGTTGAAATATGAGCTTTTCTATCAATACCTTTAGCAAGTCCACTTACAATTGTATAATCTTTTTTTGACAAAATATTAGATATATCTGCTGTTATTTTTTCACCATATTCAGATGAATCTCTAGCTCCAACTATAGCAATATGCTTTTTTGATAATAGTTCTATATTACCAATTGCTAGTAGACAAATTGGATAATCTTGTAAATTTAATAATTTTTCAGGATATATTTTGTCTGTATATTTAATTATCTTTATATTGTATTTTTTAATATATTGATAATATGTTTGTGCTTTATCTTTCTTTTCATTTAATAGTATTTCTAAATTAGTGTTTTCATTATACTTATTTGAATATATATATTCATAATATATTTTTTCAACACTCCCATATTCTAATAATAATTCTTTTTTTATACTATTAGCTATATCTAAACTTAAAAACCAAGTCCAATAATAGTCTTTATCTTCATTCATATTTTTCATATTCTTTCTTTATAATTTTTAATATTTATATATTGTTATTTTAATATAAAAAAGAGAGGTATCCCCCTCTATTTTTTAACACATTACTATACTTTTAAAAAATAATCAAATTAAAAACTAAATATTAATACTTTATTGTTCAAAATTTATTATTTAGAATTCATTGTTTAATTTATTATTTAAATTATAACCTTATTTTGTTTTTCTTTTTCCGTGATTACTCATCGTCTTCATTATCTTGATGACTATCATCATTTTCTGAATCTTCACCGTTTTCTAATTGATTTAATATATCCTCATTAAGCTCAAAACCATTTTCAATATTCGGTTTTATAAATGGTATTTCTATATTTGAATCATAAATTTTAACATATAGTAGATAAATTAAAATTGAAAGTAAAATAATTTGAATAAAAATCATTAACTTTAATAGTTTTCTTGTTTTTCTTGCATCTTTACTTTGTACCTTAGAATTTGATTTTGCTTTTTTTCTTTTTTGTTTTTGTTTTGTTTCTTTTTCTTTTGTTTCTTTCCCTTTTGTTTCTTTCCCTTTTGTTTGTTTTTTTCTTTGTTTTGTTTTCTTTTTCTTTGAATTTTTTTGGTCTGATTGTTCTTCAGCATTTCCATTTTCTATATAAAAATCTTGTTTACCTAAGAATTCTTCAATCATTTCTGATTTACGTTCATCTAGGTTAAAGTCTAAATCATCAGTATTACTGGTATCTTCTGATTCTTTTAACTCTTCTAAAATATTTGTATCAATTGGATCTGTGTTTTTATCAATAATACTATTTACAGATTCTTTTTCTTCTAGTTTCTTTAAAATTTGACTATATAAGTCATTTGGGCTTTCTTTCATATTTACCTCTAGTATGTTTAAATTTTTGTTAATCTTATGTTTATATTTAATATTTTATTTTTTCAAAAGATTTTATCTATCCCAAGATCTTTTTTTCTCATCATCTTTTTGTTTTCCATATTTTAAATCATTATCATCATCTTTACCTTGTTTAAATAAGTAAATTAAGGCTGCAAGAATTCCTCCACCAATCAGAAGGGCAACAATTATTAAGGCCATTGTATTATCTTTTTGATCTCTTGGATCTTTTACTTTTGGATCTTTTATTTCTTCTCTTTCTTCTTCTTGATCATCTAGCTCTATTACTTCTTTTTTTGGTTCTTCTACTACTTCATTTTCTTCTTTTATTTCTTTTAAATAATCTTTATGCATATAGGCTTCAGAATTTTCATATGTAAATTGATACCATTCGCCTGCTTTTCCTGTTACATTAATTACTTTACCCTTACTATATACTCCTAAAACACTATATGTAGTTGAAGGATGTGGTCTTATATTAACATCATTGTCTGTAACTTCAAATTTAGCTTCCATTTCTTCAACATTAGTAGCTGCAGGAACAATCTTAATATCTATCTTTTTATCTACAATATTACTTACAATATTATCTAAATCTAGTTTTTTGTCTTTAAGTTTTGCTGATTCAATTTTTAATTTTAATGAAATCCATGCATCACCTGCACTTTTTACTCTATATTTAGCTTGAATAGACCCTGTAAGTGGAGTCGTACCTGAAGCTTTCTTTTGAGAATCCATACTAATATATTCTAAATTTGTTGATTCATCTAAATTGGTAAAATGTATACTATAACAATCATTGCCTGTTATTTCAGCCTTTACTGTAATGGTATCTCCCACTCTAGGATTAGTTGGTGTAACACTTACTTTAGCATTTGCAGCATATACTTTATGAGAGCTAAAAAATATTAATATTGTTAATAATAGTATAATAAAAAATATTATCTTATATTTCTTATTGGTTTTTATATTTTTAGCAATCAAAATATTATTTGTACTTCCCATAATGTCCTCCTTACATCTTTTGAGGTAATTCCATCCCCATAATTTTACAAGCATTTTTAATAATACTTGCTATAATACTACTTAAAAATAGTTTTGTATTTCTTTCTTTTTCATCTTCAACTAATATTTTATTCTCTGTATAATAATTACTAAATTCTTTAGTTAAATCTAATATATAATTAGTTAAAATTGAAGGTTCATCTTTTTCTCTTGATGCTTTTAAAATATATGGATATTTATAAATTTTTCTTAATAAATTATATGAATCTACATTCTCTATTAATATATTAATATCAATATCTTCTAGTTGAGGTATGCTATATTCTTTAAACAAACTAGAAATTCTAGCATAATTATATTGAATATATGGTCCAGTTTCTCCAGAATAATTTAACACTTCATTCCAATCAAAAACTTGATCTTTAATAAGAGTTGTAGAAATATTACTAAAAACTATTGCACCTATTCCTACTTTATTTGCAATATCATCTTTTTCTTCTTTATCTTCGATATTATCTTTTTCTTCTATTATCTTATGAGCTCTATTAACTGCTTCATCTAATAATTCTTCAACAGTAATAACATTCCCTACTCTTGTTGACATTTTGCCACTAGGAAGTCTAACCATTCCATAAGGAATATGTTTTAAGCCATTAATATATTTCTTATCTAATCCTAGTAATTCAGCAATTTTAAATAATTGTTTAAAATATTGTATTTGTTCAGATGCAACAACATAAAGTGATTCATCAAAATTATATTTTTCTATTCTATACAGTAGTGTAGCAATATCACGAGTTAAATATAGGCTTGATTCATTAGACTTTTGTATTAAAGCAATACCTAAACCTTCATCTTCTAAATCAACAATTTTAGCACCTTCTGAATCTTTTAATAAATGTTTTTCTTCAAGTAAATTAATTACACCACCTATATCTTTAGAATAAGCAGATTCTCCTCTTATTTCATCAAAGTGAATATTAAGTTTTTTATATGTTTTTTCAAATTCTTTTAATGATAAATTAACAAATAATTCCCAAATCTTTAAAGTTGCAGGATCCCCTTCTTCTAACTTTTTAAAGTTTTCTCTACATCTTTCTGCTACTTCATTATCTGCTTTAGAAAGTTCATTTATTCTAATATATATTTTAGTTAATTCTTTAATAGGTTCATTATCTAAATTATATTCATCTTTCCATAAATTATATCCTTCGATTAATTTACCAAATTGGGTACCATAATCTCCAAGATGATTTATACCCACAGTATTATATCCTAGGAATTTGTTTAATCTATATAGATATGCACCAATTAAAGTTGTTTTTAAATGTCCTATATGAAATTCTTTCGCTATATTGGGCGATGAAAATTCAACAAGTATTGTTTTATTTAAATTTTCTTTTTCTTCATTTTCATCAACACCATATTTATCTTTTCTAGAATTAAATTCATTTAAAACTTCTTTAGCTAAATCTTTTTTATTGATTTTAATATTAATATATCCAGAAACAATATCAACATATTCAATCTCTGGAATATTAATAAATAATGGTTTTAATTCTTCTGCTATAATTTGAGGTGATTTAGATAATTCTTTAGCTAAAGGAAAACAAACAACAGAAAAATCTGAATCAAATTTTTCATTTGACTCTTCAACAATAGTATAAACAATATCTTTGTTTAACTTTGCTTTTTCAATTAAGATATTTTGTATAATTTCTTTATACTTTTTCATTCTTTAACTACCTTTGTCGTTAACTCTATTATTAAATCTCTATTATCATCTTTTGCAACTATATTTTTAAGTATTTTTTCGCATTTTAAGCATCTGTATATTATTTGTTCTTTACCATCTTTTAATACATATCCTATAGGCTCTAGAATGCCTTTACAAGGGTTTTTTCTGTCTCCTGGAGTAATATCAACATGTTTTGAATAAAGGCAATTTGGACAATGATCTCTTGATGTATATTCTAATTTCTTTACTAGAATTTTGCAATTATCACAAATAAATTCTTCATCATTTTTAATCATATATACTTCCACCAATAAATTCACGAAGAAGTGAATTATTAGGTATTAAATCTTCATCAATATCAGCAAAGTATTTTAACATTGAAATTAATCTTTTAGCTTCACTGTATTCTGGGATATTATTAGGTATCTGTTCTAATAATGGAATAGCATGTGCTTTTAATACCGATAATTCATATATAATAGAAGAATTAAACATGAAGTCTGCTGTTTCTTGATAAGGAAAGATATGTTTTCTCTCACCTCTTCTAACAGAATACCAACCCTTTAGAGTATGTTCTGGAGTATACCCTCTAAAACTATTATCTCTAACTATTCTTCTTAAAAGCCTTGTATCAGTAGTTGAAATCCTATTAAAATAGTCAATATTTAATACAGTTAAATCTGATATATATATCTTATATTTTTGGTTTGGATCAATTAAGTAAGTTAATCTATCATTTAAACAATGTATTCCTTCAATTATCAATACTTGATCTTCATCTATCTTAAGTTTTCTTTCTTCTTTCCAAGTTTTAGTTCCTACTGTAAAATCAAATTCTGGAATTATTACTTCTTCTCCATTTATTAATCCCATTAAGTCTTTGTTAAATAATTCTAAATCAATTGCTTCTATATCTTCAAAATCATAATTCCCAAATTCGTCTTTTGGTGTATCTGGTCTTTCAACAAAATAGTTATCAACAGATATTGTTACTGGTCTAACACCATCAAGTCTTAATGCTGTAGATAATTTACCTGCAAAAGTAGTTTTGCCTGAACAAGAAGGTCCTGCAATTAAAATAACTTTTACATTACCTCTTTGAATAATTTGATCTGCTAAATTAGCTATTTTTTTCTCATGTAATGCTTCAGATAGTAATACAACATCCTTTGGATTAGACTTTAGTGCATTATTATATTTATACAATGTGTTTAAGCCTAATATTGTATATATTTCTTCATATTCTCTTAATGCATTTAATAATTTTTTATTGTTTTCAAAAGATTGTAATACATCAGGCTCTAAATTGTCTGGATAACGCAAAATAAATCCATGTTCATATTTTTCAACTGAAAATATTTTAGCAAATCCTGTTGCCATTGGCATAACACCTAAAAAATAATTATAATAATCTTCACAAAAATATAGTTTAACCTTCTCTTTAGTTACATTATCAAGCTGTGCTCTTCCTCTTAGTGTTCCATCTCTATCCATTAATTCTTGAGCTTCTTCTTTTGTCATTATTTTAGGAATTATCTTTAAGTTCTTTTCAACTATCTCTTCCATTCTTCTTTGAATATTTTCTACTACTTCTTCTGTTATTTCCATATTAGTAATTTCAGCAAACATAGCATTTGATAATTGATAATTAATAGTCAAATATGCTTGTGGGTATAGCTGATATACAGCCATAGACATTATGTATAATAGTCCTCTTATATATACAACTTTCCCATCATCTGATGTCATATCTAATAATTTTATTTCTCCATCAGCATGTATTCTATGTCCTAAAGACATTACTTCATTATTAAATCTACAAGCAATTATAAATCTACTGCTTGCTCTTATTTCTTCTTCAAAAGCATCAAATATTCTTGATCCTTTTTCTACTTCTTTAACCTTATTTCCTATTGTAACCCTAAACATTTTATCTCCTACTCTATACCAAAACTTTATTCTTTATTTTATATTCCTTTTTTATTTTTTTTATAATTTATCTATATATTCATATTTATATTTTAAAAAATATATTTAAAAAATTACTCTAAACAATATAGTACAAACTAATAGCAAAACTGCCCCTATTATTTTCAATAAAATTGTTGCTGAATTTCTATCTGAAGATGTAAAGAATTTTCTTACAATTGGTCTTGCATCAAATATTAATACAACAGATATACTCGCTAGTATTGCTACTAGTATTTTAATCCATATCATCTTTTTCCTCTTTTACTTCGTTAAGTTTAAATAATTTCATGAACTCTACAATAAATATTGGTAATAATATTAGTATAATCATCACTGCAATCATATCAATAGGTATTATAGCTAATTTAAATATATCACGAATTTCCGGAACAGACAATGTTAAAATCATTAATATAACATTAAAAATTATTGCAAAAATCAATTGCTTATTTTTAAAAGAATCTTTAGAAAATACTGTTTTTCTATTATCTCGAACATTAAAAACATGTACTAATTGTGAAAAGCCTAATACTGCATATGTCATTGTTTGAGCTATTGCAATACGTTCTGCATCACTTCCCTTGCTAGTTAATCCAATTAGAAATGCTATAAAAGACAATAATCCTATCATTAAACTTTGATATAGCACTCTATATTTAAAGCCTTTTTCTGTAACACCTTTTCTTTTAACTGGTTTTCTTTTCATCACATCTTTACTTGCAGGATCAACAGATAAAGCTATTGCAGGTAATGCATCAGTTATAAGATTAATAAATAATATATGGATTGGAAGCAAAGGAATTAAATCACCAGTATGAATATTAAACATCTTAGTTATTAAAGGTAGAACTAACATTGATAAAAATATAATAATAACTTCTCCAATATTAGATGATAATAAATATAATATTACTTTCATTATATTATCATATATTCGTCTTCCTTCTTTTGTTGCTTCTACAATTGTTGAAAAATTATCATCAGTTAAAATAAGGTCTGCGGCTTCTCTTGCAACTGCTGTACCTTGTACTCCCATCGCACAACCAATATCTGCTTTTTTAAGTGCTGGGGCATCATTAACACCATCACCTGTCATTGCTACATATTTATCTTGATCTTGCCATGCTTCTATAATTCTTAATTTATTCTCAGGAGAAACTCTAGCATAAACTCTATACTTATTAATATTGTTTTTAAAGTCTTCATCTGACATAGAATCTAATTCTACTCCTGTTAAAACTTCATAATTTTCTTCTAGTATGCCTAAATCTCTTGCTATAGCTTCTGCAGTCAATTTATGATCACCTGTTATCATAATTGGAAGAATACCTGCCTCTTTACAAGCTTCAATAGAAGATTTAGCTTCTTCTCTTGGTGGATCAATCATTCCTGCCATTCCTAAAAATATTAAATTTTCTTCAAAAGTGTGATAATCATCTAGTCTTGGTTCATAGTCTAATATCTTATATGCAATTGCAAGAACTCTCATTGCATTTCTTGCTAATTCATCATTTGCAGATAAAACTTCTGCTCTATATCCCATAAATTTATATTCATCTGTATATATATTATTGTCTATTTCATATGCAGAGCATTTAGATATAACTTCATCTAAACCTCCTTTTGTATAAACAATATATTTATCTCCTATTTTATTTACTGTGGTCATTAATTTTCTATTGGAATCAAAAGAAATTTCTGCAACTCTGTCATACCAAAATAATAAGTTTGAATCAAAACCAAGTTCAAAACCCATTCTTGTTAAAGCTGTTTCTGTTGGTTCACCTGTAAGACCAAGTTTTGACACTTTACTATCATTACAAAGCATAAAACCTGTAACAAGTCTAGTTAATGTTTCATTATGGCTTAAATAACTTAAATCATGGATTCTTCCATTATAATATAGCTTTTCAACCCTCATCCTATTTTGTGTTAATGTTCCTGTTTTATCTGAACATATAATTGAAACCGAACCTAAAGTTTCTACAGCAGGTAGTTTTTTTACTATTGCATTTTTCTTAACTAATCTTTGAACTCCAACAGCAAGAACAACTGTAGTAATGGCTGGTAAACCTTCAGGAATAGCAGAAACAGCTAAAGAAACTGTCATCATTAACATTGTCATAAATGATTTACCATATAGAATACCAAGAATAAAAACAAAGAAACATGCAAAAAGTAAGAATATTAATAATGATTTAACTAATGATTTTATTTTTTCTTGAATTGCAGTTGTTGGCTGTTTAGTGTTTTTCATCATTGCTGCAATTTTACCAACTTCTGTGTTTTCACCTATTTTTACAACTACTGCCTTACCTCTACCTTTTGTAACCAAGGAAGAAGCAAAGGCCATATTTTTAATATCACCTAGGGCTATTTTTGTATCTTTAATTAAATTTGATTCTTTTATTATAGATTCAGACTCACCTGTTAAATGTGATTCATCTACTTGTAAATTATAGCTTTCTATAATGCGAAGATCTGCAGAAACATAATCACCTGCTTCTAGAATAACAACATCACCTAAAGTTAATTCATGAGCTTTAACACTAACTATAACTCCATCTCTAATAACTTTTGTTTGTGTTTCAGATATTTTTTGTAATTCATATAGAGCTCTCTCAGCCTTATATTCTTGTTGAGTCCCTATTATTGCATTTAAAATTACTATTGCTAAAATTATTATTGTATCAGTAAAACCTTCATTATTTTTAATTGCAATAAATGCGGCTAGTCCTGCTGCAATTAATAAAATAATTATCATAATATCAGCAAATTGTGAAACAAAAATAGAAAAAAGGCTCTTCTTGTTAACTTCTTCAATTTTGTTTTCACCATATTTAGCCTGCCTTTTTGCTGCCTCTTTCCCGTGAAATACCAAAATCTCTATCTGTTCCAAAGCCTTTTAATATTTTATTTACATCGTAATTCCAAAAAAACATTTTTCCCCATCTTTTGTATATCTTTTCATGTATATTTTATATTAGTTAAATCTTATTTTCAACCACAAAAATAAGATTTAATAAAAATTAACCCAATTTCTTAGGTTAATTTATTAAAATTTTTTTATTTAAATTTAATAAGTTTTACATCAAAATAATCTTTGTTTAATATAACATTACTTCCAATTTGCAGGTATTGATGAATAATTTGCTAATGGACCACATTGAGTAAAACATCTAGTCCCATCTACTCCTGATCTATTCCATAATTCTGGTGCATTTCCCGTTAAACTTAAGCAAGCAGCAAAAGTAGACTTAAAATTTGTTACTTTTAAACAGTTATCAAATAATCCTGCTGGAATTTCTATTAAACTATAACAATTTGTAAAAGTTTCTTCAAAAGATGTTACATATGTGCAATTTATAAACAATCCTGTCGGTATTTCTATTAAACTATTACATTGAGCAAAAGCAAGGGCAAAATCTGTTGCTTGTATGGAATTAACAAATAACCCTGCTGGAATTTCTGTTAAATTATGACAATCCTCAAAAGTAGATCTAAAAATTGTTGCTTTGGTACAATTTGTAAATAATCCTGGGCCTATTTCTGTTAAATCACTACATCTATAAAAAGTCATATAAAAACTTGTTACTTGTTGACAATTAGAAAATAATCCTGATGGAATTGTTGTTAAACTTCTACAACGATTAAAAGCACTTCCAAAATTTGTTGCTTTTGAACAATTAGCAAACAATCCTGCTGGTATTTCTGTTAAACTATCAGAATTAAAAAAAGTACCGTAAAATCTTGTTACATTTGGAGAATTGATAAATAACTTTGCTGGAATATTGTTTTTTAATGTGTAAGCAAATGCAAAGGTAAAATCAAAAGATTTAACACTTGGAGCATAAGCAAATAAATTTTCTGGAATTTCGTGCTTGTGCAAGTCTTCAAGTTGGCTCTCACCTTCTAAATGTGGACCTAAACCTAATGCAGCAAAAGCTGAAGAAAAATCTGAAACTCTAATAAAGCTATTTCTACTTGGAGCTGGAATATCTTTTTCTAAATATGCTGCAAAAGAATTAATAATACTAAAGTCATTTTCTCCCCAATATTTTAGTTCTACTATAGGTGACTTACTTAGTATCAAAAGCATCTCTTCTAATTCTTCTTCTGTAGAAACTACAGTTTCTGGATTAAAAAAGGTACCAAAACTTGTTCCTGGTAATACTTTTCCCCTAATTCGTACTTCATGATCTCCTACTTGTGAATATGTATATGTTGGGTTAATTGTTGGTTGTGGTGTAGTATAGTTGTTTTCATTTTCTTCTTCGTTTTCTCCTGCATCCCAATTAATTGTTAAACCTGTTGTATTACTAATAGGAAGAGTTACAGTTTGACCTGGATTTGTAGTTCTTACTATAAATGTCATATCTTTAAGATATGCATTCTCTGGAAGATTAGCATCTGGCAAAGAATTATATAAATCCATATCTGCAATATTTAGTATTCCTTCTCTAACACTTATTGTATATTTATATGTTCCATCTTTTTGTAAGCCTAAAGATATAATATTATCTTCATATGAATCTTCAGAAGTAATTAGACCTTCTGCTATTAATTTAGCTATAAAGCTTGAAGCAGGTTCTTCTTCTCCACCCGTCCTTAATGCTACTTCTAGTCTAGCATCTCTTTCATAAATTTTATCCATTATAGTAGCATATCTAGTTGTTACTTTTCCACCTCTTGCTTTTTCAATTACTCCATTTGGACCCAATACTAAAGATACAGTAACTGCTGCTAATACTAATAATATTATTATTGTTACTACTAGTGCTATTAATGTTATTCCTTTTTTCAGCTTCATCTCTCACCTTTGTCCTATTTAT